>JAZNHI010000132.1:0-16906 GCA_045576895.1 Clostridia bacterium | reverse complement strand
CTTGCCCTGCTGCTCGGCTTTATCGCGGCGGGCACCATGATCGTGCCGGGCATCTCCGGCTCGATGGTCATGCTCGTGCTGGGATACTATTACAGCGTCATGACGCACCTGAAGAGCGCCGTGGTCTGCCTCTTCACGCTGAATTTCGCACAGATGGGCCCGCACCTTCTGGTGCTGATCCCGTTCGGCATCGGCATCATCCTCGGTCTTCTCATCGTGTCGAAGGCGATCCGCTGGCTCCTCGACAAGCATCCGACCCCGACCTATTACGGCATCCTTGCTCTGATGCTTGCCTCGCCGTACGCGATCTTCCTGAAGGCAAAGTGCTTCGGTCCCGCATTCGGCGCAAGCCTTACGCAGTGGTGGTTCATCCCCGCCGCGCTCCTCTGCCTTGTCGCGGGCTTCGTCGTTTCCTATTTTATGTCGAAGAAGGAAGGCTGAATCCGAACCTCATTCCGGCGGCGCGTTTGCGCCGCTTTTTTCATTCCGCGGCAGAATCGTCCGCCGAAACGCCGTGTCGTTTATTGACAGAAAAACGTCTTCCCGTTATACTGGTACTATCATCGGACAGGGGGAAAACAGTATGCGGAAACGTTGGATCACATGGCTGCTGCTTGCGGCGATCGTGCTCTCGCTCATCGGCTGCGCAAAGCCGGATGCGCTTGCGGGTACCTGGAACATGGTTTCCTCGATGCGGCACAAGGAACGCGAAGAAGAGATCAAAAACGGCACCTATGCCGCTTCCTACACCTTCGACGGACGCGGCAAGGGCACCCGGACCGTTCTGTCGAACGGAAAGACGACCACGGGATCGTTCCGCTATGAGCTCATTGAGCGGGGCACGACGATTCTGGTGATCGACAACGTTCAGATCCCGTATTCGATCACGGACGACTCCCTCATGATGCAGGTCCCCGAAGGCGGCGGAAACAAGGATTTCCTTGCCTTTGTACGCGAATAAACGAATCCAGATCATCATAGTTCAGAGGTAATTGTTATGAATTGCAAAAACTGCGGTACCCTTATCAAAGAAAACCAGGCATTCTGCGAATGCTGCGGCATGCCCGTCGATCTTCGGTCGAAGCCGTCCGAAGCGCCTGCCGCGCAGCGTCCGGCTTCCGCAAAGAAGGCGTCTCAGGGACAGTGCAAGCCCTTCACCCAAAACGCCTGCAAGGCAGACGTTCTGACGAAGGACGCGCAGAACGACGCGCAGCAGATATCGCGCAGCAAGAGCACCCGCACGCTTCTGATCGTTGTTCCGATCATTGCGTTTCTGCTCGTCTGCGCCGCCGTGCTGGTCATCCTGTTCTGGGGCAAGAACGACAAGTCCGCCCCCGATGAGACGCAGGCGCAGATACCGGCAGCCGAAGCAAGCTCCGAAGCGCCCGATCATGAAACCGTTTCGGAAACGAACACCGCGAATCCTGCCGTCGTCCCCGCGGGACCGGAGGAACAGACCTCGCCGGTGTCCTTCCGCGATCCGGCGTTTGAAGACGCCTTCCGCAAAGTGTCCGGACTGACCGGCGAGATCCGCACGTCCGACGTGCTTGCGGTCACGGAGCTGATGCTGCCCGATGCAGGGCTCACCGATATCTCCGATCTGGAGCTGTTCCGGAATCTGACCTCGCTGTATCTGGAGGACAACCGGATCAAAGACCTCTCCGTCCTGAAAGCCCTCCCCGGTCTGACGCGTCTGAAGCTTTCCCGCAACCGGATCACCGACATCTCCGTACTCAGCGAACTGCCCGCGCTTGCGGAGCTGGATCTGGAAGGCAACCGCATCACCGACGTCGATGTGCTCAGCCGCATGACGGGACTGCAGCGGCTGTTCCTTTCCGGCAATCCCATCGCCGATCCCTCCGCACTCAAAAACCTTCCGGAGCTGACGGCGCTGTCGCTCGGCAGCATGGATCTTGAAGATCTGTCCTTCCTTGCCGGCATGACCGCGCTCAACGATCTGCGTCTCCCGAACAACCGGATCGCGGATATCTCCGTGCTCAAAGGGCTGAAAAATCTCACGCGGCTGAACCTCGACGGCAACCGGATCGCCGACTTCTCCGTGATTCGCGAATTGACGGCGCTTCAGTCGCTGTCCCTAAAAAGCAGCAAGCTCACCGATCTCTCCATGCTGCCGGACGCGCCTGCACTGGATAAGCTTGTCCTGGGCGGAAACAGCATCGGCGACATCTCGACGCTCGGCAGGCTGACGACGCTTACCTATCTGGATCTGTCCGACAACCGGATCTCCGATCTCTCCGCACTCGGCAATCTGACGAATCTCAAGGAGCTGTTTCTCAAGAACAACCAGTTTAACGACGTTTCCGTGCTGGGCAGGCTGACCGCGCTGGAAACGCTCGATCTGAGCCGGAACAGCATTGCGGATCTCTCCGTACTGAGCGAGCTCAATGAACTGAAAAAGCTGTATCTCAGCGAAAACGGCATCCGGGACATCTCCCTGCTGCGCGGGCTCAGAAACCTTGAATACCTGAATCTGTACAGCAATGAGATCTCGGATATTTCCCCGCTGATCATGCTGTCGAAGCTGAATACGCTCTATCTCGACAACAATAAGATCACCGACATTTCCGCGATCGGAACGATGAAGAGTCTTACCACGCTCGAGCTCGGACACAACAAGATCACGAACATGACGCCGCTCGGCGATCTCGAAAATCTTGAAAAGCTGTATCTGGTCGGATGTGAGATCGACGATATCTCGTTCCTGCGCTCCATGACGAAGCTGACCTATCTGAACCTGACCGACAACAAGGTCTCGGATCTCTCGGCGATCGACGATATGACCGCGCTCAACACGCTGTATCTGAACAACAACCAGATTAAGCACGTCTCCGTTCTCTCCGAGTTGAAGAACCTCCGGATCCTCGACCTCGGAAAAAACCCGATCGAAGACTATGCGCCGCTCAGCGAACTGAAACAGCTTGAAAAGCTCTATCTGACGAACAACGGCATCTCGGACATCGAGTTTTTGCGTCCGCTTACGGCGCTCACCTATCTGAACCTTGCGAACAATGCCATCTCGGATATTTCGCCTCTGTTTGCGCTTCCGGAACTGACCTCCGTTACCCTGCGCGGAAACAAGGTCTCCCGGTCGCAGATCGAATCGCTGAAATCCGTGCTTCCGGGCTGCGACGTCGTTTCCTGACACACCCGAAAATAACCGCATCGGAACCGATGCAGAAATGAGGTATTGCCATGTATTGCAGCAACTGCGGAACCTCTGTACCCGAAACCGTGAAATTCTGTCCGGAATGCGGTGCGCCGATCGAGTGCCCGCCGCAGCCGGACGATCCGGCTGTCACCCCCTCGCAGGAACCTCCCGCCGCGGAGGAACCCGCGCCTGCGCCGAAAAAGAAAACGCATAAGGGACTTACGATCGCGCTGATCTGCATCGCGCTGGCAGCCGCCGCAGCCGCTGCGCTGCTCATCTGGCGTCCCTGGCGCACGTCCGACGCGCGCACCGGTTCTGCGGAAACGCCCGTAACGACAGCCGCGGCAACGGACACGCCGACGCCGGTACCTACCGAAGCGCCGACGCCGGAACCCACGCCGGAACCCACGCCGGAACCCACGCCGGAGCCGACTCTGTCGCCCGATCAGGTGATCGCCGCCGCGTTCGAGAAGCTGAACGAGGCCGACTCGTTTCATCTTGATCTCGACGAAGACGTCACCATGACGCTCGCCGTCCCCTCTCTGCAGGTCAGCCAAAGCCTTGATACAAAGCTGAACATACGCATGGATGTGCAGAAGGATCCCGCCGTCAGCCGCACGGAAAGCACGATCAGTGCAATGGGCTATCGGCAGAGCAGCCTTTCCTACACGGAAGAGGTCGACGGCAAGATCGTGACGTATACATCCTCCGACGGCGGCAAGACATGGACGCGTGAGTCGCAGCAGTCCGACGACGCCGTCTCCGCCGGTCCGCAGGATTCCGTTTCGCTGTGGATAGAGCACGCAAAGGATCTGACGTTTTCCGGCACCGAGACGTTCAACGGCTTTGAAACGGACGTCTATACCGGAATTCTGTCCGGCGAATTCGCGCGCGATTCCGTCGATATCCTCGGCGATGTGTTCGCTTCGCAGGACTTCGAGAGTCTTCCGAAGGACATCGGCGATCTTCCCATCACGTTCCGGATCGATCGGGAGACCGGCCGCCTCGTGCATCTCACGCTCGACATACGCAGCCTGATGGAAGCGATCGTCTCACAGCTTTTCAAAGCGCAGCTTGCGGATTCGCTCGACGGTTTTGACTTTGAATGCAGCGTTCCGTCAGCGACCGTGGATTTCACGCTGTCGCAGTTCAATGCCGTGCCCGAGATCGTGATCCCGGACGAAGCGAAGAACGCATCCGAAGCGCCGCAGCCCGATGCGAACAGTATCGTCGGCACATGGTCGCTCAGCGGCGCAGAGGATGAAAGCATGCAGCAGGAGCTTTCGCTTGCGCTTGCCATGGGCGCGAATATGATCCTGCAGTTCAACGAGGACGGCACCGGAACGCTGACCACGATCTCGCCCGGCGAAGATCCCGACGTTACGGACTTTACATACACGTTCGAAAACGATACGATCACGATCGACGGAGAAAGCACCTCCTGCCGGATCGCGGACGGATTCCTGCACCTTCAGATCGATCAGATGAATCTGATCTTCAAGCGGAACTGAACGCACAGAACGCAATCCCGCCGGAGCATTCCGGCGGTTTTTTTCGTCCGGAAATCGCGGTTGCGCAGGAAAGGAAAGCATGCTATAATAAAAGATATGGGCAATAGCCCATTCTGCACCCCTCCCCCGTCCGGGGCGTGGGGAAATACCATTTTCGGAGAGGAACGGATATGTATCTGATCGTCGGGCTCGGCAATCCCGGGCTGAGTTACAGGAAAACACGGCACAACGCAGGCTTTCAGGCGCTGGACGCGCTTGCGGAAAAGCTGGATATCCGCGTAAAGACCAAGGGCTTTTCCGCGCTGTACGGCGAGGGACGCATCGGAAACGAGCGCGTGATATTAGCGAAGCCCCAGACCTATATGAATCTCAGCGGCGACGCGGTGCAAAGCCTTCTTCATTTCTACAAGCTCGAACCGGAACGGCTGATCGTGCTGCTTGACGACATCGATCTGCCGCTCGGCAGCATGCGCATCCGTGCGAACGGTTCGGCGGGCAGTCACAACGGAATGCGCTCGATCATCGCCTGCATCCATTCCGAGAACTTCGCCCGCGTCCGCATCGGCGTCGGCAAGGACGAATCGATCCTTCTGCGCGACTACGTGCTGAAGCGCCCCTCGAAGGAGGAGCAGAAGACGCTGGACGAGGTCTTTGAAAACGCCGCGGACGCCGCCGCGCTGATCGTCTCCGGCAACATCGGTGAGGCGCAGAGCAAGTACAACAAGAAGCACGAAAAGAACCGCTCCGTCTCGATCGACGGACACAAAGGCGAAGCCTGATTGGTGCGTTTTTGCACCATAATGAACGTATGAAAGAGCTTTTACGCGCAGTCGCAAACGACCCCGGCTATCGACAACTGCATGCAGCGCTGGAAAACGGTGACGGAACGGTCGCCGTCTTCGGGCTTTCGGAGGCGCATCGCCCCGCCGTCAACGCCGCGCTTGCGGAGGAGCGGACGGTCGTTTGGGTCGTGCCGACGCCCGCGGAGGCGATGCGGCTTTTCGAGCTGCAGCGCGCATACCGCCCCGATACGGGGCTGTTTTTGCCGCGCGAGCTGCCGCTCGTTCACCTTGAGGCGGTCTCCTCCGAGCGCAGATCGGCACGTCTTTCGGTGCTTTCGCGTCTCGCGCTTTCGGTCCCCTCCCTGATCGTCACCTGTCCCGAGGCGCTGATGGAGCGTCTTGTGCAACATGAGACATTTTTGTCGCAGATCGTGCGCGTTCAGGTCGGCGATACGGTCGACCCGCGCACGCTGATCGCGCGGCTTGCGGATGCGGGCTACGAGCGCACGGCGGAGATCGAGGGACCCGGACAGCTTTCGGCGCGCGGGGACATTCTGGACGTCTACCCCCCGCAGGCGGCGTACCCGTACCGCATCGAGTTTTACGGCGACGATGTGGATCAGATGCGCGTCTTCGATCCGCTGACGCAGCGCAGCGTCGAGCAGGTCGATTCCGCCGTGCTGCCGCCCGCCTTTGAAACGCCGCAGACCGCCGAGGCAATGGCGCGCGCGCTGCGGCTTCTCAAGAACGCGCAGGGCTTCGATGCGCAGCGCGAATCGTGGAAGGAACGGCAGCCGTGCGTCGGTGCGGACGTGCTCGTTCCGCTGCTGTATCCCGTCACCGAAACACTTGTCGATTATCTGCCCGAGGACAGTCTGCTGCTGCTGAACGATCCCGGGCGGATCGCGGACGAGGCGCGCGCCGCGGAGCTGATCTTTTCCGAAACGGTCGCGGCGACGCTGGAGCGCGGCGAGGGGCACCCGTCGCAGGGGAAGCTCCTCTGCGGCGCGGACACGGTCATGCGGCGGCTCGACACGCGGCATACCGCGGCGTATTACGCGCTGTTCCGCCCCTATGCAAATTACCGGCACCATGCGCGCGTGAGCTTCACCGCGGAGCCCGCGCCCGCGTATCTCAACGATTCCGCGCAGTTTGTCACCGAGCTATCAAAGCTTCTGAAATCGCGCGAAGCGGTGCTGCTGTACGTCGGCGAGGCGCAGGATCGCATGCGCGACGTGCTCGGCGATGTCAATCTTTCCGTCGCATTTGCCGATACGCTGTCCCGCCCGCCGGTGCGCGGCGAGGCGCTGGTCCTTTCGGAATCCCTTCCGCAGGGCTTTGTGTTCCCGGAATCGCATCTCTGCGTTCTGACGGCGCAGGAGCTGTTCGGCAAGCGCCCGTCCTCGCACGCACGCAAAAAGAACGGCACGCTGAAATTTTCCGACCTGTCCGTCGGCGATTACGTGGTGCACGAGGCGCACGGCATCGGCAGATTTCTGGGCGTGGAGCAGCTCACGGTCAACGGCAGCACGAGCGACTACCTGCTGTTTGCCTACCGCGGCGACGACCGGCTCTATATCCCGACCGATCAGCTGGACCGGATCCAGAAATACATCGGTGCAGACGCCGAGGTGCCCCCGCAGCTAAGTAAGCTCGGCGGCACGGAATGGCAGCAGCGCGTGGAGAAGGCGCGCGCCGGCGCAAAGAAGCTTGCGATCGACCTTGCGCGGCTTTACGCAGCAAGGAGCCAGAACGGCGGCTTTGCGTTCTCGAAGGATTCGCCGTGGCAGAAGCGGCTTGAGGACGCCTTCCCCTATGAGGAGACGCCGGACCAGGCGCAGGCGATCAGGGACGTCAAGGCGGACATGGAGTCACCGCGTCCGATGGACCGGCTGCTGTGCGGCGACGTGGGCTACGGCAAAACCGAGGTCGCGATGCGCGCGGCGTTCAAGGCGGCGCAGGACAGCAAGCAGACGGCGTTCCTCGTGCCGACGACGATCCTTGCGCAGCAGCACTATCACACGCTCCTACAGCGCTTTGCGGATTTTCCCGTCCGGGTCGCCTGCCTTTCCCGCTTCCAGTCGCCGAAGGAGTGCGCCGAGGTCAAGCGCGGACTTCAAACCGGCGAGATCGACGTGGTCGTGGGCACGCATGCGCTGCTGGCGAAATCGGTGAAATTCAAGAATCTCGGACTTCTCATCATCGACGAGGAGCACCGCTTCGGTGTGAACCACAAGGAGCAGATCAAGGCTCTGCGCAGCGAGATCGACGTGCTGACGCTGACCGCGACACCGATCCCCCGGACGCTGAACCTGTCGATGACGGGCATCCGCGACATCAGCACGATCGAAACGCCGCCGGAAAACCGCTTCCCCGTGCAGACGTTCGTCATGGAGTACAACGACGCGTTCGTCGCCGCCGCGCTGCAGAAAGAGCTTTCGCGCGGAGGACAGGCGTTCGTTGTGTCGAACCGCGTGATCACGATGGGTTCGACGCTCACGCACCTGCAGGCGCTGCTGCCGGAGGCGCGTATCGCCATGGCGCACGGACAGATGCCGGAAGCGCTTCTGGAGAACACGATGATGGCGTTTCTCCGAAAGGAGATCGATATCCTTCTGTGCTCCACGATCATCGAAAGCGGCGTAGACATTCCGAACGCGAACACGCTCGTCGTGCTCGACGCGGACAAGCTCGGACTTGCGCAGCTCTATCAGCTTCGCGGCAGGGTGGGACGGTCGACCCGCATGGCGTACGCGTACTTCACCGTGCCGCAGGCGCGCGCCGTTTCCGAAACGGCGCAGAAGCGGCTTCTGGCGATCCGCGAGTTCACGCAGTTCGGCGCGGGCTTCCGTCTTGCGATGCGCGATCTGGAGATCCGCGGCGCGGGCAGTCTCCTCGGTGCGGAACAGCACGGGCATATCGCGGACATCGGGTATGAATTCTACTGCAAGCTGATGCGCAGCGCCGTTGCCGAAGCGAAGGGCGAAACGCTTGCGCCGGAGATCGAAACGACGGTTGACGTGCCGGTCGATGCGTACATTCCGAAGTCGTTCCTGCCCTCCGAGCTGCACCGGCTTGCCATGTACAAGCGGATCGCGGGGATCACCGACAGCGATTCCTATACCGATCTGCTCGACGAATTCAACGACCGCTACGGCGATCTGCCGGAACCGGTGCTGACGCTGATGCAGCTCGCTTTGATCCGTGCGTACGCGCGGCGCGCGGGCTTCTCCTCCGTCACCGTGCGCGACGGCAAGGCAACGCTCACGTACGACGCTTCCGTGCATCCGGACGGGCTGCAGCTTCTTGCCGTGCTGTCCTCGGAGCCGAACCTCCGGCTGCTTGCAAACGAGCCCGCGGCGATCGTCTGGACCGAACGAAAACGCAATATCCGCGATTTTGTCAAAAATCTTCCACAATTAATTTACAGGCTGATGCATTGCGCAGACGCCGAACTCGGAGTATAATAGGACAAACATCAAGAAAGGAACCCCCTTATATCCATGAAACTGACCAAACGTATTTTTGCGCTTTTGACTGCGCTTCTGTTGACACTGTCGCTCGTCGGCTGCCTCGTTCCGAAGGAAGAGGACAAGCCCGATGCTTCGACATCCTCCGGAACGGAGGGTACCGCCTCCTCGGAAACCGCCGATCCGAGCCTGCCGGCATTTGACACCGAAGCGACCGCGATCGAGCTCGGCAGCATCAAGATCAAGGCGAACGACGTCGCCAACCTGTTCGACTCCTATATGAGCATGTTCTCCTATTCCGGTTCGATCAACGAGGAGATCGTCAATCAGTGCCTCAGCATGACGGAGGATGAGATCCTTCGGAACTATGTGCCGCTCTGGAAAGCGGAAGAGCTCGGCGTGAAACTCAGCGACGAGGAGGAGCTCGAGCTGTCCGCTTCCGCGCACGCGGAGGTCGAGGAGGAGCGCGACGCGCTGCTGTGCCAGTTTGCGTACTACTACGGCGCGACCGAGGACGTTGCGGCATCCGCATCCGAGCTCACGCAGGAGCAGCTTGACGTTGCGCTGAACGCGATCAACGAACAGCTTGCCCAGATGTTCCACGAGGGCTTTGTCTTTGAAGACTATCTGCAGATGGAGCACGACAGCATTCTGGAGGGGCTGCGCATCGACAAGCTGAGCGAAACGATGAAAGCGAACCTCGATACGGAAGCGCTCGACGCCGAGGCGGTCAACGCATGGTACGAAAAGACGCTGGAAGCGCAGAAGACGAAGTATGATGCGACCCCGCTGGATTACTATTACGACGCGCAGGGCCTGGATCTGGAATCGGATGCGACGCCCATTCTGTACGTGCCGGACGGCTATATCCGCGTACAGGTCATCGAGCTTGCGCCGGACGGCGATCCCGACGAGAAGATCGAGGCAAACGAGACGCAGATGCGGGATCTCGAAGCGGAATACGGCGCGCTGCTGCTGAACAACGAGGATCCGGAACGCCAGAAGGAGATCGCGGAACAGTATGCCGCGCTGAAGGAAGAGACCGAATCGCTCGAAAACAACTATTACAACGACGTCCTTGCGAAGATCGACGAGGCGTATGCCGCGCTTGAGGGCGGCGCGTCGTTTGAAGACGTCATGAAAACCTATAACGGTACGCCCGAAAACGAATCCGGGCTCGACGAACGCCTGATTTACATCAAGGATGAAGACCCGCGCAACGGCGTGCTCGGCGATTATGCAAAGGAGCTTGCGCCCGGCGAATACAGCAAACCGATCCTGATCGACGGCGCATATGTGATCGTGAAGCTCGTTGAGGTCGTGAACGCCGGCGTGGTCGATCGTGCGTCGATCGAGGAGGATATCCGGATCGCGGCAAAGGCGGAGCTTACGGAGGAAGCGTGGGAAGCGCAGTTCGACGAATGGTTCACCGAAGCCAAGGAAAAGGCGGTCTTCCATCGCGAAACATACGAAATGATCAAGGCGTACTACCTCCCCGCCGATCAATAAGAACAACGGAACCGGCGTCTGCGGAGCAGCCTGCCCGACGCGTTCGTGTGCAGTGAACAGACCGCAGACCCGGATGAAACCTGCAATTTCGGGAAAGGAGCATTCAAATGGAGTATTATGAAACCACCGTCACGGAACAGCCTGCCCGTCAGCCCGTTCCGGTCCGGCTGCAGGGCGCCGCGCTGACGCTCGGCATCGTCGGTTTTGTCCTGTCGCTGATCACATACTTTCTTGCACTGTTCGGCAATATCTGGCGCGCCGCCAATTATCAGTACGAAGGAATGCCCGTATACGGTCCGGTCCTGATCGTTCTGATCGTCCTCGCCATGCTTCTCGGCGCGGCTGCCGTCGTTTTCGGCGTGCTCGGTCTGATCCGCAGCATTCGCCGCGCGACGCGTTCGGTCAAGGGCATCGTCTTCTCCGCCGTGGGGCTTTGCCTCGGAATCGGCGCGCTGACGTTTGCGTTCATCTGTTTCTTCATCACATGGATCTTCTCCGTCATTGTGACCGTGTCCGGATTCTGACCGCAACACAGCGAACGGTTTGCCTCCCTCTCGTCTGAGGGAGGCTTTTTTGTAACCGGATTTTTACGTTCTGCATAGTATACCGAGGACGGCGCACGCCGTCCGGAAAGGAGTAACCCATGGCAACGATCACTAACCAGGCAAATCTTACATATACCTACGGCACGACGACCGCGTCCGTGCTTTCCAACCTTGCGGAGACCGAATGGAACGCGGCGCTTTCCGTCGAAAAGCGCACGCTCGAGGACGAATACCGCGAGGGCTCGACGCTGACCTATCTGATCTCGCTGCACAACCTCGGCGCAGCGCCGATCGAAAACCTCACCGTCACCGACGATCTCGGCGCATACACGCCCGCCGGTTCCGACACGCCGGTCACGCCGCTGACCCTTGCGGAGAACGCAACGCTGTACGTGAACGGGACGTTCTCGGAGGAGCTCGAACCGCAGACCGTACCCGGCGGCGTTCAGTTCACGGTCCCGTCGATCCCCGCGGACGCAAACGCGCTGCTGATCTATCAGGCGACGGCGAATTCCTTTGCGCCGCTCTCGGTCGGCAGCGAGATCACGAACACGGTCTCGGTCGGAAACGCCGAACCGCTGACCGCTTCCGCGACCGTGCCCGTTGCGGAATACGCGGACGTGTCCATCGAAAAGGAGATGGGTCCGAACCCGATCACCGGCGGCGGACAGCTTTCCGTGACCTTCACGATCGAAAACCGCGGCAACGTCGAGGCGACGGCGCTGTCGCTGACCGACGACTTCCCGCTGACGCTTTCGGACGTCGCCGTGACCGTGAACGGCGCGCCTTCGACGGACTTCACCTTTGCGGCGAACACCTTCACGCTGCCCTCCGGCACGCAGGGAACGCTGTCCGTACCCGCCGCGACATTCACGCAGGACGACGCCGGCACGATCACCGTGAATCCGGGCGTGCTGACGGTCACGCTCACCGGCACGGTCTGAATCCGCATATAAAAAAGGGGCTGTTCAAAAAGCGATTGAACAGCCTCTTTTTTGTTTTTATGGATTACTTGCCGGTCGTTTTCTTTGCGGTCTTCTTGCCCGTTGCGGTCGTGCCCGTTTTCTTGGCGGTCGACGTCGCGGGCTTCTTTGCCGCAGTCTTCTTGCCGGTCGCGGTCGTGCCCGTCTTCTTGGCGGTCGACGACGCAGGCTTCTTCGCCGCGGTCTTCTTGCCGGAGGTCGTTGTGCCGGTCTTTTTCTTTGCCGAGGTCGTACCGGTCTTTTTGCCGGTCTTTTTCTTGCCGGAGGCGGATTCCTCCTTGTCGGAGAGGGCGGAGCTGTCGCCGAACAGGTTCATGGCAAGCGAGCCGAGCCCGCCCAGAAGCCCGCCGGATTCCTCTTCCTTTTCTTCTTCCTTCTCCTCTTCCTTGCCGCCCAAAAGACCGCCCAGAAGTCCGCCGAGCAAGCTGCCGGACGACGAGGACTGCGAGCTGCTTCCGCCGCCCAGAAGGCTTCCGAGCAGCGTCGAACCGATGCTGCCGGAGCTGCTCTGCGAGCCGCCGCCCAAAAGTCCGCCCAGAAGCCCGCCGATGCCTGCGCTCGAATCGTCGTCCTTCTTGTTGCCGAGCTGCGACAGCAGCAGAGGCGCAACCGTGGAAAGGATCGTGCCGACCTTCTTGCCGGACACGCCGCTCTTTTTCGAGATTGCCTTGGTCGCCGCGGCTTCGTCGCTGCCGAGGATATGCCCGAGGATCTTCTTGCCGTCGTCGCTGTCCGCCGACGCAAGGAACGCCGCAGCGTCGATCGTGTCGCCGGTCTTGTGCTCGTTCAGCGCCTTGTTCAGCGATTCCGCGCCGTCCTTCGTCGACGCATTGTCGGACATCTTACCGACCAGCACGGGGAGCGCGTCGGAAAGCACCGCCGCGACCTTGCTCTTGTCGGTTTTCGTCGATTTCGCCAGCGCTTCGATGCCGTCGCTGCCGACCAGTCCCATCAGGGACTTCATATCGATCCCCGCCATGGCTTATTCTCCGGTTGCAGTTTCAACGCCTTCTTCGACGTTGAGACCGTCCAGCTTGAGCTGCTTTTCCTTCTCTGCTCTGTTCGCGCAGAAGTAGCACAGCTCTCCGCGGCCGTTGTCGATCGCGGCGGTGACGGAACCGTTGTACAGCGTTGCGGAATTCTTCAGGGAGCTGCAATCCTCATAGATGTGATACTTGTGACCGAATGCGGTCCAGTAGACTTCCTCGGTGATGGAATCTTCCGCCTGTGCTTTTTCCTCTGCGGAGATCGGGTTGAAGTCTGCGCCCAGAAGTCCCGCGATGAGCAGCGCGACGATCGCAACGACGGTCACGACGATCTTGGATTTCTTGTCGAGCTTATCCTTGCTGGCAAGGACGAGGATGATCAGCGGGATGAAGCAGATCGCCGCCATGATCACGCCGAGCTGCGTGAGGATGAAGAAGCCGACCTTGTTGTTGGTCTTCTTGAACGGGTCGAGGTGGCTTGCTTTCTTCCAAAGCAGCGCCGCAATGACGCAGCAGATCAGATCGAGCACGATGCAGATGATCATTGCCCACATCTGCGGCAGCCACGGAATGTACAGCTTCTTGAACAGGAAGAGGATCGCAAGAACCTCGAAGCCGATTGCAAACACCCAAAAGATTGCGGCGACAATGCGCAGCGTCGTTGCCTTGCTCTTCTCCTCCGCCTTGGTGAGCGTTTCAACCTGCTTGACCTTTTTGGATTCTTTGACTTCTTCTTCGGCGGCTTCCTTGACTTCCTCCGCCTTTTTTACGGTCTTCTTGACCTTTTCACCGTCTTCGACTTTGGTGATCGTTCTTTTCTTTTCTTCCATGCAAACCCCTCTCATTTCTTTATTTGGTTTGGAATGATATACATTCTTATCATATATTTTAAGGCAAGGCGCGGATAATGTCAACCCGGATTGGTGCTATTTTGTCGCAATTATCGGAAAAATCCGGACTGCCGGAAAGATTGCTCTTGACTTTTTTCCCGATTGCGTCCAAACTGAAGAAAAGGAACTGTTTTTCGGAGGGATCGTATGGAAAAATGGGTGATCGCGCTGATCGTCGGCGGCGGGATTCTGACGCTGGTCGGCGGCTTTCTGGGCATTCGACGCGCCACGCGCGGCATGCGCGAACGGATCGGCTATATCAAAAGCGCACTGGACGAGGCGATCGCCGCGGACAAGGAGCCGGAAAAGCCGCGCTCGCTGTCCTCGCTGGAATCGGTGGTGCTGCCGAAGCTTCTGAAGGATTTCCCGGATTTCAACGCGCGAATCTTCGGTCAGCGTGTGCGCCGCGACGCAAAGACGTATTATGAGAGCGGCGTGCAGGAAAAGGTTCTCTATCAGGACGACGCGACGATGGAATTCCGCGAGTCGTTCGAGGACCGTCTGCCCGACGACGTAAAGGACGGGATCGAGGTGCACCGCGTTTCGATCGCGGGGTACGACAACGCGTCGCGCCGGAAGTTCCTGACCTGTCAGGCGGCAGTGGGCTATAACGACAAGACCGACATCCCGCGCGAAAAGCGGCTCGTTCTGACCTACGTCGCCGGCTACGCGGACGATCCGGACAGCGAGGTCGTCGGCTTCAACTGCCCGAACTGCGGCGGTCCCCTGCCTGCCGTCGGCGCGCGGGTCTGCGTTTTCTGCGGCACGCCGTTTACCGCGCCGGTCAGCCTCGGCTGGATGCTGATGGACGCAAAGGAAGGATAACAAAAACAGCCTCGGATGAGGCTGTTTGTTCGTTTTAATTTTTGAAATCCTCGAGCTTGTGCTTGACGCGCTGCATGGCGTTGTCGATCGATTTCAGCGGCTTTTCGATGCGGACCGCGATCTGCGGATAGGACAGCCCGTCGAGATACAGGCTCAAAACCCGCCGCTCCATCGGCGACAGCGTCTTTTCGAGGTACTCCACCATCCGCTCGAAATTCTCGCGCCCGATCACCACATCCTCGGGATCGGCAACGGTCAGCGAACGCATGGTATCCAGAAGCGTCATCTCCCCCTTCGCCTCGACCGGCGAGCGGTTCAGCGAGATATAGTTGTTCAGCGGCGTGTGCTTTTTGCGCGTCGCATTTTTGATCGCCGACAGAATCTGCCGCGTGATGCACAGCTCCGCAAAGCTTTTGAAGGACGCCGCCTTCTCTTCGTCGTATTCGCAGACCGCCTTATACAGCCCCAGCATGCCCTCCTGCACGAGGTCCTCGTGGTCCGCACCGATCAGAAAATACGAATGCGCGCGCGAACGGACCAGCTGCTTGTACCGTTCGTACAGCAGCCGTTCCGCCTCCTCGTCGCCCTGCCGGATCCGGGCAAGCAGTTGTTCGTCGGTCGGTGCGCTCATGCTTACTCGGCGTCCTGCCGCTTCTTTTCAAACATCAGGATCGCAGCGGCGACGCCCGCGTTCAGCGAATCGATGTGTCCCTGCATCGGGATGGAAACGAGGAAATCGCAGTTGTCGCGCACGAGCTTCGAGATCCCCTCGCCCTCATTACCGATGACGATCGCAAGCGGTCCCTTCATCGCAGCGGTGCGCATGCTTTCGCCCTGCATGTCCGCGCCCGCGACCCATACGCCCGCGGATTTCAGCTGCGCGATCGCGGCGGAGATGTTCACGACCCGCGCGATCTTCACGTATTCGGTCGCGCCCGCGCTCGCCTTGACGGCGGCTGCGGTGACGGACGCGCTTCTGCGCTTGCCGATGATGACGCCGTGCGCGCCAGCACAGTCCGCGCTGCGGATGATGGAGCCGAGGTTGTGCGGATCCTCCACGCCGTCCAGCACGATGATAAACGGTGCTTCGCCCTTTTCCTTCGCCGCGTCGAGAATGTCGGAGACGTCGCAGTAGGTCACGCCCGCCGCATACGCCACGACGCCCTGATGGTTCGCGGTCTTGCCGCCGTGTCCAAACGGCATGCACAGCTCGTCGAGCTTTTTGCGGTCGACCTCGCGCACGACAAGCTTCCGTTCGCGCGCAAGGGTCACGATCTCGCCCAAAGAACCGTCGTGCTCGGTCGTGACCAGCACGCGGTCGATGCTCCTGCCGCTCTTCAGCGCTTCGCGCACCGCGTTCCTGCCGATCAGCAGATACGGCTGCTCGTCACGCTCGTTCTCGACCGGGGCGGGCTCGTACGGCTTCTTCGGCTTTTCGTCGCGTTTGCGGTCGTACGGCTTTTCGTTCCGATCGAACGGCTTGCGCTCATCCGGCTTTCCGTAGGGCTTGCGCTCGTACGGTTTTTTCGGATAGTCGCCCTTTTGCTCGGCATTCTTCTTGCGGTGATCGCCCGCATAGGGTCGGTCGTAAACGGGCTTCGGATAGTCCCGCTCGTCGGAACCGAAGCCGCGCCTGTCGTTCGGATAGGACTTCTTGCCGTAGGGCTTCTCATACTGTCTGCGCGTGCGTGCGCCGGTGTCCCCCGAGGAAGGACGTTTGCCGTACTCTTTCCTTTGATCGCTCATGTTAAGGCTCCTTTTCGGATTCATTTACGGATTGCAGGGCAAGGTGCATCAGCTCGCCGATGCGCGCGTCCTCGCCCAATAGATACAGATGCCCGAGCAGCGCTTCGAGTCCCGTCGCCACGCGGTAGTCGCGCACGTCCGCGTGCTTCGGCACGGTGCCGGAATGCGCGTTGCGTCCGCGGCGGAATGCCGCCCGCTCGCTTTCGGAAAGCCGGTCCTCGATGCGGCGGAACGCCGCTGCCTGCCCCGCGGCGCAGACGTACTTTGCCGCTTCAAGGTGCAGGGCGCGCATCGGAAGGCGCAGGGTCTCCGCCAGCGTCGTGCGCACGTACAGATCGTAGATCGTGTCGCCGATGTACGCCAGCGTCAGCGCGGGCAGCGAAAGCGGATCCGCCGGCCGCGCAAGCTCCATGGAACGGATGATGTCGGAATGCATGCTCATACATCGTTATCATACCCTTTTTGCGCGCCGAACGCAACAGAAACTTTT
>JAZNHI010000131.1:0-29838 GCA_045576895.1 Clostridia bacterium | reverse complement strand
ACGGTTGTGATATACTTACCTTGCTATGAGCAAATTTCATTGAAAAGGGGCATGGGGAACAAAATGTATACCGGATCCGGAATCATCAAGATCTTTGCAGGCAGAACGGGCAAACCGTTTGCACAGCGCATGTGTAATTATCTCGGCGCACAGATGGGCGATGCAACGACGATCATGTTCGACGAGGGCAACATCTTTGTCCGCATCAACGAATCCATCCGTGACAAGGACGTATATATCGTGCAGCCGATCGGCAGAGAACCGAACGACGAGTTCACCGAGCTGCTCTTCTGGATCGACGCGTTCAAGCGCTCGAGCGCGAACTCGGTCACCGCGATCATTCCGTACTTTTCCTACGCCAAGGGCGATAAGAAGGACGAGCCGCGCGTATCCATCCGTGCCCGCGTCTGCGCCGACTGTATCGAGACGATCGGCGTCGACCGCGTTCTGTTCATGGATCTGCATGCGGATCAGGTCGTGGGCTTCTTCAAGAAGCCGGTCGACCACCTCTCCGCGCGTCCGCTGCTGCTCGAGTACGTCAAGCGGCAGGGCATCGTGGACGATGATCTCGTCGTGGTCTCGCCCGACGCGGGCAGCGCAAAGCGCGTGCACAGCTTTGCAACGGCGCTGCAGGTGCCGGTTGCGATCGGCGACAAGACGCGTTACGACCACAAGAGCGACGCGAAGGTTCTGAACATCATCGGCGACGTCAAGGACAAGAACTGCCTCGTCGTCGACGACTTCTCCATCACGGGCGGTACGCTCGTCGACGTTGCAAGAGCGCTGAAGGAACACGGCGCGAAGCACGTTTACGGCGCGCTCTCCCACAACGTTATGACGCAGAAGGCGATCCACCGCATCGAGGAGAGCGATTACGAATGGCTCGTCTCCACCGACACGCTCGAGTGCCCGTGGGCGAACGAGAGCACCAAGCTTCGCACGATCTCGGCGGCGCCGATGTTCGCGCAGGCGGTCAAGACGATCCACGACCGCGCGCCGATGAGCACGATGTTCGATCACCGCTTCCTGAAGCGCCTGATGGACATGAGCCTCGACACCGAAAATAATTAAAGAACAAAGGGGGGACAAACGATTTGTTCCCCCTTTTGCAACCTTTTTCGGATCTGCGCAGTATTTTTGTTGAAAAGATGCAGCACTTTTGCACTTTGAAGTGTCTATAAGAAAGAAGCATTCAAAGGAGAGACCGTTATGAAACAGCAAAAGCTTTCCGGCTATCAGCCGAACTATCCGAAAAAGGCGATCCGCGGGATGACGCTTGCCGCCGCCGCACTGGTGGCGATCGGCGCAACGACGGGCTGCCGTATGATCAAACCGGAAACGACCGGCCTTGTGCCGATGGAGGACCCCGGCATCGAGGAGACCGTTCCGCCGGAGGAGCTGCAGACGGAGGGATATGTTACGTACGAGGAGACGCCGGAACCGCCGATGACGACGGGGCTTCCCGCGATTACGCCGACGCCGGAGGCGTGGGAGCTGATGGGCGACGTCGCGATCATCGACGACATGCCGTAAGGAGGGTAGAGATATGAAGCAGAGCAAAGTCAGGGGCTACCGCCCGAACTATCCGAAAAAACTGATCCGCGGCGCGATCCTGACGACCGCGGCGGCAGTCGCGCTTGCCGGCACGACGGGCTGCGACATGCTTCGCACGGGCGGCGTGCCGGAACCGGTCCCGACCGACGAGCTGGTGCTGGACGGAGAGATCGCCATCGACGAGCCGACGCCGGAACCGCGTCTTGAAGGCGAGCCTGCGGTCGACGAAAACGGAGAGATCATCATGGACGAAGAACCGGAAGGCCGCACGCGCGACGGCGAGGAGCCCGCGCTGATGGGCAAGATCGTCGTACCGACCGACATGCCGTGAGGAGCGCATATGAATTTCACCTTGCATTTGACGGCAGACTGTAATTTGGCCTGCCGTTATTGTTACGAAACGCACAGCCGCAGACACATGACCGAGGAGACGGCGATTAAGGCAGTCGATCTCGCGTTTACCTACGGACATGCGATGAACGGCTTTTCGCTGTTCGGCGGCGAGCCGATGCTGGAACGCAGCGTGATCGAAGCGGTCTGCCGTTATGCCGTTCAAAAGGCAAAGGCGACCGGCACCGGAATGCGCTTCAAGATGACGACCAACGGTACGCTGCTTGACGAGCCGTTCTTGCGCTTTGCAAACGAACACAGGCTCGATATCGCCCTCTCGCACGACGGGCTTCTGCAGGACGCACAGCGCGTCACACGCGACGGAAACCCAACGATGGCGCGGCTCGAGCCGATCGTCGATCTGCTTCTCAAATATCAGCCGAACGCGGTCGCGATGCAGACCGTGATGCCGTCGACGGTCGACCGCATGGCGGAGTCGGTCGAATGGCTTTTTAACCGCGGATTCTCGCGGATCAATACGGCGATCGACTATCGACCGAACGCGGGCTGGGACGACGATTCGATGGCGGTCCTTGCGGAACAGTACAAACGCATCGCGGACCTTTCGGAGGTGCATTTTGACGACGCGCGTCCGCTGCAGTATCTTAATTTCCTGTCCAAGATCTCGGCCTATCTGAACGACCGTCCCTGCCTCGAATGCAAGCTCGGCATGCGGCAGCCGTCGGTCGCGCCGGACGGCAGGATCTACCCGTGCAACCAGTTTCTGGACGATCCGGAGTACTGCATGGGCGATGTGGAACGCGGCATTGACAAAGAAAAGCAGCGGGCGATCTACCGCGCGTCGCTCGATCCGGAACCGGATTGCGAGGACTGTGCGATCGCGGATCGCTGCCGCCATCACTGCGCGTGTCTCAATTATTCTCTGACCGGAAAGATGCACGAGGTCGCGCCGGTGCAGTGCGAGCATGAGCGCATTCTGATCCCGATCGCGGACGGGCTCGCCGCGCGGCTGTATGCGAGAAAGAGCGCGCGATTTCTCTTAAACTATCGTGACGATCCGCTGGATTGAGCAGTGCATCGTGCCTTGCGGCGCTTTTCTGAGAGGATAATATATTATATCCACGATGGATTTTTTGTGCTGCAGGAGTGTTTTTATTGATAGATCACCGGAAGAAGACCCGTCCCTCGACAATCCGTTGTCATCGGTGGTAAAAGATATATACACTATCATGCGATTACCATTACGGGATATATTAAGCATAATCCCTCAAACTACACATACTATCTACTGAATCCTCATTCCTCAAATGTGGTTACTATAACGGTAACTTCATCGAATAATGTAGTATGCGTAGAAGGGGCCTATACTTGGCATTTGTCACAGGAGGTATACTAAATGACTCAGACAAAACGTTTTTTAACAGTATTATTCATTATCATTTGGCTGCTTTGCGCCGTTTCATGCTTCAGCAGGGATGTTCAAACGGCACAGGAGGGAGAAATGAATGCGGTATTGATTCATGCCGATCAATATCTGGAAGAAGCGAGAATGCAATTGGTATCCTCATGTAATATATTGGGATTTGACAGAGAGACTTTTCTCAATATGACCGTAGGAAAACCAATTAGGATTTATACATTTGATGGCTTTGGAGAAGTTCTTTCCGATGATGTCTATTCATGCCCGCTTTTTTACCAAGACAATATTGTCGGAATCATAGGAGTTTATTATGATCATGCCGATCAACAATACCATTGTTCTTTGGGCAAGATGTATGCAGATAAGCTTAATGAGATATGGCATTCGGATACGCTGTCATATTCGGAAGGTTTCATTATAGGTCAATTGTATGATAAACTGTTCATAACGGATGGAAAAGAAGTCGAGGTTATCTTTGACGAAGAAGGTGAGCATACACGTTCCATCAGTGTTGAGGAGTTGAAAGAATTATGTCCGCATATAGCAGAGAACGTTGACGATCGTTACTTTCTATCGAAAACGACCACGCCCGAAAGCACAATGCAAGTTAGGTAATAAAACCCGGAGATCCGTAATCGATGCAAAGTGCCATGTCAAGGGGACGTTTCTCTTGATACACTGCGACGATCCGCTGAATTGAGGGACGATGAACGGGACCGGTCGAAAGCGTCCGGTCCTTTCTTGCACTGCAAAAAGCGGGGTTTCGGGAGAAAAAGGCGGAGAATACAGGAATATCGTTTTTTCGTTGACAATTATCGGCAGAAAAGGTAAAATTATTTGATAATGGATCCGTTTTTGCGCGATCGGCGGGGGTCCTGCGGATCGGAGAGGACGGAAACAACAGAGTTTTCAAATTGGGGCAGGAATGAAATGGAAGAGAAGAAAATGCGGCTGATCAAAAGTCCGGCGGGCTTTGGAGACAAAGAGATCCCGAAACGACCGGACGACGGAAGCAAGCGCGTCGAACGGACGGCACCGGGCGTCGCCGAAAGAAAGGAACCGCTCGGTACGGTCCGCGGACCGGTTATGCCGGAGCGGAAGCCGACCGGGATGAGCGCGCCTGCGGTCAAGAAGCCGGAGGCAGCCGCGCCCGCGATCAGGAGACCGGAGGCAGCCGCGCCCGCGGTCAAGAAACCGGAGGCAGCCGCACCCGCGCTGAGAAAAGGCACGTTCGGCGTTGCCCGCGGAGCGGATACGACTTCCTCGAAGCTTGTCTATTCGAACCGAAAGAAAAAGCCGGTCATTTCCGCCGCATACTTCCTTGCGTTCAACGGAAGCGGGGAAACAAAGGTCTTTCCGGTGCTGGACGGCTTGCTGATCGGCCGCGTATGGTCAAACAGCACGATCCCGGACATTCCGCTTTCCTCGGATGCGGATCGTCGTCAGGGCGAGGTGTTTTTGCAGGACGGCAGGATCTTTTTCCGGAATATCAGCCCCAAGTGTACGGTATACCTGAACGATACCGCCCCGGGAACCAACACCTTTGAGATCGGGTACGGCGATATTCTGCGCATCCACAGTACGTTCGATCTGATGCGCAACAACGACACCGTTCTGA
Organism: Clostridia bacterium; assembly: GCA_045576895.1. Lineage (GTDB taxonomy): Bacteria > Bacillota > Clostridia > Christensenellales > CAG-138 > UBA3792. The sequence continues at coordinate 24,895 of JAZNHI010000131.1, read as the reverse complement.
TCCTGGTGGACAGGGTGCCGGATTATGCTTCGTGGTATCGGATCCAGCTTCCGAAGGACGCAAACGAAACGATACAGCTTATTCGGGAGGACGATCCGACGCTGCAGTCCGTGTTCTTCGCGACACAGAACGGCAGAATGGTCGTCGCGCATTTTACCGGGAAAACGGACCTGCGCATCAACAACCAATTTGGCAGGATGAATACGGAGCTTCGCCCGCTGGACGTTGTTTCCGTCGGCGACACGTATTTCATTTGTCTGCAGAACGCCGTCATATTCCCGTCAAACTGGAAACGGAAGTCCGAACGCCCGAATCCGGCGCCGGTAACAAAGCCGGGAGGACTGCAGATCCATATCCGCGAGCGCAGAGTCCGGAAGGGCTTCTTCCGCTACGATTCTCTGTTGAAGGATATCCGGCTGTTCGTGCCGAAGGGAAGCCTTGTTCTGATCCTCGGCGGTTCCGGCGCGGGCAAGACGACATTCATCAACGCGGTCATGGGCTATGAACCGGCGGACGGCGTGATCCGCTATGACGATATCGACATCTACCGCGAATACGACAAGATGAAATATGCGATCGGGTACGTCCAGCAGGAGGATCTGCTGCGGCGCACAGACGTGGTCGTCGATACGCTGATGGACTCGGCAAAGATGCACCTTGCGTGCAGCAGAGCGGAGCAGAGCGTTGCCGTTACGGAAACCATGAAGCTGCTCGGTCTTGAAAAGGAACAGGACAAGCTGGTCGGTCAGCTCTCCGGCGGTCAGCGAAAGAGACTGAGCATCGGCGTGGAATACGTCGGCGAGCCGCTGCTGTTCTTCCTGGACGAGCCGGACTCCGGTCTGGACGGCTCCAATGCGGACAATATGTGGGACATCGTGCGAAAGATCGCCGATACCGGAAAGATCGTCATGGTCATTTCCCACATTCCGGACAGAGCGTTCAACCTGTTCGACAAGGTTGTGATTCTTGCAAAGGACAAGACGAACTGCGGCAGACTGGCGTTCACCGGTACGCCGCAGCAGGCGTGCACGTTCTTCGGAACGGAACGGCTGGAGGATATCGTAAAGAAGATCAACAGAGTCAACGAGGGCGGCGAAGGCCGTGCGGATGAATTCATTCAGCGATTTATGAGGGAAGGCTATGGACATGAAGCAAAATAGGATCTCCTGGTTCGGTCAGGTCGGCGTGTATATGGGGAAATGCTTCCGGCTGTTCATCAACGAAAAGCAATGGAAGAACTTCCTCACCTCAACAATCCTGATGTTCATCATCCTGATCGTCACGGGCGACAAGATGTTCAAAGAGTATAAAGAGACCAAGAACGGACTCTTTACGATCATCTGCGGCTGCGTGTGGATCGGACTGTTCAACTCGATCCAGTCGATCTGTCGCGAAAGAGCGATCATCAAGCGCGAATACCGCACCGGTCTGAAGCTGTCGGCATACGTCACCGCGCACGCCGTTTATGAGGCGTTCCTGTGCGCGGTGGAAACGCTGATCGTGGTGCTTATGATGTATGCCTGGTATCACAAAGAGATCACGTCGGAAAGCCTGATCACCGTACCGCCGATCGATTTCTACATCACATTCTTCCTGGTCATCTTCGGATCCGATTCGATCGCGGTCTTCGTATCCAGCCTTGTGCGGAAGGAGAACACGGCGATGACGATCATGCCGTTCGTTCTGATCGTACAGCTCGTTATGTCCGGCGCAATCTTCCCACTGGAGAAGGCAACGAAGGTCATCTCATACGGGACGTTTTCGAGATGGGGTCTGGACGGCGCGATCCGCATCGCGAACAAGGACGAAGCACTGCATCAATCCTACGTGATCGCAAAACAGGTGTTTGAAAAGATGGACATGGAACCCGAAGCGGGTGAACTGTGGAAAGCATGGGGGATCATTCTGCTCATCACATTCATCTTCTTTATCGCTTCCGCGCTGGTCCTGCGGCTTGTGGATAAGGATAAGCGTATCTGAGAAATCACGAAACAAATCACCGATTTTGAAAGCACGGTTCATACCGCGCTTTTTCGCTGCAAAAAAACAGCTTGACAGACAAAGATTCTCGTGGTATTGTAAATATTTTATTTGACAGGACCCCGTTTTTTCCGTTATAATAGATTCGAGAGAATGCGAAGGAGGGGGATCCGGTGTTTAAAATCGGGGATCTCGTCTGCTATCCGATGCACGGCGTCGGCGTGGTGGAAGCGATCGAAGAACAGACCATACTCGGAGAGACGACGCAGTATTACTGCCTGCGGTTCAGCATCGGCCGCATGACGGCAATGGTTCCGGTCGACCGGGCGGCGGACGTCGGGCTCAGAGCGCTGGCGGACGGAAAGACCTGCGAAGCGGTCGTCGGCTTTTTGCAGACGGACGAGTGCTCCGAGGAAAGCGACAACTGGAATCAGCGGTATCGGGACAATCTGGACAAGCTGCGCGGCGGTGATATCATGGTCGTAGCGGACGTGGTCAAGTGCCTGATGCGGCGCGATCGCGAACGCGGGCTGTCTGCGGGGGAACGCAAGATGTATCTGACCGCGCGTCAGGTGCTCGTTGCGGAGCTTGCTGCGGCAACAAAGACGGACGAATCCAACTTCCTTTCGCTGGTCGGCGCCGAATAAGCGGCACGGAGCGGATCGAGCGCATCCCGCGCTCTTTTTCTTTTTGCGGGAAATGTGTTTCCGCCTTGACAAACGGCGGAGATTCTTGTATTTTAATATATGTTTTTGAACCGGAAGGGAGGACGTTTTTATGGCAGGAACGATTTCAAGAGGCATCAAAGCGCCGATCATCCGTGAGGGCGACGATATCGTCAAAATCGTTGCGGATGCGGTGATCGAGGCAGCCGAAAAGGACGGATTTCAACTGCATGACCGTGACGTCGTTGCGGTGACCGAGGCGGTCGTCGCGCGTGCGGACGGCAACTACTGTACGGTGGACGACATCTCTGCGGATGTGCAGGAAAAGCTCGGCGACACGGTCGGAGTCGTGTTTCCGATCATGAGCCGCAACCGCTTTGCGATCTGTCTTCGCGGCATCGCGCGCGGTGCAAAGAAGGTCATCGTGCAGCTTTCCTACCCCGCGGATGAGGAAGGCAATCATCTGATCGACGAGGATGCGCTCTTTGATACGGGCGTGAATCCCTATACCGACGTGTTCACGGAATCGGAATTCGTCGCAAAGTTCGGCGATCCGGTGCATCCGTTCACAGGTGTCAACTACCTTGCGTATTACCGTTCCCTGATCGAAGAGGAGGGGTCGGAGGCGGTGATCCTGCTTGCGAACGATCCGACGGCGATCCTTCGGTTTACCGACAGTGTGCTGGTCGGCAACATTCATGAGCGCGAACGCACGGCAAGACGGCTCAAAAAGGCAGGCGTAGCGCGCGTGCTGACGCTGTGCGGCATCATGAACACATCCCGGAACGGCAGCGGATTCCAGCCGGATTACGGTCTGCTGGGCTCGAACAAGGCGACGGAGAACGTTGTGAAGCTCTTCCCGAAGAATGCGTATGAGGTCGCGAACGCGATCCAAAAAGAGATCGTGGACCGTACCGGCGTGCACGTCGAAGCGATGGTTTACGGCGACGGCGCGTTCAAGGATCCGGTCGGCAAGATCTGGGAGCTCGCCGATCCGGTCGTTTCGCCGGGCTTTACCGACGGACTCATAGGGCTTCCGAACGAGCTGAAGCTCAAGTATCTTGCGGACAACGAGTTCAAGGCGCTGTCCGGCGAGGAGCTGACTGCGGCGATCCGTGCCCGCATCCGCGAGAAGAATCGCGATCTCAAGGGGCAGATGGATTCGCAGGGCACGACGCCCAGACGGCTGACCGATCTCATTGGCTCACTGTGCGATCTCACGAGCGGCAGCGGTGACAAGGGCACGCCGATCGTGCTCGTGCAGAACTATTTCAACAATTATGCGGACTGATCCGCAGACAGGACCGTTCAAAAGGACGGTCCTTTTTTCAGGCTTCGGAGGGAGGCAAATGTGGAAACTTACACCAAACAATTTCACGATCGGCATCTCTATCTGAATATCGACGAGAACGAAACAGACGGGTTCGATCACAACGTATTCGAGGCATTGATCGCGGAATACGGAAAGCCTCTGCAAAGCATCGTGTCGTCTGCGTCCGTGCATGTGATCGGACTGCTGACGCAGGCGGGCTTTATTCGGAAACGTACGTGTTATCCGACGAGCGTGAGCAGAGCCGATCTGTCCGCACCGCTTTCGGACCGTCCCTGTGCGCTGGCGGAAGCGCGGCGGGGGACGCCCGGTTTTGACGCTTGCGCCGAACGAATGTTTGCGTACTATCGCGAGACACACGCAGCCGTCAGTCCTTTGACGGCGTCCGAGGCAATGTTTGCGGCGGAGCTGCCGGATACGGTGCTGTATACGGAAATGAACGGAACGATCGCAGGCGCGTTTGTCGAGGAAAATGAAATCGCATACGTGTTTTCGGATCCCGGGGCGGATTTCGGCCGCTTTGCGGATGCGCTGCTGTCCGTGATGTTCGACCGATTTCTGCGGATCGAGTTTGAAGCAGACGACACGGATCCGGCGGCAACGCTTCTTCGGAACCGGTTTTCCGTTGAGCCATCCGAGCATTTTGACACCTACATAAAAATGCCGTAAACAAAAGGACCGCCCGTTTGAGCGGTCCTTTGATTTGTTTGGGTCATGCCTGTTTTGCGGCTTTCTTTGCGGCTTTGCGCTGCTCGAGACGGGAGATCCAGATCGCGCAGGTCGCGTCGCCCGTGATGTTCAGCGTGGTGCGGCCCATGTCGAAGATCTTGTCGACGCCGATGACAAGTGCGATACCGCCGACCGGTACGCCGATCTGCGCAAGGACCATCGCCAGCATGATCGGGCCCGCGCCGGAAACGCCCGCGGTGCCGATGGAGGCGAGCACGGCGGTCAGAACGATCTGCGCCATCTGCCCGAACGTCAGGTTCATGCCATAGCAGGAAGCGATGAAGACCGCGGAAACCGCCTGATAGATCGCGGTACCGTCCATGTTGATCGTTGCGCCGAGCGGCAGAACGAAGGACGTGACGCCTTTATCCGCGCCGAGCTCCGTGCAGCACTCCAGATTGACCGGCAGCGTTGCGTTCGAGGACGTGGTGGTGAACGCCGTGATCATCGCCGGCATCATGCCGCGGAAGAACTTGAACGGATTCATGTGACTCAAAAGCTGTACGCTTAGACCGTACACGATGACCATATGCGCGAGGTATGCAAGATACGCGACGCCGATGACCAGCGCGAGCGAGCCGATGATCATCGGACCGTTGACCGCGACGACGTTCGCCATCAGGCAGAAGACGCCGATCGGCGTGATCTTGATGATCATCATCAGGATCTTGATGACGATCTCGTTTGCGGCGTTGATGAAGTTCGTGACGGGGTCCGCCTTCTTGCCCGCGGCGAGGATGCCCGCGCCGAGGAAGATCGCGATGCAGATGACCGGAAGCATGTCTGCGTTGACGAGCGGCTTTAAGGCATTGTCCGGGAAGATGCCCTTGATGACGTCCATCACCTTCGGCGCTTCCTTCGCCTGGTATTCAAGTCCTTCGAGGTTCGCACCGGGCAGCGGCGGGAACATACCCTTGAACAGGTTGACGATCACGAGACCGATGATGACGGCGATCGCGGTCGTGCAGAGGTAGTAGAGGAAGGTCTTGAGTCCGATGCTGCCGACCTTCTTGAGATCGCCCAGCGAGATGACGCCCGCGGTGATCGAGATCAGCACGACCGGAACGATCAGGAACTTCAGCAGATTGATGTAGATGTCGCCGATGGGCTTCAGCCAGTTCGTGGTGAAGTTGACCATGGGTTCCTTCCACTCCGGATGGTTTAACCAGCCCGGAAGCCAGAGGCAGAGCAGACCGACCAGAATACCGGCGGCCATGCCGATCAGGATCCAGAGCGGCAAAAGAGATCTTTTCTTTTTGGATTGCTGTTCCATATGGTTTCCTCCGTTATCATTTTGCGGCAGAACGGTTTGATTTTCCCGATTCGTTCGATTACCCCTGATGCGGGAAAGCTCTGCCGTATAATATATTATCGCATATATTTACAGAAAAAGCAACATATTTTTTGTATGGATATACATTTTTTGTATAATCGGTACCGTTTGCGAAAAATCATGTAAAAACGGCGCGAATCGCGTTCGTGCCGTTTGTGTATGCCGGATTATGCCAGGACCGGATTTGCGTCCGCCGCCCGACGCAGCGCGTCGTGGATCAGCTGCTGTCCGGCGTCGTTCGGGTGGATGCCGTCCGCACAGAGATAGGGGAGCAGCGCGCGCTGTTCCAGAAACGCGCTGCGGAGATCGACAAGGAAGCAGCCGGTCTCGACGGCAAGCCGCTCGATTGCAAGCGAGTATTTCTCCTGATACCGATAGATCGCGTTCGCGTCGCCGAGCCAAAGGAGAATGTTCTCCTTCGAAAGCCCGTCGCGCGTGATCCAGTCAAGATAGCGCTCCGACGAGATCGGCGGCAGCGTGGTAAGGACCGGCTTGACGCGGTGCGCGCGCAGCGTATCGATCATGCGGCGCATGGTTTCGACAAAGACCGGCAGCGGCGTGTTCGGCAGATGCTCGCCGTCCGGACGCTCCGCAACCTCCGCCCAGCGGAAATCGGCGTCATTGCCGCCGTACTCCAGAAGAACGACCGCGGGCGTTTCGCCCTTTTCGAGCTGGCGGTTCAGAAGCTGTTCGCCCTTCTGCACCGTGCAGCCGAAGCGGGAACGGTTATCGAGGATCCAGTCGTGGCTCTTTGCGATCGATTCCAGTCCGATATCGTCCGTCGTTCCGTAGCGCGTCGTGCCCGAAAGCATGCGAACGCCCTTCAGGATCGAGTCGCCGAAGATGGAGATGACACGATTTGTTTGCATTTGTTACCTCCGTATGACGCAATTCGCTCTTGCAATAAAATCGTTCTGCCATTATAATAGACGCATCCCGAAGGATTTGCACCCTATTCGGAAGCCGCGGGCGTCTATCGCTCCGCTTTGTATCGGTAGAGAGGGAGAATGACGGCTCTACTGAGAGTAGAATGCCGATGAACAGGGCGTTTTTGAGGTATATATGGAAGAAAACAGAATTCGCACCGTGCTTGCGGAGAAGATGACGGCGTATCGGAAACGTGCCGGACTGACGCAGGCGGAGCTTGCCGAGAAGCTGAATTACTCGGATAAATCCATCTCGAAGTGGGAACGCGGGGACGGCATGCCGGACCTTCTGGTGCTGTGCAAGCTCGCCGATCTCTATGACGTTCCGCTCGATTCGTTCCTGCGCGAGGGACCTTTGGTCCGCTCGCAGGCGGAGCAGAAGACCCGCCACATCATCATAACGCTGATCTCGATCGGACTTGTGTTCTTCGTCGCCGCGATCGCATTCTTTGTGTGCTATCTTGCAAAGGTCAACGTGCGCTGGCTCGCGTTTATCTACGCCGTGCCGGTCAGCATGATCCTGCTCGTCGTGTTCAGCCACATGTGGAGCAGCCTCATCTGGCAGGCGCTTTCGGTGTCGGGACTCGTCTGGACGCTGTGCGGCGCGATCTACATCTCATTCGTCGCGATCGGCGGGATCAAAAAGGTCGCCATGCTGTTTATGGTCGCCGCCGTGTTCCAGGTGCTGGTCATCCTGTGGTATGTGCTGATGCTGATCAGAAAGCGCAACAAAGCGCGAAAGGAAGCCGATCATGTTCTGTCCTGAATGCGGTCGTCCGCTGCCTGACGAATCGGTCAGGATCTGTCCGAACTGCGGAACGGCATTCACCGTCCCCGAACAGCCAGCGCCCGTTCTGCGCGAGCCGGAACAAAAGCCGCACTGCAAACGCAGCGCCGCCGCTCTGCTTCTGGGCGTTGGGACGTTCGTGTTCGGCATGCTGACGCTTTTGGGAAAGATCCTCTGCTTCGATCTCAAAATCCTGTACGGCACCGCGGTCGTGACCTTCTTCCTTGCGCCGCTTGCCTGCTGCTTCGGACTGTCCGGCATCGTCGCCCGCATCCGGGACCGCGAAAAGCGCAGCTTACCCTCGGCGATCGTCGGGCTGCTCCTCGGTCTCGTCTTCGGGCTTCTTGCCGCCTATTGTCTTGTCATGCGCGTCTTCCGCGCGTAACGGTTTACCACGAAAGGACGGTCCTGCCGTCCTTTTTACAATTTATACGCTTTTTTAACACATTCGTATGCTATGCTGGTTGCATGGAGGTGGGAGCATGAATCGAATCCGCGTTATTTGTTTGTTGATCGCGCTATGCCTGCTGCTTGCGTGCGAGCCGACGGAGAACCCGACGGAAACGCCGTCCGAACCGGAGAAGGCGGATTCAACGCCGTCGCCGGTCCCGACGACCAAGGACGCAAAGGAAGCCGCGCTTCTGTACGAGGGCGAACATGTAAACCTGTACTGTGCCCGTTCCGAAACCGAACTCGGGATCATCGTAGAAGAATCGGATTGGGAAAAACCGACGATGTTTTATCAGCCGCTGCCGGGAACGGAGGGACAGGAGACGCTGCGCCTTTCGATGGTTCGCAAGGAAGGCGGCGAAACGAATCCGGAACAGATCCTTACGGTTTATTATACTGACGCAAACGGGGAGCTGTGCGGGTACAGCTTCGATCACACCGTTTCGGATTGGCCCTATTTTTATCCGGTATCGGACAGACCGGCGCTGACGCTGACGGAGGACAGCCAAAGGGCTTTCGGCGACGTTCTGCTGATCGGCTATCAGTATGAAGAATTCAGATCGGAGTTCGCCGGGAAGAATCCCGACGGTTGGGAGGCGCTGTGTCAGCGCAGAATTCTCGATGCGCTGTACAACGTCTATGAAGATGCGCTCCCGCCGTATCTGCACGAGGAGACTTCAAAAGACGAAGAAGACGGTATGGATGAATCAATCGTCACGCAGACGGAGCTCGATCGGTTTTTCCGCAGCGTGATTGATCGTCCGAACCTTGTGCCGGATCGGATGTTTGAAGGCGAGGAGGATCCGAGCCTTCTGCCCGGGCAGGTGCTGATTTACCCAAATGACTACTACGCATGGGCAACCGTGAAGCAGGTGGTTTGGGTGTCGGACAGCGAACGGATCCTTTACGGATACGGGTGCGAGGGGGAAGGATGGTCCCGGAACGGCGTCATCTGCCGTGTTGTTTCTGCGGACGGGTATCTCGGTTGGAAAATCAAGAGCACGGACATTTACAAGGCGATTCAGATGGAGCGCGATTCTTCGATCGTGTTCATTCCCAAAGGGGCTGCGCCGTATGTGATGACCGTCACGCCGAAGCCGGTCCCGACGGTCGATCCGGAACTGGAAGCCGCGTTGCTGTTCCGCGGGGAGCATGTGAATCTGTATCGCGGACGGAACGCCGATTCGTGGGGCGTTATCCTCGAGGAATGCACCTGGGCAAACCGCGATTTTCTCTATCAGCCGCTTCCCGGCACGGCGGGCCTCGACGATCTTCAGGTGACCGGGATCCGGACCGAACCCGATGAATATGCGGCGGAGGCGCTGATCTATATCCGCTATTGCGACGCGAACGGGGCGGAGCGCATCTTCTGCCTGGAACATCCGGCATCGGACGAAAGGCGTTTTTATCCGGTCACGGACGAACCCGTATTAACGCTTTCGAAACAGGAATGCAGCATCTTTGAAGATATTATGGTGATCGGCGTGCTGTACGATGCGTTTCCGAAGACCTTTGCGCAGGAGCAGGATGATTGGGAAATGCTCTGTCAGCGTACGATCCTCGACGCACTGTTCTCTCTGCACGACGATGCGCTTCCGCCGTATCTCTCCGGGGAAGCCGAAGGGACGTTCTTTGTCCTGCCGCAGACGGAGCTGGACGAATTCTTCCGCTGCACGGTCGACCGACCGAATCTCGTGCCGGACCGGGCATATCCGGACGACGAGGTGTATGAGGAACAGGACTGGTCGAAACTGCAGCCCGGACAGGTGCCGATCGCGCAAAACGACTGGTTCGTGTGGGCGGTGCTCACACAGGCGGTTCAGAGGGAGGACGGTTCGGTCACGCTGTACGGATATACCGGATTCGACGACAGTTTCTGGAACGCGATCGTTCTGTGCGTCGTTCCCGCGGACGGCTTTCTCGGCTGGCGGATTGTCAGCACGGAAGTCTGCGGTCCGACCGATCTGCAGTACGATCCTTCGATCGTGTTTGTGCCCGCCGCGTAATCCATTCGATCAAAATACAGCGAAGCGACCCGGGAAACCGGGTCGCTTCTTCGTATGTAAGGGGGAGGACAGAGGATGGGGATTATTCTTTCGGAGTGTTGTTCTGCGCTTCCCGGGCTTTCTGCGCCTTCTCGCGGTTCTTTCTGACGCGGCGTTTGATACCCTTGACGATCAGGATGACGATCAGCACATGGACGCCGAGGAATACGAGGACCACGATGATCTCGGGTGCGGAGCCGAACAGCCATGCGCCGAGGTCGCGGAAGAAATCGCCGACGGATTCCAGGCTTTCCTTGAACCGGCGGGAGACCTCCTGTCCGAAGGTTTCCTTCTCGACCGGCGTTTCCTTTTCGACCTCGTTGACGGAAAGCGATACGGTGGACAGCGCGATCTGATCGTCGTAGGTGCGGAGGATCGCTTCATAGGATTCGATCTCGTAGCGTACGTAGGTCAGACGGTCCTGCACGGTGATGATGTCCTCAACGGTCGTCGCCTTCGCAAGGATCTCCATCAGCGCCTGCTGCTCGACGCGCAGGGACTCAAGGTGCTTTTCGGAATCCACGTAGTTCGTCGTCACGTCCCGAAGCCCCGTATTGATGCTCGTGACGTTGCCGAGCTCGGAAACGGCGCTCAGGAAATCGTCAAGCCGGTCTGCGGGCACGCGGATCGTGTAGTGCGCGTTGCGCAGCTGCTGACCGTTGCGGTATCCGCGGTTGCCGATGCTGCTGGATTCCGTATAGCCGCCGAAGCTCTCCACGGAGGCGATCAGTTTTTCCAGAAACGCATCGAACGCAAGCGTCTCAATGCTCATGTCGGCATTGCGGATGATCTTGCGGTTGCTGAGCGCCTGAGAGGGATTCGACGCGGGCGCCGGGGCGTTGTTCGTGCCGTAAGCCGCCTTCGCTTCGGCGGGCGCATCCATATCCATGGGCGCCTCCGCCTCCGCGTAGTACATGTCGGCGGTTTCGGACATCTGATAGCTGTTCTCATACGCGGCGGACTTTGCGGAAGAAGCACAGCCGACGGCTGTGCAGAGCAGCAGGAGGATCGCAAGCGCGACCGGGATGATCTTTTTCATGGCAGTTCTCCTTTTCTTGTTTTCACTATATAGACAATGCAGGATGGAAAAATGTTACATCCTTTGTCAATAAAACCGCAAACAATGTCGTTTGGTTGCAAAAAACCCGCATTTCTGCGGGTAAACGGCGTTCAGCTGTTCCAGAACCCGGAGAAAACGATCTCCGCGGGACCGGTCATGTAAACGTGGTTGTCGGCTTCCGACCATTCGATCGTCAGCGTGCCGAGCGCGATCTCGACCGCAACGGTCCTGCCGGTCTTTTCCCTGAGCGCGCAGGCGACGGCAGCCGAACATGCGCCGGTGCCGCAGGCAAGCGTGCAGCCGCAGCCGCGTTCCCAGGTGCGCATCTTCACGCGGTCCGGCGCAAGCACCTGCACGAAATCGACGTTCGTGCGTTCGGGGAACAGCGGATCGTGCTCGATCAAAGGACCGTACTTCGGCACGTCGGATTCGTCCAGCGGATCGACGAACACGATCGTATGCGGCACGCCGACGCGCAGCGCCGTGCAGGAGAACGTGCGTCCGTCCTCTGTGAGGCTCAGATCGACCGCGCGCCCATCGACGTTCACGGGAACGTCAACGGATTCCAGAAGCGGTTCGCCCATATCGACGCGCACGCCGTTCACGCGCCCGTTTTTCAGAATGATGCGCGGCTTCATCACGCCCGCGCCGGTTTCAACTGTAAACTCCGTGCCGTGCACGACGCCGTTTTCAAAGCAGTAGCGGGAGAACGCGCGGATGCCGTTGCCGCACATTTCGGCTTCGCTGCCGTCCGCGTTGATGATGCGCATGCGCACGTCCGCGATCGCGGAGTTCAAAAGGATCAGCGTGCCGTCTGCGCCGACGCCGGTATGGCGGTCGCAGACCTTCACGGTCAGCGCAGTCCAGTCGATATCATCGCGATCCCTGCCGTCGAACAGCACGAAGTCGTTTCCGAGTCCGTGTACCTTATAAAACTTCATTCCGAATCCTCCCCGAACATCTCTTCAAAAGTCTCATCCGCGTAGGCGTGCACCACCGATTCGAACTTCCGGTACGCGGTCAGAAACCGCTTGCCGCGCTCCGTGAGATACGCGCCGCCGCCGCCTTTGCCGCCGACGGCGGAATCGAGCAGCGGAAAGCCGAGCGCATTCTCGGCGGTCTTTACAATGCGCCATGCCTTCGAGTACGCCATGCCCATGTCCATCGTCGCCTTCCTGAGCGAATGCGTTTCTTCCACGCGCTCCAGAAGCTCCGCAATGCCCGGACCGAAGATCTTCTCCTCGCCGTACACGCGCAGCATCAGCGTATACCGAAGCTTCACAGCCATCCTTGCCTCCTGCGCAAACTATTTCGTATATCATTATACTGCAGACGCAGGAAAAACGCAAGTTTCTTTCCGATCCCGCATAATCTTTGCAGAGAAGACGAAAAAGGAGTGTTCGACATGGAGATACGAAAAACGACGCTTTTGACGGAAACCCTGTTCGGGGAGACGACGGCGCAGGCACAGATGGAGAGCGCGATCCCGCTGCCGCAGGGAAAGACGCTCGAGCGGGTGCTGTCCGCGGAGAGCGAAGCGGCGATCACGGACGTGAACTGCCGCGACGGCGCGATCGTCGTCACCGGCACCATGACCCTGAAGCCCACGGTGGAATCCGCGGACCGGCAGCCGTATGCCTTCGAGGCGGCGGCGGAGTTCTCGCACACGATCCGCATGGAGGGCGTCACGCCCGACATGAACGCGCGTGTGAGCGCGGAGATCCCGGCATGCAGCCTGCGACGCGAGGACGGGGGACTGCGGCTGAAGGCGACGGTCCAGCTGCGCACGGCGGTGTTTCAGCCGACGCAGATCGACTGCATCACGGGCTTGGACGACGCAAGGGGCGCGGAGGTGCAGACGGCGGCGGTTACGCTGAAAAAACGCACGCTGCTCGGCGCGCACAGCCTCCGGATGAGCGAATCGATCGACGCGCCGCGCGGCATGACCGTGATCAAGGCAAGCGCGACGCCGCTCGTCAACGGACTTGTCAAGAGCACGGAGGGCATGCTGCCGCAGGGTGAGCTTCGGCTCTGCGTGCTGTACGGTGCGGCGGACGGCGGGATCCGGCGGGAACAGTACGCGATCCCGTTTTCCGACGTCGTTGCCTGCGAGCCGGGCGAGAACGCGTTCGCTTCGGCGACGCTGACCTCGCTGTCGGTCACGATCGAAGACGAGGGAACGGCGACGGTCGACGCGGCGCTGTCGATCGGCGTGTACGGATGCACCTCGGAAACGCTGCGGATCCTGACCGACGCATACGACACGGCGTCCGATTTCTCCTGCGGCGTGCGGCGCGCGTACGCGGAGAATTACGAGGGCGCATGGAGCCAGACCGTGCAGCTCAACGAAAGCATCCCGGTCCCCTCGCACATGAAGGATGCATACCTGCCCCTGTATGCGGCGCTGCGTCCCGCGGTCACGCGCGCCGCGGTCGAAGACGGCAAGGGCGTGTTCGAGGGCGTGCTGGCGGTTACGGTCGTCTATCGCGACGACGACGGCATCAAGCAGAGCTTTACCGCCGAGCTTCCGCTGCTGTTCGAGACGGAGGCGAAGGGCACGCTGCCGATCGTGCGGTTCCGCGCGTTCGATGCGACGCTTTCGGGAAGCGGACGCACCGTCGCGTTCGGCGCAACGGTATCGGTCGAGGCGGAATGGTACCGCGCGATTGCGTTCGATCATGTCCCGGAGCTCGGACCCGGAACCCCGTGCGAAACGGACTGCGGCATGCTCGTGTGGTTTGCCGATCCGGATGAAACGGTCTTTTCCGTGGGCAAGCGCTTCGGCGTGCCGACCGCACGCGTGAAAGCCTGCAATCCGACGCTTTCGGAGCCGATCAAAGAGGGTACGCCGGTGCTTCTGATCCGATCCAACTGAACCGTTTACCTCTCATCCGCTCCTTCGCGGGCGGATGCTTTTTTATCCGTCGGAATACCGAAAAATATATTCTGTTTTTGCGGGCAAAACGGCGGGTCCGTCGGTTGACTTTTATGCGCAAAGTGATATCATAAATCTGTTGGGAATTTCCCAAAAAATCACTATTATCGGAGGAGCTATGAACAGCTATATCGAACGTGTCCTCGCGGACGTCGAACGCCGCGATAAGAACGAGCCGGAATTCCTTCAGACCGTTGAAGAAGTTCTGAAATCTCTGGAAGTCATCGTTTCCCGTCATCCCGAATATGAGAAGGCAGGTCTTCTCGAGCGCATGGTTGAGCCGGAGCGCGTCATCGAGTTCCGCGTACCGTGGGTGGACGATTCTGGCGCAGTCCGCGTAAACCGCGGTTTCCGTGTACAGTTCAACAGCGCAATCGGACCGTACAAAGGCGGCCTCCGTTTCAACAAGAACGTCAACCTGTCCGTCATGAAGTTCCTCGGCTTCGAGCAGACCTTCAAAAACAGCCTGACCTCGCTGCCGATGGGCGGCGGCAAGGGCGGCGCGGACTTTGATCCGACCGGCAAGAGCGATGCGGAAATCATGCGTTTCTGCCAGAGCTTCATGACCGAGCTCTATCGTCACATCGGTCCGAACGTGGACGTTCCGGCAGGCGACATGGGCGTCGGCGCACGCGAGATCGGCTATCTGTTCGGTCAGTATAAGCGCATCCGCAACGCATATGAGAACGGCGTTCTCACCGGCAAGGGCCTTTCCTTCGGCGGTTCCCTCATTCGTCCGGAAGCAACCGGCTACGGCGCGGTCTACTATCTCTGCGAAGTTCTGAAGCATGAGAACGACACGATCGAAGGCAAGACCATCGCGTTCTCCGGCTTCGGCAATGTTGCATGGGGCGTCACCAAGAAGGCGGCTGAGCTCGGCGCAAAGGTCGTCACGCTCTCCGGCCCGGACGGCTACATCTACGATCCGGACGGTGTCGTCACCGAAGAGAAGATCAACTACATGCTCGAGATGAACGCATCCCGCCGCAACCGCGTGCAGGACTATGCGGACAAGTTCGGCGTCGAGTTCTTCCCGGGCGAGAAGCCGTTCGGCCGCAAGGTTGACATCGTCATGCCGTGCGCAATGCAGAACGACGTTCATATGGATTCCGCTGAGAAGATCGCAGCAAACGGCATCAAGTACTACATCGAAGTCGCGAACATGCCGACGACCAACGACGCGCTGTTCTTCCTCATGGGTCAGAAGAACATGATCGTTGCTCCGTCCAAGGCGGTCAACGCGGGCGGCGTCTCCGTCTCCGGTCTCGAAATGAGCCAGAACTCCGAGCGTCTCTCCTGGAGCGCAGAGGAAGTTGACACGAAGCTCCACAACATCATGATCAACATCCACAAGGCTTCCATGGAAGCGGCGGAAGAGTGCGGCCTCGGCTACAACCTGGTTGCGGGCGCGAACATCGCGGGCTTCAAGAAGGTTGCGGACGCCATGCTGGCACAGGGCATCGTCTGATCCCGAAATCCGATAATCTCCCAATCAAAAAGGACTTCCTTCGGGAAGTCCTTTTTCATGCCCTGCGGGGCGATTCACAAGAAAAGCGGGACCGATCCGGTCCCGCCGTTTGTCGTAAAAGGTTGTTTATTTGTCGGTGTGGATGTCGACCTGCTGATGCGCGAGCGGAATGTTGTTCTCGATCAGCTTTGCCTGCACCGCATTGTTCAGCGCAAAATAGACAGACCAGTAGTCGCCGGACTTGAACCATGCACGGAGCTTGAACGTCGGGAGACCGCCTTCCGTTACGGTGACGAAGGTCTCGGGCGCGGGATCGTCGAGCACCAGCTCGTTGTCCTTTGCGCATTCGAGCATCAGCGCCTGCACCTTGTCGCGATCCGCCGCCGGGCTTAGCGTGAGGTCGATGTCGAGACGGCGGAGCTCATTCGTGTTGAGATTCTTGATCGCGGAGTTGGCAAGCGCGCCGTTCGGCAGCGTGATGCGGAGATTGTCCAGCGTGTCGATCGTCGTATAGAACAGCGTGACTTCGCGGACCGTGCCCTCATGCGCGCCGTCGCTGATAAAGTCGCCGACATGGAACGGACGGAACACCAGCAGCATGATGCCGCCTGCAAAGTTCGCAAGCGAGCCCTGCAGCGCAAGACCGATCGCCAGACCGCAGGAGCCGAGCACCGCAATGATCGATGCGGTCGGTACGCCGACGGTCGCTACTGCGAGCAGAATGACGAGCACGTAGCCGAGCACCTTGACAGCGCTGACCGCAACCGTCTGCACCTCGGACGCGAGGTTCTGATACCATTTGGTCTTTTTGATGACCTTAATCAACAGTTTCACGAGCAGCAGTCCGACGACCAGGATCGCCAAGCCCGCAACGAGCTTCATTGCAAACGCGCCGATGCCGTCGCCGAACTTCTCCGAGATCGCGTTTGACAGTCTCTCTGCCCAAGTCAGTTTCTCTTCCATGATCTTTCCTCCTTATGGTTTATGAGTACAAATACAGTATAACAGACTGCGCGCGGTTTGTTAAGAGGCAAAATCCATATTTATATATAAAAATGCCGCGTGCGGCAGCAGAATGCCGGCGGCTCTCTCGTCCCGCATCGGCACGCCGTACATGCATGGAGGGGAGCATCGAAGGAAGAACGGAGGACAGATCCGTCCGATCCGGCGACATGTGCGGGGGAAGATGAAAAAACGGTCTGTTGAAACCGAAGGATTTCAACAGACCGAAGCGTTAAGCCTGTCCCGCTTCCGCGATGTTCAGCGCGTGGTCGCTGATACGTTCGAGGTCGGTGAGCGCTTCGACATAGAGCATGCCGATCTCCGCCGAGCACTTGCCTTCGGAAAGACGCTTGATGTGGTTGTTCTCGTACAGGTCGACGAGGTCGTCGACCTCCTGCTCGCGTTCCGCGATGCTGGAAAGCGGCATCGTTTTGGAATCCTGCATGCAGGTGTGCGCGTCTTCGACGATGGTGAGCACCTTCAAAAACAGCGGCGCGATCTCGTCCATCGCGGCGTCGGAAAAGCTGAGCTTGCGTTCGCGCATGTGCTGGACGTAGCCCGCGATGTTGTTCGCGTGGTCGCCGATGCGTTCGTAGTCGACGATGACGTGGTGCATCCGATCGACGGAGCGCGCGTCGGCTTCGCCGAGACCGTTCCGGTTGATCTCGACAAGGTACTTCGAGATCTCGGAGTTCAGCCAGTCGAGCGTTTCCTCGTTTTCGCTGATGCCGTCGAGGTCGTTCTTTCTCGGCGCGGTCAGCGCGGCATAGACCTTTTTGAGATTTTCAAGCGCAATGCCGTACATGCGCTCGGTCTCTTTTTCGACTGAAGCAACCGCCGTCACGGAGGAACCGAAGTCCTTGCCGCCGACGATGTGCAGAAGGCGTCTGCCTTCGAGCTTGTCTTCGCCGCGGATGATCAGCCGCGAGAGCTTGATGAGAAGCGACGAGAGCGGGAACATGAGCACGGTCGCCGCGATCTTCAGGAAGGTGTTTGCGTTCGCAAGCTGCTGCGCGTAGTTCGGACCGCCGTTGACCGTGCCGGAAATGCGCGCAATGAAGTCGAGCACGCCCGGGAAGATCTGCAGCAGAATGACGCAGATGATGCAGGCGAATACGTTGAACAGGACGTGGATGCAGGCGGTGCGCTTTGCGTCCTTGGTGCAGCCGACCGAAGCCAGCACGGAAACGGTGGTGCAGCCGATGTTCTGTCCGCAGATCAGATAGACCGCGATGCCGAGCGGGTTCGGACCGAGCGCGCCGCTCATCGCCATCGCCTGCAGCACGCCGACCGAAGCGGAAACGCTTTGCAACGCCATCGTCATGACCGTGCCGACGAGCACCGCAAGGATCGGGCTGCCGTCGAGGCTGAGGATCAGGTTTGAGAACCATTCGACCTCAGCGAGCACCTTCATATGGTCCTTCATGAGCGTCATGCCCATGAACAGAAGTCCGAGTCCGGTCAGCGCATACAGGATGTCGCTCCACGGACGCTTCTTCAGAAACGTCATCAGCATCACGCCGATAAACGCGATGATCGGGGCATAAGCGTCGATATTGAACGCGATGAGCTGACCGGTAATGGTCGTACCGATGTTTGCGCCCATGATGACGCCGACCGCATTTTCCAGCGGCATCAGCCCTGCGTTGACAAAGCCGACGGTCATGACCGAAACCGCGTTCGAACTTTGAATGATACCGGTGATGAGCGTGCCGACCAGCAGCCCGAGAAACCGGTTTTTCGTCAGTTTTTCGAGAATCGATTTGAGCCTTGCGCCGGCAAGCCGCTCGATTCCGTTGCCCATGATTTTAATGCCGAACAGGAAAATCGCAATGCCGCCGATAATCCCGATCCAGTTTTCGATTGTCACGAAACCTGAAACCTCCCCTTATACTCCTATATATACCATAACAGAAAATGCGCGCGGTTTCAATCGAAAAAGCTGTTTTCCGGGTAAAAAATACGTAAATCCCGAAAATATATTGTATGACGGGAAGATCCCTGTGCGCCGTCCCCGATTGCGCAACGCAAAAAGGACCGTACGCCCGGTCCTAAGCATGTCAATAAACCTTTCGACAGTTGATAAGCGAGAGCTTTTTGCGGATCAAAACACACCCTCATCACCGACCGCGGTTTTGCACGGCAGAACTGTTTACGGCTCCGTTCTGCAAGTTTTCATTGAATCATCTTGCCGCAAACGGTGCGATCTTTTTCAACAGAATAAAAGGACCGGCTGTCCGGTCCCTTCGGTTATTCGGCTTTTTCGGATTCCATTTCGATGACCTTGCGGAACTGCGTTTCGTACAGCTCGCGGTAGATACCGTTTCGCGCAAGCAATTCGTCGTGCGTGCCCTGCTCGGCGATCGTTCCGTTCGCGACGACCAGAATGCGGTCCGCCTTCAGGATCGTGGAAAGCCGGTGCGCGATGACGATGGAGGTGCGTCCCCGCATCAGCGCCTCGAGCGCGTCCTGGATTGCGTTCTCGGAAATGGAGTCGAGCGCACTTGTCGCCTCGTCAAGGATCAGGATACGCGGATTTTTGAGGATGATCCGGGCGATGGAAAGGCGCTGCTTCTCGCCGCCGGACAGCTTGAGCCCGCGGTTGCCGACGACCGTATCAAGCCCGTCCGGCTGATTTTCGATGAACTCCGTGAGGTTCGCAAGCCGGATCGCGTCCGCCAGTTCCGCGTCGGTCGCGTTCTCCTTGGCGTAAAGCAGATTGTCGCGGATCGTGCCGTTGAACAGGTACGAATCCTGCGTGACCACGCCGATGCTTCTGCGCAGATAGTTGAGATCGAAATCGCGCACGTCGGTGTCGCCGATCTTCACGCTGCCGCCGTTGACGTCATAGAGACGGGGGAGGAGGTTCACGATCGTACTCTTGCCGGAGCCGGAGGGTCCGACGATGGCATACATCTTGCCGGAGGGTACGATGAAGTCGATGTCGGTCAGAAGCGGCTTTTCGGGCGAATACGAGAACGCAACGTGCTCGTAGCGGATATCGGCGCCGGTGATGATCGGACGGCGTGCGTGCGCGGGCTGCCGGATCGCCGGGACCATGTCATAGTAATCGAAGATGCGGGTGAACAGCGCGAGCGACCGTGTGAAGTCCACATGGATGTTCAATAGCGATTGGACCGGGCGATAGAGCCGGTTGATCAGCATGACGGTCGAGGTAATGATGCCGACGTTCAGCGTCGGATCGGTCTTTTGGATGATGAACCAGCCGCCGGCAAAATAGATCAGCAGCGGACCGATCTCCGTGAACATGCCCATCAGCACCATGAACCACTTGCCGCTGCGCTGCTCCTTCATCGAAAGCTTCGTGACCTCGTCGTTGACTGCGTCAAAGCGCTGCTGCTCGCGTTTTTCGCGGGTAAACAGCTTGACGAGCAGCGAGCCGGAGACCGACAGGGTTTCGTTGACGAGCTGGTTCATCTCGTCGTTCTTCGCCTGGCTTTCGGAAAGAAGCTTCCAGCGCGTTTTGCCCGCCGAGCGCGTCGGAATGATCAGCAGCGGAATGACCACGATCCCGACCAGAGCGAGCTGCCAGCTCATCGTGAACAGCGCGACAAGCGTGGTCACGACGATCACGATGTTGCGGACGATGTTCGTGAGCGTGCCGGAGATCACGCTCGAAACGCCCGCGATGTCGCTGTTCATGCGCGTGATGATGTCGCCCTGCTTTTCGGTGGTGAAGAACGCGTGCGGCATGGAAAGCAGATGACCGTACATCTGGTTCTTCATGTCATAGATGATTTTGCTCGAGATCCATGCGTTGATGTAGCTCTCGAGGACCCCGATCACCTGCGACACGGTCAATGTGACGAACGCCGCGATCAGAAGCTGAATGAGCAGCTTCATGTTTTTTCCGACCAGCGCTTCGTTGACGATCCGACCGGTGATGATGCTCGGCAGCAGCCCTACGCCCGCGGAGACGAGGATCGTCACAAACACGAGCAGAAACTGCAGCCAGTACGGCTTCAGATAGCCGAGGATGCGTTTGATCAGCGTCCAGCTGACCTTCGGGACATTCTGTTTTTCTTCGTCGGTCAGAAAACCGCGCGGTCCCATCGGACCGCCCATCGGACCCGGCATAGTTCCTCCCTTTCCGCGGCGGTGCCGCTTGCGTATTCGGATTGAAAGCGCAGGATCCCCGATCCCACCCTTTCCGTGCGGCCAATGCGCGGTTGTTACCGTACATGATCACGATGCGGTCGTACACGATCGGGGCATAACGATAAAGCGGGGGTTTTCCCTGTGCCTGCCCCTCGGCACGATCTGTATGCGGCTGCATTCTCCGCCGCCGAGATGCATTCGCCCCGTACGGATACCGACGCTGTGCTTACAATCCGATGAGTTCCGTCTTCCAGTTCTGTTCCTGCAGCGTGTTGTCAAGGATGCGCAGCTCCTTCGAGAGCGCGTCCGCCTGCTTCTGGAGCTTACGGACGTCAAGCGCGGGCAGGATGCGGATCTCGCTTCTGGTCGCGCGGCTTGCCGCACGGCTCGCCGCGTCTGCAGCGTCATGCACGGCGGCCAACAGCAGACGTTTTGCGTCGCGCTCCGCGATCATGTCGGTCAGGGACACGCCGTCGAGCTTCGTCTCACAGTTCGTACGGTTGATCGCCCGCATCAGCGCGCACAGGCGTTCGGTGCACACCGTTAGCTCGTTGAGCAGCGCCTGCGGATCCTCCGCGGGCTTTTCGCCTTCCTGTACCAGCGCATTCATGCCGATGCGCGACCGCAGCTGTTCAATCCGGCGGTTCACGTCCGCCCGTTCCTGCAATGCTTCTGCAAGCTTCATCTGTATCTCTCCTTTAATATGGTTTTCTCGGGATCCCGCACAGATCGCGGATGATTTCTCCCGCCATGATGAGCCCCGCGACCGAGGGTACAAAGGCACAGCTGCCCGGCGTCTGCCGCTTCTGGTGCGCGCCGTCCTCCTGTTCGGCGGGGGCGGGCTCGATCGGCGGTTCCTTCGAGTACACGACCTTCAGGTGTTCGATCCCGCGTTTTCTGAGCTCGCGCCGCATGACCCGCGCCAAAGGACAGACGCTCGTCTTTGCAATGTCTGCGACCTCGAACGCCGTCGGATCGAGCTTGTTGCCCGCGCCCATGCAGCTGATGAGCGGCACGTTCGCCGCGTGCGCCTGTACCGCGAGCCCGAGCTTGCCGGACACCGTGTCAATCGCGTCGGCAACGTAGTCGTACTGCGTGAAATCGAACCGGTCTGCGGTCTCAGGCAGGTAGAAGCAGCGGTGCGCGTGCACGACCGTCTCCGGACAGATCGAGGCGATCCGCGCCTTTACGACCTCCGTTTTCTGCTGCCCAACGTTGTCGCGCGTCGCATATAAAAGCCGGTTGAGGTTCGAAAGCGCGATCACGTCGTCGTCGATAAGGTCGAGCGTGCCGACGCCGCTCCGCGCAAGCGCCTCGACGGCATAGCTGCCCACACCGCCGAGCCCGAACACCGCAACGCGCGCGCGCTTCAGCCGTTCGATCCCGTCGTCGCCGATGAGCAGTCTTGTTCTTGTGAATTGATCCGTCATGTTCACTCCGATGATAAGAATATATATAATTATACGCCGCGGGCAGGCGGCGTGTCAAGAAATCGGGACATAGAAAAACCCCTGAAAAGCGATTCCCGAAAGGATGGTTTTCAACCGCATCCAAAGGCCTTCCCTTTGAGGGGAAGCCTCCCTTTGGAAGAACGCACGTATACACAGGCATATGGAGGCGATCCGTTCGTTTCAAACAACAAAAAACCTTTCGGACAGGAACGGTTCTCCGAAAGGTCTGTGTCTGTTTGGCCCCGCCAAACCGGAAGTCGTCAGTCTTTTTAGTTACCGATCACGTTTTTGCTTCGTTCAAGTTGATCTGAAAGCTTCTGAAAGAAAACCATATAAAAATCAAGTCTTGATTTCCACAGTTCATCGGCTGTTTTTGTGCCGAACGGTATTTCTCTCAATTCACGCAATCTGGAAAGTCTTTTCCCAAGATACGCATTCTTTTCTTCGTAGCTCATTTGCAGAAATGAATCACGACTTAATGCTTCGTGAATGCGATAAGCATCAAAACGATCGA
The DNA here is from genome assembly GCA_045576895.1 of Clostridia bacterium. Taxonomy (GTDB): domain Bacteria; phylum Bacillota; class Clostridia; order Christensenellales; family CAG-138; genus UBA3792. The sequence continues at coordinate 2,101 of JAZNHI010000131.1, read as the reverse complement.
TATTGTCTGCATCACCGACCGAAAGAGCGAACGGCGTGTTTTCACCGGGGAAATCAGCTTTTTCGTCTACATGAATAGCGATACCGTAGCAGATATCATTGATGCGGTTTTCAGGTAGGTCCAGCTCTTCAAGAAACGGGCGGGCAATCTGCGCCGAACGTCTTCCATGCTCCTTCCATCCGTCTTCTCCAAATTCCTCACAGTAAGCAACATCATGCAGAAGGCAGGCGATGACCATCTCGGTTTCGTCAAATCCTTCCTTTACAGCAATCTCGCGACCGATATTCGCTACACGATACGTATGTTCTATCCTGTAAGCCTTTGCTTCCGGGCGTTCCTTCAGATATACAGCGTCTTCAAATTTCTGTTTCAGGAACGCTTCTGTTTTTCTGACCAAATCATGATTCAGCATTTCATACCTCCACAATTACCGGTTCGTCATATTGATTCTATCATGGATCCCAATAAGACGCAACAAAAAACAGCCGACAGAAATCGACTGCGTTTTTGAAGATTCTCCTTGACAAAGAATATCCGGAGAGCTTCTTATTTTGTGCTTTCCGGCTCCATTTCCAGCGTAAAACGCCCCGAGGCGTTGATGATGCGCGTGCCGTTGTAGGAAAGCTCGCGCGGGACGCCGTATGCCATGTGTACGTGCCCGTGCACGAGCGCTTTCGGCTTCCATTTATCGAGCATCGGCAGAAACGCCTCGAACCCGCGGTGCGCGTAATCCTCCGCGTCGCCGTATCCTTTCGGCGGGCAGTGCGTGAGCACGATATCCACGCCGCCGGCTTTTTTCACCGCGCGGTCCAGCCGACGGATGCGGCGTGCCATCTGCCGTTCGGTGTACTGGTGCTTTTCGCCGCTGTAGAGCGCGCAGCCGCCGAGCCCGAGGATGCGCAGTCCCTTTACGGTCATGAGCCGGTCCTCGACGCAGTCGCAGCCCTCCGGTGGGAAGCGGTCGTAGCTCGTGTTGTGATTGCCGTGCACATAGAGCACGGGGATGTTCGCCATGGTGACGAGAAAGGAGAGGTATTCCGCTTTGAGATCGCCGGCGGACAGAATCAGATCGTATCCCGAAAGCCGTTCCGGACGGTAGTAATCCCAGAGCGCGGGATCCTCCTCATCGGAGATCAACAGGATTTTCATAGGATCGGACCGTCCTTTACCGGCGGGATCGAATCGCGGTACACGCCCAGCAGCCGGACGATGCTCTGCGCCATCGGCAGGATCTCCGAAAACTGCGGGATCGCGCCTTCTACCGTGTCGGAAAGCCAGTCCATGCGCAGGATCTCGTTGGGCGACAGCCAGCGGTTGCCGTCATTCCGGACAATGCCCTCCTGATCGGACATCACGCGGCGGAACGGGTCGAGACGTCCCTCGACGATCGAGTTCTTCAGGGCTTCAACGAGCGCGCGTACGCCCTCCGGCAGCTTCTCCGACGGTGTGATGCCGATAACGCCGCTCTGCATGCCCCACCAGTAATTGATCGCGGCGGCGCCGCGGTTTGCGCTCTCATCTTCCCAGTGTCCGAGCAGCAGGTCGTTGAGCAGCTTTTGATAAAAAGCACCCCAGTTCCAGAAGGTCGCGGCAAGCGGTTCCGGCGTTCCGTCGGGCTTGATGCGGATCAGTCCGTAGGGCGGCTGCGGCGCTTCCGGCGCAAACCATTCGTGATTGCTGACCACGTCCACGCCGTCCCCGATCAGCGCGGCAAGCGGATCGCTTTCGGCGCATGACCAGCGCAGCTTCACAACTGCGCGTGGATTGACGAGACGCGCGCCGAGCGCAAACGCGTTGATGCTTGCGGGCACGCCGAAGATCGGCGCGGCGGCAACGTAACCGAGCCGGTCGCTGTGCGAGCATGCGCCCGCGATCACGCCGGCAAGGAATTTGGTTTCATAGATGCGGCTGTAATAGGTGCGAACGCCGGGGTACGGCATGGCGACCGAACAGTTCAGGATCTTCACGTTCGGATGCGCGGCGGCGGCGCGGCGGCATGCGTCGATCAAAGTGGGCGTCGTGGCGAAGATCACCTGCGCGCCGTCCGTGACCGCCCGATCGAAGAGCGCGTCGGCGTCGGTCCCGGCGTCGGCAATGTATG
>JAZNHI010000130.1:0-16473 GCA_045576895.1 Clostridia bacterium | reverse complement strand
CCGATATACTGATAGTTTTGTGCCTTCAACTCTCGTTTTGAATGGATGTTCAAGTCAATCAAATACCTTGCCCATACAGGTGTATGCCAAGCATTGTTAAGCAACAGAGCCGACATGTCTCTCAGTTCGTCCAAAGCAGGTACTTGATCTCCCGTCCAACGATAAATCTGCACTACCGGTACGATTCTGTTCGGCCAATTGTTGGTCTCTGTAATCTTGCGAAAAGCGATGTACTTATCTTTCATCCCGTATTCTTCGCTATACTTACTGCGAAACCGGTATGCGAATACATCCCCCATATTCCATGGACACCGATATTCGGGGTACTTTGCTACTCTTTTTCTTTCCGGTTGCTCCGACAATAATTTCTCTTTTAGTTTGGACAACACCTGCTTCCTTCTTTCCCACGTTTTTTCAGAATCCCACCGATCATCTTCCGTTACAGTTTCAAGAAAATAAAGCGCTTTTTCTTTTACCTCCGGCGTCAATCGTCCATAGTTCCACATGGTATCTGCAAGCGCATACCAGAAAACATATTCATCTTCTGTTCCGGCAGGCGGCGCGTTTTTTTGCATGACTTCCTGCAGCGCTTCTTCGTCCGTTTTCCCGAATTTCAGCGCATCGCGATAATCCGCGCGCACATCCATCGCATAGTCATCTGAATACAATGCAACTCTCCATGCTCCCATGTTTTACCTCCCTAATGCACATAGTATTTCGCTTTCAACATGTGTCAGGAGGACGGTTCTCCTGACACTTTTTTTATTTTCTATCGGCTGTTGTCAAGAGAACAGTCTCCTTGACACCACTTCCGTCAGCCATTCGGCTGACACCTTCCCTGACAAGGGAAGGTCGAAAACATTGCCGACAAAGGATCTTTTGTCATGGGTATAAAGATCCTTCGCTTACGCTCAGGATGACACTTGAACGTCGGACCGCGGATGTTGCTTCGTTTCTGCGCTTCTCCGGCAGACGGATGCGATCCTCCCCTGCAGGGAACGCGAAAAACACGCCATCGCCGACCTTCCTCTGACGAGGAAGGTGTCACCGCAAGGTGACGAAAGGAGAGATGCATCACCCCTGCTGCGCATGGCGAAGCAAACAAAAACGCCCGAAGGAGGATCCCTTCGGGCGCTGATGCTGCTTACTGAAGCTCTGCGAAGTACTTGATGGTGCGGACCATCTGCGAGGTGTAGGAGTTCTCGTTGTCGTACCAGGACACGACCTGCACCTGATAGGTGTCGTCGTCGATCTTCTGGACCATGGTCTGATTCGCATCGAACAGCGAGCCGTAGGTCATGCCGATGATGTCGCTGGAAACGAGCTTCTCGGTGGTGTAGCCGAAGGATTCGCTCGACTGCGCCTTCATTGCCGCGTTGACCGCTTCCTTGGTGATGTCCTTGCCCTTGACGACCGCAACGAGGATCGTGGTGGAGCCGGTCGCAACCGGGACGCGCTGTGCGGAGCCGATCAGCTTGCCGTTGAGCTCCGGAATGACGAGACCGATCGCCTTCGCTGCGCCGGTGCTGTTCGGAACGATGTTCGCTGCGCCCGCGCGCGCACGCTGCAGGTCGCCCTTCTTGTGCGGACCGTCGAGAATCATCTGGTCGCCGGTGTACGCATGGACCGTGGTCATGATGCCCGCCTGGATCGGGAAGTTGTCGTTCAGAGCCTTGGTCATCGGCGCGAGGCAGTTGGTGGTGCAGCTTGCCGCGGAGATGATCTTGTCTTCCTTGGTCAGGATGTTGTTGTTGACGTTATAGACGATGGTGGGCAGATCGTTGCCTGCCGGCGCAGAAATGACGACCTTCTTTGCGCCTGCGTCAATGTGCGCCTGCGCCTTTGCCTTGCTGGTGTAGAAGCCGGTGCACTCGAGCACGACGTCGACATGCAGCTTCTTCCAGGGCAGGTTCTGCGCCTTCGGCTCGGCATAGATGGTGATCTCCTTGCCGTCCACAGTGATGGAGCCGGGAACCTTCACGGTCTTGCCGTCTTCTTCAAACTCCGGTTCCTTGGACGTAACGGTGTGCTTGTTCTCGCCGATCACGCCGCAGTAACCCTTCTGTGCGGTGTCGTACTTCAGAAGATGCGCAAGCATCGCCGGGCTGGTCAGGTCGTTGATTGCAACGATCTTATAGCCCTTTGCGCCGAACATCTGACGGAACGCGAGACGACCGATTCTGCCGAAACCGTTGATTGCTACTCTTACCATAAATATAAACCTCCTGAGAATATACTTTTCCTTTGCTATCGTACAACAAACGGGCGAAAAAAGCAAGTATTTCGAATAAGATTTGCGTAAAAATGTGCCGCGGCGGCAAAAAAGGAGCTTCCCGATTGCAGAAAGCTCCTTAAATCCTTCGGTCCCCATACGGCTTTAAACGCCGTGCGTATAATCGGTTACAAATTTGATGGTCGTATCCTCCGTGATCGTAAAGGTAACGGAGAACGAATACACATATGTGATCCAGCCTGTGGACATTTGCGTCTCGCGCCGCGTTCCCCAAAGCAGATCCGTCTCGAAGGTCTGTCCGGAAGCGGTCTTCATGACGAACCAGCCCGCCGGAAGCTCCTGCCATGCGAAGACCGTAACGACGGTCCCTGCCGGAACGGTCCCGTCCACGCTGAAGGTATCATTCGTCTGCAGGGAGCAGCCGCTGCAGGTGACCTTGCACATCGGCATCGGCGTCGGCTCCGGCGGTCCGCCCGTGCCGTCCGACCAGCGTGCATACACCCTGCACGGGATCGGTTTGCTCCATTCGCGTTCCTCCATCGTCTTTGCCCCCTGCTTCGGCGCAAAGAAATCGAAATACGTCACAGCGTCGATCAGACGGCCGTTCACGTCGCTCCAGCCGACAAACGTCTTCCCCGTCCGAACCGGTTCCGGGAACACCGCAAGATAGCAGAGCCCTTCCAGGTTGACCGGGAATCCGACGTCGTATTCTCCGATCAGCGCATCGTCGTAAAACTCCAGATGGAACTTGCCGCCGTCCTGCAGCCAGACGACGTGGATCTCCGCCTCATAGACGCCGTCGGCATTCCTCGGAACAATCCCGAGATCGCTCGCCGTCAGCGTGTCCCCGAGCGCTTTCGAGCCGATCACATCGGGATCCGCATGATCGAAGTACAGTGTTTCAAGGTACGCGATCCCGCTGTTTCGCAGCAGAACATAGCCGACTGCCGTATACCCCTTCTGTGTCGGCAGCGGCGGCAGCGAAAAGCCCGTGAAGGATTCTGCGTCCACCGTAACATCTTCAAGCACCTCGCTCGGATACGGCGCGCTGCCGGAGTCGAATACCTCGGAATAGACCACGATATGGATCTTTCCGGACAGGGGCGGAACCGGCGTCGGTTCCTGCGTCGGCACAGGCGTCGGCGCTTCGGTCGGTACTTTCGCCGATGTTTCGGGCGCGGGCGCCGCCGTTGCTTCGGCAGCGATCGAAGGCATTGCGGAAGCGGCTTCGGTCCTGTCCGCAGTTTCCGGCGGCAGGATCCCGACGACCGGCGTGATGATGCCGAGCGTAACGACCCCGATGGACGCAAGATACAGCATGACCTTGCGGATTGACGAGCCTTTCTTTTCCGGTCGTCTCTGCACGGCTGCAGCGTTGAACTCGTCGGGCGGCGGCGTGATCTCCTTCGCGCTGTCGACCGAGAAATCCGGCTGTATCTGATTGAGTTCATCAACGCTGTTTCTCATTCCGAACGTACCCGGTCCGAAGCGAACGGCCGGTCCTCTGTCCCCTCAAGCAAAGATTCTGCTAATACGCAATCTCGAACGCCGGTTTTTCGAACAGATATGTGCTGCCGGTCAGACGCTGCCGGATCTGCACGTGCGCGGTTCCGTGTTCCGGGAACGTCTCGGGCAGCGGAACGGCATAAACCGGGTAGAAATACATCCTGTCCCCTTCGACGTCGGCATACATCGCGACCGGGTCGAAGACGCCGGTCAGCGTCATGCCGTCGACGGAAACGGTGATCAGAATGCCGCCTTCACCGATCCCGGACGGATCATCCCCGAATACGACCTGCGGATGGTCCGTTTCGGTTCTCTCGATCCGAACGACAAAGCAGTTCGGATAGACCGTCCCATACATCATCTCAATGATGCCGCCGACGTCCTCCTCGGTATCGAAATTCACATTGACCCACGGCACGACCTCGGCTTCGGACGTCTTTACAACCGTCTCCTCCCCTGTCTCCGTGCGGTATGTGACCGTTGTTTCCAGAACCATCTCCGGTTCACGTCCGATGCCCGCATACGCTTCCCCGTGCTCGTACGCAAACCCGTTCGCATCGAAGCGCTCCGCCGCATATACGCCGGCGTCGATCTCCTCCCGCGTGAAGGTATGCTCCGCCGCCGTCTCGCCGATGTTCGGGTCCCAAAGCCGCATGGAGGCTTTTTCGATCCGGTCTGGTTCGGAAAACCGCACGGTTGCGTAGAACACCAGAGAAGACTGGATCAGGATCGGATCCGCATCCGGTTCCGGCTCCGCCGTCGGTTCGGGCGTGGGCTCGGGCGTCGGGTCGGCCGTCGGCGCAAGTGCAGGCGCTTCGCTCTGCCCCGGCGTTGCAGTGGCTTCGACGACGGCGTTCGGCGTTCCCGGTTCCGCCGTGCGTTCGGGCGAAACGTCCGCAGCGCTCTTTTGAGCGCGCGAGAACAGTATGCCGAGCACGGTCAGTCCGGACACGGCAAGGAGCAGCATGATCCTGCGAAGTCTCGACCGCCTGTCCTCCGTTTTTGTGCGTCTCGGGTATCGGTTGAATTCATCCGGAAGCGGCGGCAGCTCGGGCGCGCCGTCCTCATGGAATTCGGTCGGTATTCGGTTCAGTTCGTGAACCTGCTCTCTCATTTCCGGTGCAGATCGAGCTGCGGGAACGGCACCTCAATGCCGAGCTTGCGCATGCCGATGAACAGATCGTGATTCAATGCGCGGGAGCCCATGTAGATATCGCCCTCCGCGACGTCGACCGTGAACCGGAGAACGACCGCGCTGTCGTCCAGCTTGTTGACGCCGAGGTATTCCGGCACGTTCAGCATCAGCGGCTGATTGTTCTCATAGATCTCGGAAAGGAGCGCGGGAATCTGCTTCTCCAGCGCAACGATATCGGTCTCATACGGGATCGGAAAATCGGATACGGACTTCGATGAATTGTCCGAACGGTTCAGAACGTTCTTCATGTCCGAATTGTTGATGATCTTGACGTTTCCGCCGACGTCGGTCAGCACCGTCGAACGGACGTTGATCTCCGTGACCGTTCCACGGAAGCCGTCGACCTCGATGATGTCGCCGACGTTATACTGATTGTCGATCAGGATAAACATGCCGGTGACGATATCGGCGATCAGACTTTCTGCGCCGAACCCGATGATCAGCGCCAAGATTCCGAGACCGGCAAGAATCGTCACGATATCGACGTTGAAGATCGTCAGCGTCACGCAGATCGCCGCAAGGATCACCGCATACCGCAGGATGTTCTTCGCAAGTGAGATCAGCGTCCGCATGCGGTTGCTTTTCGGCTTCAGAAGGTTCAGCAGAAACAGAATGACGCCCTCTGCCGCAAACATGACCAGAAGGGTCATGATGCCGCGTACAACGGCTTTTCCGTTCCATTCAAACTTCGGGATCTCCTGAAAAACGCCTGTCCGTCTTCCGATCACATAGACCAGAACCGCGATCGCCGCCAGCACGACGGCACGGACCAGGGATCCGTATTTCTTGGAGTGCGCCCTCTCCCGGCTGTTCTTTGATTTCATCGGATATTCCTCCCTCATAATATTATATACAGTATACTATCCGTTCGGTGTAAAGTCAAGGCATGAACGAAGCAATGCCCCGCAGCATCCCGCAGGGCATTTGTGAAGCTCAGTTTTCGTCGACATTCAGCGTTTCCGCGACAATGTACAGCGGACGGTCCTTGAGTTCGTCGTACATGCGTCCGAGATACATGCCGTGGATGCCGATAAAGCACAGGGTCAGCGCATGCAGCAGCACGCCGCCTGCGACCGCCCACAGCCATTGCGGGCACGCCGCGCCGAAGATCGCGGTCAGTACGATCATCGCGATCAGCCCGAGCACGCCGAGCACGCCGAGCCCGACGCCGAACGCGAACGGCAGCTCCAGCGGCTTTGACGAGAAGTTGAAGATGCCGTCGCAGGCAAGCTTAATCATCTTCTTCAGCGTGTATTTCGTCTTGCCCGCCGCGCGCTCCTCGCGCACGTATTCGATCGGGACCGCCTCGAACCCCATCCAAGCGGACATCCCGCGCAAAAACCGCGCCTGCTCGCGCATCTTTAAGAAAACGTCGGCAACCTTGCGGTCCAAAAGCCGGAAATCGCCGGTATCGAGCGGAATCGGGTACGCGCTCATGGAGGACAGGAACCGGTAATAGAGCTTTGCGGTCAGCTTCTTGAACAGCGTTTCGCCCTTGCGCTTCAGCCGTTTGCCGTAGACGATGTCCGCGCCGTCCTTCCACATGTCGACCATCTTCGGAATCAGCTCCGGCGGGTCCTGCAGATCGACGTCGATGATGATCAGCGCGTCGCCCTTGGCATGGTCCATGCCGCAGGTCACGGCAAGCTGATGTCCGAAGTTCCGGGAGAAGGAATAGACCCGTACCGTGTCCGGATGCTCCTTCGCAAGCGCGCGCAGCTGCTTCATCGTGCCGTCGCGGCTGCCGTCGTTCACATAGATGATCTCATACGGATACCCGGCGGACCGCATCGCGGCGTCCATGCGGCGGTACGACTCCATCAAAACCTCTTCCTCGTAATAGACCGGAATGATCAAAGAAAGCATCTTTTCTGCCATTGCTGCCTCCATCGTCTTTTTTATCAGTATAGACCAAAAAAGTTACGGTTGCAATTCCTTTTTATGAGATATATAATAAGAGCAGAATCTTAGATAAAGGAGATTTTTCTATGGCAATCGTAACAAGCACCGAAATGTTCAAGAAGGCGTACGCCGGCGGATACGCGATCGGCGCATTCAACGTCAACAACATGGAGATCATCCAGGGCATCACCGCCGCGGCGATCGCGGAACGCGCGCCGCTGATCCTGCAGGTATCGAAGGGCGCCCGCGCATACGCGAACCACATCTACCTGATGAAGCTTATCGAGGCGGCGATCGAGGACGCCGAACAGAACGCAGGCTTTGATCTGCCGATCTGCGTCCATCTGGACCACGGCGACAGTTTCGAGCTGTGCAAGAGCTGCATCGACGGCGGCTTCACCTCCGTCATGATCGACAAGTCCGGCCTCCCGCTCAAGGAGAACATTGCGATCACCAAGCAGGTCGTTGAATACGCGCACGATCACGGCGTGGTCGTTGAAGCGGAGCTCGGCACGCTTGCCGGCGTTGAGGACGAGGTCAACGTTTCTGCCGAGGATTCCTCCTATACGCATCCGGACGACGTGCAGGAATTCGTCGAGAGCACCGGCTGCGACTCCCTCGCGATCGCAATCGGCACGAGCCACGGCGCCTATAAGTTCACCGCCGCGCAGTGCACGCGCAACGAACAGGGTCTTCTGGTTCCCCCGCCCCTCCGGTTCGACATCCTCCGCGAAGTCGAAAAGCGCCTGCCCGGATTCCCGATCGTTCTGCACGGTTCCTCCTCCGTCCCGCAGGAGTTCGTCAAGATCATCAACGAGAACGGCGGCAGAATGCCCGACGCAGTCGGCATCCCCGAGGAGCAGCTTCGTGAAGCGGCGCGCATGGCGGTCTGCAAGATCAACATCGACAGCGACCTGCGCCTTGCGATGACGGCGTGCATCCGTCAGTACTTCAACGAGCATCCGGATCATTTCGATCCGCGTCAGTACCTGAAGCCCGCGCGTGCCGCCATCCAGAAGATGGTTCAGCACAAGCTGGTCGACGTGCTCGGCTGCAACGGCAAAGCATAATTCCCCTGTTTTCCTGCGCCCGGTCCGGTTTTCGGATCGGGCGTTTTCTCGAATCCCAAAAGGAGCCTTTCCATGCGCAGTTCAAAAATGCTTTCCGTGATCCTTGCCGCCGTCCTTCTGCTGTCCTGTCTTTTCGCCTGTTCGCGAAAGCAGACGCCTGCGCTGTCCGTCGACGGTCTCGGCGTGATCCATGAGACGGAGTTCGGCGGCGTCTGTCTTGCGATAGCGATCGACGACTTCAACGCACGCGGCTTCGAATACGGCGATTCCGTGACGGTCACCTTCTCGAACGGCTATACGATGGAGGATCTCCCCTATTTCAACGGTTATTACGTGAACGTCGGCGAACCGCTGCTGGTCGCCTATCCGGGCTATGACTACATCAAGGCTGCGATCAACTACGGAAAGGACGTGTGGGAGTTCGCGGGGCTGGACGACGGCATGACCGCCGCCGTGACGCTGAAGGAGCGCGGCAAGTACCTTAACGTGCAGGAAGCCAGCGACATTCATTATTTCGACGAACGCGGGAAATACCCGAGCGACGCGGTGTTTGCGAATTTCCGCGCGGTCAATGTTGGACGTCTCAGGGAAAACGTGCTGTATCGCTCCGCCTCCCCGTGCGACAATCAGCACAACCGTGCATCCTATGTCGACGCGCTGATCAAGGAAGCCGGAATAAACTGCGTTGTGGACCTTGCCGACAGCGAGGCGAAGGTGCAGCGCTACATGACGGCGGACGATTTTCATTCGCCGTACTGGCTGTCCCTTTACGAAGGCGGTCACGTCATTCTGCTTTCGATGAGCATGAACTTTCAGGCGGACGATTTCAAAGCAAAGGTCTGCGACGGTCTCAGAGCCATGAGCGTGCAGGAAGGTCCGTATCTCGTCCACTGCACCGAGGGCAAGGACCGCACCGGCTTCATGTGCATGCTGCTGGAAGCGCTTGCCGGTGCAAGCTATCGGGAGATTGCCGACGACTACATGATCACCTATGACAACTATTACAAGATCACGGAACAAAGCGACAAAGCGAAGTACGACACGATCCTGAACCGGAACCTTGTCGCCATGATCCGGTATATCGTGAACGACGATTCCGTCGATCTCGCGACTGCCGATCTTTCCGTCTATGCGCGAAGCTTCCTTCTTTCCGTCGGCATGACCGACGCGGAGATCGACGCCGTGCTTGCGCGGATCTCACAATAACATCCGAAAAGACAGCAAAAACCGTCCGAATGCCCGGACGGTTTTCGTTTTGGAAATTCCGTTATGCTTCCGGCGCCGGTTCTTCGATCTGTGCCGGATGCATCCCGCGATAGAAGCCCGCTTCCGAAAGCGCCATGTAGGGTCCTACATAGAAAACTGCAAGGATGCCGCAGGTCAGGATCGTCAGCAGAATCCATCCGATGAAGGAAAGATGCAGAACGAACAGCTCGCCCTTGTGTCCCTTCATGTTCTCCCACGAACGGCGAATGGCTTCCATGCCCGAGATGTTCGGATCATCGGCGAGCATGTACGGGACTTCATAGAGTCCCAGCGCAACGATGATGCCGGGCACAAAGAAGCACATGAAGCCGAGCGTGATGAACAGCGTCTGCAGCGCCATCGTGCCGATGTTCTTCTTATAGGACTTCAGCCCCGAAAACAGATCGACGATCCGGAAGGACTCCTTGTGATATGCCTTCAAACGGATCCCGGAGATCCCGACCTTGATCACGTTACCGAACAGGAACGTGTACAGAAGTCCGACGAGGGACGCAATCAGCGCAACGCCAACGATCACGGCGAGGATCCCCGCAAAGATTTTTGCGGTCTCCGGGTCGTTTGCCGCCTCCTTGAAGTTTACACTGTTGCCGCCAACGCCGCCGGAAAAGCCGCTGACGCCGCCCATCAGCGCGCCTGCGATCAGCTCGACGCCGATGATCGGCCAATACCGGAAGCGAAGCGCTTCCTTTGCATTCTGTTTGATTGTTTGTCTTGTCATACGTGCAATTTCTCCTTTCGATTTTATCTTATGACAGCATTCCGCCGTCGATTTTCCGATCTTCGCAAGCCCGCGAAGGCGTGCTTCGGGGACCTGCAAGGCGATCTCAATCGCCCTGCTGCGAATCGGTCTCTTCCGCTTCGCTCTGATCCGGCTCCGTCTGTTCCGCGTTCGCCTGCTCGGCTTTCCTCTGTTCGCGGAGGGTATAGGTGTCGTCCCACTCCCATCCCATCAGCTCGGAGACCGTTCCGAACGTGTATCCGCGATTGATCAGCTCGTCCAGAATCGGACGCAGATATCTGCGGACTTCCTTTGCGCCGTTATGGCAAAGGATGATGTCGCCGGGCTCAATCTCCTTCAGCACGAGGTTGATGATCATGCTGCCGGTCCAGCCTTCGGTCGCGTCCTTCGCTGTCTGTCCCCACTTGATGACCTCGCAGCCGTTGAACCGTGCGATCGCATTGACGCGCGGACTGCTCTGTCCGTACGGGCAGCGGAACAGGTGCGTGCGGTACCCGTGATTGTCCAGCAGCATCTGGATCGGCTGCGTGATTTCTTTTTCGAGGTTCTTGTCGTTGATCTCGTTCAGATGCGGATGCGACAGCGAATGGTTCCCGATCTCGTGTCCTTCCTCAAGCATCCGCTCAATCCACGGACCGTGGTTGCTGATCCAGCCGCCCGTCATGAAGAACGTGACATGGATGTTGTACTCCTTCAGCGTGTCGAGAATCCAGTCGGTGTGCGCTTCACCGTACGCGCAATCGAACGTGAACGCAACCATCTTGTCTTCGCGTTCATAATTGCCGAGCACCTGCTGGTATTCCTTGTCGATCACCGCAACGTCCTTCATGTCGATCGGAAGCTCCGATCCGCCGACGTACAGATACAGCGTCGTGCGCGGAGGAAGCCCCTCCGGCATTGTGACGGAGATCGTGTTCCGTTTCTTTTTGGCGACCTTGCCGAAGCCGACGATCCTGCCGTCCGGAAGACGGATCTCCAGATTGGAATCCACCGGGAGCTCCTTGACGTCGTCCGCGTTCAGATTCAGCTTGACTTCCTTTCCGGGCATCAGCGCTGGGATCAGCTCGTCGAACGTCATGACCGGGTCCGGCAGCGGCGTCGGATGCGGCGTGGGCGTCGGTTCCGGGGTCGGCGTCGGTTCCGGCGTCGGTTCCGGAGTCGGGGTCGGTTCCGGGCTCGGCGTCGGCACCTCGGTCGGTTCCGGAGTAGGCGTCGGTTCCGGGGTGTCGGTCGGCTCCGGGGTAGGCGTCGTTACGACCGCAACGGTGTCCTCCTTCGGGACGGGCGCTTCCGTCACCTGCGCAGCACCGGACTGTTCGGTCGTTTTTCCCCCCGCGGTACAGGCAGAACACAGCAAAACTGCGATCAGGATCATGCAAACGATGGTTCTTTTCATGTCTATTCTCCCAAATTGCAATGCGTCGATTCCGTAGTTTCTACAAGAATCGTCATAATTTTATCATATCGGCGCCGGTTTGTCCAGTCATACTGCGCGTTGTTATGCCGGAATGTATAGTTCCGACGACGGCGGATATACTCATCAAAAACTGCGGCAGGTGATGGGATGAAGACAACAAGAAAGCGCGTCGGCGTCGCGCTGGGCTCCGGCGGCATGCGCGGACTTGCGCATATCGGTGTACTGCAGGTGCTTGAGGAAGCGGGGATCCAGATCGATTATCTGTCCGGCGCATCGGTCGGTGCGTTCATGGGCGCGGCATACGCTGCCGAAATGGACCTGTACGCCCTCGGTGCATTCGCCGCAAAGCTCAGCCGGCGAGACGTTCTCGATCCGCCGAATCCGTTCCGGTCCGGGCTGTTTTCCGGGCAGAAGTTTCTGAAGCTCTGTGCCATCGTCACGGAGAACCGCACGTTTCAAGAAACCTGCGTTCCGTTCTGGTGCTCCGCGGTCGACCTTGCAACCGGCAAGACCTGCTATCTGCACGAAGGCAGGCTTGCCGACGCGGTGCGTGCGAGCATCTCGATCCCGGGACTTCTGCGTCCGTTCACGATCGGCGACGCAACCTATATCGACGGCGGCACGCTGGAGTCGATCCCCGCCGCGATCCTCCGTGAAAACGGCGCGGACGTTGTGATCGGCGTCGATCTCTCGATCTGTCCGCCGTACGCGCCGAAGAAATCGAATGCGTATTCGATTGCGTTCCGCTCGGTCGACCTGATGCGCGCGGCGATCGACACGCTTGCGCCTTCCGGCGCGGATGTGCTGATCCGCCCGGACGTTTCGTTTATGGGCAGGCTCGTCCCGCACGACGCCGCAAGGTGCATCGCGATCGGCAGAGCCGCTGCGTCGGAAGCGCTTCCGGAGATCCGGCAGAAGCTGAAGCAGCAGGCATAATACCGCAGAATAAGACATAGCATTTCCCGGAGGAAGCTATGTCTTATTTGTTTCCGCTTCTGATTCTGTTCGGGCTGATCGCCGTACCGGACGCCGCGTTTTCCGCCGCGTCAGAGGCAGCGCTTTTATGGTGGACGCGCGTGCTGCCGTCGCTGTTGCCGTACCTTGTCACGTCGTCGCTGCTGCTGAAAAGCGGCGTCCTCTCCCGCTGCCCGCGGCGGCTCGCGCCGTTTCTGCTGCTGCCGCTCGGGCTTTTGGGCGGCTATCCCGTCGGTGCGAAGCTTGCGGGAAGGCTATACCGCGACGACATGCTGACGCTTCCCGACGCGCAGAAGGTCGCCGCGCTTATCAATCTTCCGAATCCGGTATTTCTGATCTCCGTCGTCGCCGCGGGCTTTTTTCACGATCCGAGGACCGCGCTGCCGCTGCTGTGCGGCATTTACGGAACGGCGCTTTTCGATCTGATCCCGCTGTCCCGCATCCGTTTCCCGGCAGTCAGACCGTCCGCGCCGCCGGCGCTTACCCGCGATCTGCCCGCAGCGATCGGCGACGGCGTGCAGGCGATCCTGCAGATCTGCGGCTGTCTCGTGTTCGCGTCCGTGCTCGGCGCGCTGCTCGATGCCACAGGCGTCTTCCGGCTGTTCGGAGCGAATGCGCCCGCCGCCCGCGCCGCCGCGCTCGGGCTCTTTGAAATGACCTCCGGCGTTTCCGCGCTTGCCGCGCTGCCGCTTTCGCTTCCGCTGCGGCTTGCACTCTCGGCGTTCTTTCTCCAATTCGGCGGGATCTCCGTGCTGCTGCAGAGCGCGTCGCAGCTTCCGCTGTCCCTGCCGCGCTATTGCCTGATCCGGTTGATGACCGCCCTCGCTGCCGCATTTGCGGTCTTTTTGCTGACGCAGCTGTTCTGTCCGGACGCCGCCGTTCCGACGCTCGCGACCGGCGCCGAGATGCGCCGCAACGCTTTCGATCTTTTCACCGTCTCGCTCTCCTCCGCCTTCGGGCTTCTGCTTGTCTTCGTCTTTACCTTCGGTCTGTCCAAAGGAAAAAGGACGCCGTAAAGCGTCCTTCGGGAAGTGATGCGTTATGCTTCGACGACAGCGGTGATGAGCCGCAGGGTTGCGTCGAGCGCGTCCTCGTGCGTGCGCTCGTAACCGTGCGTTTCGCGCACGCCCGGTCCGATCAGCGCATGGCGCACGTCGTAGCCCGCGCGAAGGGAAACATCCGCGTCCGAGCCGTAGCTCGGGACCATCATGTCGAGCGCGTACGGGATGCCGTTCTTCTCACAGAGCTTGACGAGCTCGTCGGTCAGCACCGTATGGTACGGGAACGACGTGTCCTTCGTGGTGATCGTGACCTTGTGCTCGCTGCTGTCGTGATCAAGCCCCATGCAGCCGATGTCGACCGCGATGAGGTCCCTCGTGTCCGCGGGAATGCCGCAGGCGCCGCCGTGCCCGATCTCCTCGTATTCGGTGAAGAGCAGGCTGACCTTGCGGTTCAGTTTGACTCTGCCGTCCGCAACGCGCTGCGCCAAAGCTAAAAGCGTCGCCGCGCTTGCCTTGTCGTCAAGGTAGCGGCTCTTGATGAAGCCCTTCTCGGTCTCCTGATAGCGCGTTTCGATCGCGACCTGATCGCCGCAGGTGATGCCGAGCTTCTCAACGTCCGCGCGGGAATACACGTCCTCGTCGAGGAGCAGTACTAGGTTCGTATCGAGGTCCATCGGCGTGTCCTTTTCGGACTGGCTCATCAGATGCACGCTCGGGTTCTTTCTGCGGACCGTGCCGGTGTAGACCTTGCCGTTCCGCGCATGCACGCGGCAGTTCCAGTCGAGCGCGTAATACGGATGCACACCGCCGACCTTGATGACGGACAGCGTTCCGTCCGCATTGATCTGCCGGACCATGAGCCCGATCGCATCGACGTGCGCGGCGATCGTGACGGGGTTGCCCTCGCCGCCGAGATCGAACCGCACGCCGCCCTTATTGAGCTGCACGGCGGGAATGCCCATGCGCTTCGCCTCCGCGAGCAGGTACTCGTCCATGTCCACAAAGAAACCGGTCGTGCTGTCGATCGCCATGAGCTCTCTGAGCGTTTTCTTGAGCTGTTCCATACGCCCTCCTCAGTTTGCGGACTTGATCGCGCTCCACGCCTTGGTGAACACGTCGGTGAAGTCGCCGAGATCGTGGAAGACCTCGCAGCGGTCAAGGACCTCCTGCGGCGGGTTGTAGGTCTCGTCCTCGGTGTAGTCCGGTCCGAGAAGGTCCAGCGCAGCCTTGTTCGGTGTCGTGTAGCCGATGTATTCGGTGTTGCGCGCCGCAATGTTTGCGTCGTTCAGGAAATTGATGAACGCATGCGCGGCTTCGATATTCTTCGCCGTCTTGGGAATGATGACGTTGTCGAACCAGACGTTGGAGCCTTCCGACGGAACGGCATACGCGAGGTTGTCATGTCCGTCCATGCTGCAGAACGCATCGCCCGAGTAAATCACGCACATCGCCGCCTTGCCGTTCTCCATCGTGGAACGGAGGTCGTCGGTGCCCCAGCCCTTGCGGATCGACGCCTGTGCGATCAGCTTGTCGCGCGCCGCGGCGACCTCGTCCGCGTTTCTCGTGTTGAGATCGTAGCCGAGATACTTCAGCGTGATGCCGATGCTGTCGCGAAGGCTGTCGTACATATAGACCTGACCGGCATACTTCTCGTCCCAAAGGATGCCCCAGCTATCCACCGGCTCGTCGACCATTTTGGTATTATAGAGAATGCCGACCGTGCCCCACATATACGGCAGGGAATACTTGTTGCCCGGATCGAACACATTGGTGATCTCGATCATTTTGGGATCGATGTTCTTTGCGTTCGGGATCTTAGAATAATCCAGCGGCTGCAGCATATCCTCGCGGATCATCTGCTCGATGATGTAATCCGACGGGAAGCACAGGTCGTACGGGCTGTCCGAGGAACGCAGCTTGATCAGCATTTCCTCGTTGCTGGTCATCTCGATATAGTTGACCTTCACGCCGGTCTCCTGTTCGAACAGCGCGATCAGTTCTTCGTCGATGTACTCGCCCCAGTTCAGGACGTTCAGCTCGCCGCCGATGTGCTCGTACTGATCGCCGTCCGCGAAGGTGTTTTCGTCCACTTCGACGGTCGATTTGCAGGCGGCAAACGCCGTCAGCAGAAATACGGCAAGGACAAGGCTCAGGATCTTTTTCATTTGGTTTCCCCTTTCACGTTGTTATTTCTTCATCTTGACTTTCTTGTTCTGGATCTCATATTCACGCTCTTTTGCTAGCCTTCTGAGATTGACGATCAGAAGCATTGCCACGAGCGGTATAAAGATGATCGTTGCGAGCGCCGGATTGACGCCCTTGGACCCGTGCGCCGTGTTGGAGTAGATGAACACCGACAGCGGCTGAATGCGGTCCGCCACGAAGTAGCTGACCACGAAGTCGTCCAGCGACATCGTGAGCGCCATGATAAAGCCGGAGCTGATCCCCGGCATGATGTCCGGGATGACCGCCTTCCAAAGCGCCTGGATCGGCGAGCAGCCGAGGTCCAGCGCCGCTTCATAGAGCAGGTCGGAGCTTTGCTTGAGCCGCGGCAGCACCGAGAAGATCACGTACGGAATGCTGAACGAGATGTGCGCGATCAGAAGCTTTGCAAAGTCGCCGATCTGGAACTTCCCGAGCTTGCCGAGCACGCCGTTAACAAACGCGAACAGCATCATAAACGTGATGCCCGTGACCAGGTCCGGGTTGACCATCGGCAGCTGCGACACGTTGACCACGATATTGCGCGGGCGCTTGCGCATCGAATTGATGCCGATTGCCGCCGCCGTGCCGATGATCGTCGCAATGATGCTCGACGCAAACGCGATCTCGAGCGTCAGCAGCAGTGAGCTTCCGGCGTCTCCGGAAAACACCGTGCCGTAGTTTGCGAGCGTGCACCCGTTCCACTTTCCGAGGTTGGAGTACGAGATCCGCCGCCCCGAACCGACCGCAAAATCGTTGAACGAGAACACGATCAGGTAGATGATCGGCAGATACAGGAACAGCAGCATGACGCCGAGATAGACGTATTTGAGGGAACGGCCGAATTTCTTCACAGGATGCTCCCTCCTTCCTTATCGTTGTCGAAGTGGTTCATGATCGCCGTGCTGATCAGCACGCAGATCAGAAGGATGATCGACAGCGTGGATCCGATCGAGTAGTCGCCCTT
>JAZNHI010000129.1:0-7288 GCA_045576895.1 Clostridia bacterium | reverse complement strand
ACGATCCACCAGTGCGGACCGGCGGGCGAAGGTTCGACCGGTTCGACCGGCTCGACCGGGATCAGGTCCGTCAGCAAAGGAAACAAACGAATCATACGAGTACCTCCTGTCATAGAAATGCTGCGATCAGCAACCCCGCGCCGTAGGACGCGGCGTTTGCGGTCAGGGAAACGAGAAACGGGCGCTTCGCGTCGGTTGCGCTGCGATAGATGAGCCATTCCGTAACGACGACGGCGATCTCCAGCACCGCGATCGAAGCGACGCGCGGGATCGGCGTGTACAGGGACGCGAGCGCGTACAGCACGTTCACGATCGGGTTCGTCAGCAGATTCGCAAGCAGAACGAATATGAGATCGCGTCCGCGCATGCCCCAGAGGAGGCATATCGGAAGCTCGATCGCTTCCGTCAGCAGAAGCGCGAGCACGAGCGACAGCGGCCAGCTCATGTCGGTTCCCTCAGCCCGATCACGAGCAGCACGCCCGATACCGCCGCGAGCGCGCCGTGAAGAACGTTCGACGCGGGCAGCGAGATCCCGAGAAAGAACGGCACGACGCCGAGAAACAGCGCGGCGGTCAGAAGCCCGAAGGCGGTCCCTTTTGTGCCTTTCAGAAGCCGTGCCGATTGAAACAGCGTCAGCGGCATCGACATATTGAACAGAAACAGCGCAACAAGCGCAAGAACCGGGCTGAGCGGGAAGAACAGAAAGAGCGCGCAGAGCCCGAGCGAAACGATCGCGGTCGGGATCGGCTTCAGCCGGTCCGCGGCAAACCCGCCCGCGGTCTTTCCGAGCGCAAGGCACAGCACCGGGATCAGACCGGACCAGACCGGCTGCATGCCGGAAAGCAGATCGCCGGTCGAACACGCCTGCGTCGTTCCCATAAACGAGCGCAGCACAACGACGAGAAACAGCAGCGTAAGCAGCAGATATCCGCCCTTCGGCGTTTCAAACGACAGCGGCGCGTTGTGCGAGCCCTCTTTGAGCTCCGGCTTTCCGAGCAGCAGAATTGCGCCGCCGAACAGGAGCAGGATCGCGGGCAAAAGCCACGGCAGGGAAAGCATCTGCGCGGAGAAAACGCGTCCGAAGTACAGTCCGATCGCGCCGGGGGAGACGAACACGCCGAGTGGGCTGGCCTTCGTTTCCGAGCCGTTCAGCACCTCGATCCCGCCGCCGACGTGGAACGCGCCGTTGCCGAGCCCCGCGGCGACCATCGCCAGGACGGGCACGGACCGCAGCCCGAAGCCGAGCGCAACGAGCGCGCAGCCCACCGCCGCAAAGAGCATGTTGCGGTTCAGCCGATCCGCGACGACGCCCATCGGCAGCTGACAGAGAAACGCGCAGGCGTTGTACAGCACCATGCCGATCCAGAGATCTTTGCCCTTCAGCACGGAAAAGAACAGCGCGGCGCAGCTCATGTCCACGACCGCGTGAACGACCGAGAGCAGCGCCGTTTTGCGGTAAAAGACGGCTTTTGAAAAAGCTCCGTTCACGGATCCCGTCACCTCCTCTTGCTGATAAGACGATCCTGCGGGCATGCCGGTTCTTGTACAAACAGGAAGGATCGCCTGTCCGCAATCGGAAAAACGGAGTCGAAAACCGGCGTTCCGACCGTGATGACCGTTCGGTTTCTGCCCCGCGCGGGCAGCGATCTCTCTTTGATATGCAAAAGTATACCATATCCGACCGGGTCAAACAAGACATAAACGGGATATTTGACGCGGCTATAGGCTGAATAACCGCTAATATGTACCGAAAATGCACCAAGCTCTTGACAATTATCGTCATTATTAAAAAAATAAGCAAAAACAGTTGAAATTTATACGCTGTTGCGATAAAATATGAATCGGATATGAACGATGCGCGCATGATCCTGCAGTGCGGATTGCGGCGGACATGCATCATAACCGTTCGGATGCTGCCATAAAATTCGGAGGGGATCCTTCGGACACTGGCGGACGTTATGCCTGCCGTGACGATCGAAAACAGGCGGCGCCTCCCGGCAACAGCCGTGTCGTTCTTCCCGATCTTCTGCGGAACGATCGCAAAGCGGTTGTTCACCTGCGCGACGGCAGCCATGTGCCGTGCCCGCTTTCTGCGGGAGCCGCGTGCCGGTGATGTAATGAAAAACAAGGGAGTTTTATTCGGAATTGCGCGATAACGATTCTCACAAGTCGGAATAGGGGAAATCCACGGGATCGTGCGGTGAAAATTGAAAGTTGTGAATTTCTTGCAAAAGATTGACAACTTTCGATTGATGCCGTATAATCTAATCGTGTTTCCATATGCACAATAATTAAGGAGGAACAATCAATGCACAACATGAAGAAGATCCTTGCTGGTCTGTTGGTTCTGATCATGGTTCTTGCGCTTGTTGCCTGCAACACGCAGACGACCGAACAGCCTGAGAAGCCCGCAGAAGCGACCGAAAAGCCTGTAGATCAGCCGGAACAGCCGGAGCAGACGGAACAGCCGGAGCAGCCGGGACAGCCGGAGCAGCCGGAAGATGATGCAGAATATACGTATCACCTCTCCATGGCGGCAAGCCCCATCAACTGGAACCCGCATGCGTGGGAGATGAACAATGAGAGCACGATGATGAGCTTCATCGAAATGCCTCTCGTGGACGTCTCCATTGCAGAAGACGGCGTCAACTTTGAATGGGTATTCGAAGGCGCAACGGACCTCGAGGACGTCACCGCGACCTATCCGGATCGTGAAAAGTGGCTCACCCCGAACGAGGACGGCAGCCTCCCGACCGAGAAGCTGATCTACAAGATCTCCCTGAACCCGGATGCGAAGTGGGCAGACGGCACGCCGATCAACGCGGACACCTACATCTACTCCATGCAGCAGATGCTGGATCCGGCGATGAAGAACTATCGTGCGAACAGCTACTTCGAGGGCGACACTGCGATCAAGAACTCCAAGCTTTATTACAACAATGATAAAGCCGGTCAGCCGATGTACGGTCCCGCAAACGAGAACGAAGCAGAGCAGTACTATCTGAACCTCAGCGAGTCCTGCGTGTTCTTCGGCGGCCCCGCAAAGGATTATCATGACAATGCAGGCTATCAGCCCTACTTCTGCGATGCAGAGGGCAACGACCTGTATGCGAAGTATCCGGAAGCGGAGTATGTCCCGGTAACCGAAGAGGTCATTGCTGACCTGACCACCATGTCCCAGACCTTCGGCGATGACAATCCCGAAGCTTGGAAAGAATGGTGCTTCGCGATCGTCGGCACGTTCGCCGAGACTCCGTGGGAAGACGTCGGTCTCATCAAGGGCGACGACTACACTCTCTACTATGTCAACGAGACCCCGGTTTCTGCGTTCTACATGAAGTCCATGATGACCAGCAACTGGATCGTCTATGAGCCGCTCTACGAGGCAGGCAAAGAGACGAAGGAAAACCTGGTTGCGACCAACTACGGCACCTCTGCAGAGACCTACATGTCCGCAGGTCCGTACAAACTGGAGAGCTTCGAGGCTGACAAGCAGTTCGTCCTCACCCGCAACGAGAACTGGTACGGCTGGACCGACGGCAAGCACGTTGGCCAGTATCAGCCGACCAAGGTCGTCTATGACATCATTCCTGAGCATGCAACCGCGCTGATGGCGTTCATCAAGGGCGACCTCGATGAGATCGCGCTCACCGCTGACGACCTCGTCAACTACAAGATGTCTGAGTACCTGCTGAAGACGGACCAGACCTACACCTTCCGTTACATCTTCGCATCCGACCTCGAAAAGCTGACCGCTCTCGAAGAGGAAGCAAACGATGGTTCCAACAAGAAGGTCCTGTACTATGACGACTTCCGCAAGGCAATCTCCCTGTCCATCAACCGTGCACAGTTCTGCGCAGACTGCACCACCGGCTACAAGCCCGCGTACTATCTGCTCAACAGCCTGTACTACTATGACATCGAGAACAACACCGAGTCTCAGTATCGTAACACCAAGGAAGGCCGCGACGCAGTTCTCCGTCTCTATGGCGTAGAATACGGCGAGGGCAAGCAGTATGCAGACGATGTTGAAGCATATGCTTCCATCAACGGCTACGACGTCGAGCAGGCAAGAGCTCTGTTCCAGAAGGTCTATGAGCAGGCGATTGCGGACGGCAACTACACCGACGGTCAGAAGATCCACATCCGCTGCGAAGCGATGGCTTCCGCGATTAACGCAGAAGCCTCCCGTCAGCAGGAATACCTGAATGACTATGTTGCGGAAGCAACGAAGGGCACGGGCTTCGAAGGCAAGATCGACTTCGAGTTCCTCGGCAACATCTCCAACCGTTATGAAGACGTTGCGCTTGGTAAGATCGAAATGATCCGCGGTGCATGGGGCGGTGCGGCATTCTATCCGTTCTCCACGATCCGCGTCTACTGCGAGCCGGAATACATGGGCGGCACGACCAAGATCCATGAGTCCTGCGGTTGGGATCCGACGGTTGAGACCATCACCATCCCGATCAACGGCGAAGACAGAACCGACACCATCCAGAACTGGGCGAAGTCGATCCAGCCGGCTGGCGAGTTCGGCGGCGACGAGTATGCGGATATGAGACTCCACATTCTGAGCTACATCGAGACTGCGGTCCTCAATTCCTACCAGTGCATCCCGTTCGGCTGCGAGTGCGAATGCACGCTGTTCTCCAAGAAGATTCAGTACGCAACCGAAGATTACAACATCATGTATGGTTACGGCGGAATCCGTCTGATGAGCTTCAACTACAACGACAAAGAATGGGCAGAATTCGTTGCTTCTCAGAACGGCGAAATCGACTATAAGTAATCCTTCATAGTTGTTTGCCAATTCACACACAGTAAACAATCTCGAAGCCGGATTTCCGGCTTCGAGATTGCACTTAAATGTCCCATTAGCCGCGGGGTGGCTATGTGAATACACACAGATAAGGAAATAGCCCTATGAGAACATTCAAATACATATTAAAGCGTTTGCTCTTTCTGGTCATAACGTTTTTCATCATTTTGACGATTACGTTCTGCCTGATTAAGATGCTGCAGGCGGAAGTTCCGCTCGGCAAGGCGGCCGAGACGGAAAAGGCGAGACGTGAGGCGCTGGGTTGGGATAAGCCTGTTCTCGTCCAGTATGGCATCTATCTTCGCAATCTCATCACTAAGTTTGACATTGGTACTTCTTTGAAAGTTGCCTATATGAAGCCGGTCGCAGATGTTATCTTCGAGCGCATGCCGCCGACGATCCTTGTGAACGTGCTATCCATACTTGTAGGTCTCCCATTGGGCATTGCGCTGGGCATATTTGCGGCGCTGAAAAAGAATACGTGGATCGATCACGTCGTGTCGGTAATCATCGTTTTGTTCATATCAGTACCGTCATTCGTCCTGGCGTTCTTCTTACAGTATTTACTATCGTTCAGATTAGGCTGGTTCCCGCTGGTCATGTATTCGAAAGCGGAGGCCGGCGGTCTGCTGACGTGGAAGATGATCTATTCGTTGATGCTTCCGATCATGGCGAGCGCATTCTATGAGATCGCATACTTTGCGCGTACCGTTCGTGCGGAGCTGACCGAAGCGCTGACGAGTGAATACATGCTGCTTGCAAGAACCAAGGGCCTGACGCAGTCGAAAGCGGTCATTCACCATGCATTGAAAAACGCGATGGTCCCGATTCTGCCTGTCGTTATCGGTACGTTCCTCAGTGTTATGGGCGGTTCCATGATCCTGGAGCGCATCTTTGCGATCCCGGGCATTGGCGATCTGACCCTGAAAGCGCTGCAAACATTTGACTACGACCTGTTTGTCGGTACTGCAATGTTCTATACATTGATCGGTCTGCTCTCCGGCATCCTTACCGACCTCAGTTACGGATTCCTCGATCCGCGTATCAAGATGGGAGAGAGATAAGCTATGGCAGAGAATCAATTCACTTCTATTCCGGCGGAAAAATTCCGCTTTGTGCAGGAGAATGAAAAGCTGCACGACAAAGCCCTGAAAACGAAGCCGATCGGCTATTTCAAGGACGCATGGATCCGGTTCCGCAAGAACAAGGCATCCGTCGCGGCGGCGATCGTTCTTGCCATCATTCTTTTGTATGCCATCATCGTTCCGTTCTTCTCCGTCTATAAGCTCGGCGAAGCAAGCGACATGACGTACAAGAAGATGAATCCGAGACTGTACATCGGTGAAACACCGATCTTTGACGGCGCGAAGACGATGAGTCTGAACGACAAGTACCTCATCAACCTCGTTGCGGTCGGCATGAACGCCGAAGACCCGGAAATGGAAAAGAAGGGTCACGAGAGCTGGGAAGAGGGCATCGGCTCCTATTACAGCCCGATCCTGAGACTCGGCGATGAACGCGTCGTAGAAGAGGCGGGCAAGGAAGTCACCAAGCGTGACGCCCGCGTCAGCACATACCACATCATCGGATTCCGTTATCTGCAGGTTTCCAAAGATGAATACGAACGTATTCGGACGTGGGAGGCAGAGAACGAAGTTCAGGTCCTCTACCCGATGGTCGACCAGGACAACAATTACTGCGAAGATCCCTCGGACGCCAACTACTGGTACAAGACCAAGAAGGGTTGGCCGGTCAACGAAAAGGGCAAGCGTATGGATCTGGAGCAGACCATGCAAGAGGGCGTGCACGACAACTTCCTGCGTGACAAGGAAGGCAACATCAAGTACTACAGAGAGATGGGCTCGATGTACAGCATCCGCGTTCTGTACTATAACTACTATCAGTACAAGAACGGTCACGAACCGACGTTTGTGTTCGGTTCCGACGGCGGCGGCTATGACATTGCGACCCGTATGGCATACGGTCTCCGCACCTCGTTCGTCCTTTCGTTCGGCGTTGCGCTCGTCTGCTTCGTCTTCGGCGCGTTCTTCGGAGCGATCGAAGGTTACTACGGCGGATGGGTCGACCTGCTGCTCGAGCGTCTGGTCGACGTTCTGTGGCGCATGCCGCTGTACATCATCGTCGTATTGTTCCAGCTGCATCTGGTCAATACCGGTAAAGCATCCGTTCTCGGCGGCTTGCTGATGGCGTTCTGTGTGACGGGGTGGATCGGAACGGCAGCTGTCGTCCGTACGCAGTTCTACCGCTTCAAGAATCAGGAATATGTTCTGGCGGCAAGAACGCTGGGCGCCAGGGATTCGAGAATTATGTTCAAGCATATTTTCCCCAACGGCCTTGGCACCATCGTTACCAGCGTCGCGCTGATTATTCCCTCGATGATCTATTCTGAAACCAGTCTTTCCTATCTGGGTATTATCAATCTGGAAGCGGGCAACACCACTTCTGTCG
>JAZNHI010000128.1:0-3754 GCA_045576895.1 Clostridia bacterium | reverse complement strand
CTTACCGAGGACGAGAAGACGATCATCCTCGAAGGCTGCCTGATGAACTACTACGCGGCGCAGAACAAGTAAAAAAAGAACCGTCGGCGGGGCAGATGCTCCGCCGGCGTTCGTGTGTTAAAAATCTTTGTATGGAGGAACCTATGGAAAAGATCAGAATGACCACCCCGCTCGTCGAGATGGACGGCGACGAAATGACCCGAATCATCTGGAAGATGATCAAGGACGAGCTGCTGCTCCCGTTTATCGATCTCAAGACCGAGTACTATGACCTCGGGCTTCCGATGCGCGATCAGACGAAGGACCAGATCACCAAGGACGCGGGCAACGCGATCAAGAAGTACGGCGTCGGCGTCAAGTGCGCCACGATCACGCCGAACGCGCAGCGCATGACCGAGTACAACCTGCACGAGATGTGGAAGAGCCCGAACGGCACGATCCGTGCGATCCTCGACGGCACCGTGTTCCGCGCGCCGATCATCATCGACAGCATCAAGCCGGTCGTGAAGAACTGGGAGCTGCCGATCACCATCGCGCGTCACGCGTACGGCGATCTCTACAAGGGCACCGAGTACCGCGTCCCCGAAAAGGGCAAGGCGGAGCTCGTCTTCACCGGCGAGAACGGCGCATCCTTCCGCGAGACGGTCTACGATTTCGAGTGCCCGGGCATTTTGCAGAGCATCTACAACAAGGACACGTCGATCGAATCGTTCGCGCATTCGTGCTTCAAGTACGCGCTGAACACCAAGCAGGACCTCTGGTTCTCCGCAAAGGACACGATCAGCAAGAAGTACGACATGAACTTCCGCAACATCTTCCAGCGGATCTACGACGAGTGCTATAAGGAAGAATTTGAAAAGCTCGGTCTGACCTACTTCTACACCCTGATCGACGACGCGGTTGCGCGCGTTATCCGTTCTAAGGGCGGTTTCATCTGGGCGCTCAAGAACTACGACGGCGACGTCATGAGCGACATGGTTTCCACTGCGTTCGGTTCCCTTGCCATGATGACCTCCGTGCTGTGCAGCCCGGACGGCAAGTTCGAGTACGAAGCGGCGCACGGCACCGTCACCCGCCACTACTATAAGTACCTGCAGGGCGAGGAGACCTCCACCAACCCGATGGCGACGATCTACGCGTGGAGCGGCGCTCTCCGTAAGCGCGGCGAGATGGACGGGCTCGACGATCTCGTTAACTTCGGCAACAAGCTCGAAGAAGCCTGCGTTGAAACGCTGAACGACGGCATCATGACGAAGGACCTCGTAAACCTCGTCGAGGGGCAGAAGCCCACCGCGGTCAACACGATCGAGTTCATCCGCGCGATCCGTGTCCGCCTCGAAAAGAAGCTCGCATAAAAACGAACCATGAAAAAAAGGCTGCTTTCGCAGCCTTTTTTGTATGCGGATTACAGCGGCATAATGCCGAAAAGCGCCGCAAAGAGCATGCACAGGATCGAGAAGCCCCATACATAGAGGAAGCTCGCCTTGATATGGTCCTTGATCTCGACTTCGGCAAGACCGGTGCCGAGGAGCGTTGCCGGAACCATCGGGCTGATGAACGTTGCGCAGTTGCGGCAGACGACCATTGCGACCGCGATCGGCAGTGCGTTGACGCCGAACGACTGACCGATGGCGATCATGACCGGCAGCATGCCGTAGAAGTAGCTGTCGGTATCGAACGCGAGCGCCAGCGGCACGGACAGGATGCCGATGATCAGCGGCAGATGCTGACCGAGGAAGCTCGGCAGGATCGAAGATACGATGTTTGCGAGGCAGGTAACTACGGACGGGATCGAAACAAGGCTCGGATCCTTCATCGCATTTTTGGCACTGACAGCGACAAGATCGCCGCTTGCGTTCGGACCGAGGTTTGTCGTCAGCATGCCCATCAGCACCGCCGCGCCCATCAGCGTGGAGCACATCATCAGCGCCGGACCGGCATGCAGGCTGATGATCTTCTTGTGCATCTTGGCAGAGAAGCCGTAGTTGATAAACAGCGCCAGCGCGCAGCCGATCATGAACGGCACATAGCTCGGGAACACGTCCCAAATCAGCATCGCGATGATGGCGACGGTCAGGATGATGTTTACGATGAACAGCTTCGGACGCGCAAGCTCGTTTTCTTTTTCTTCGTGCAGCGCTTCCTTGAGGTCGACTTCGCCTTCGATTTCGGCAAGCTTGCCGTGCAGACCCGCGCCGCGGCGCTTTTCAAGGAAGCCGGAAAGGACGGCGTGCGCAAGCGCAAGCACGATACCGAAGATCTGGATCGGAAGGATGGTCTTCCAAAGCGCGCCTGCTTCCATGCCGATGACGGTCGCCGCGCGCATCGTGGGACCCGCCCACGGCATCAGGTTCAGAACGCCCATTGCAAGGACCGCGATGCGAAGGAGCGTGGTCGGGCGCATGTGCATGCGCTTGTAGACCGGAAGCATGGCGGGAATGACGATGCAGAACGTCGACGCGCCGCCGCCGTCGAGATGTCCGACGAGCGCGATGACCGCGGTCACGATGCAGTCGCCGATGACGTTGTCGCCGACGAGCTTCATCAGCTTGCCGATGATGACGTCAAACATGCCCGCGTCGGTCATGATGCCGAAGTACAGGACGGAGAAGACGAACAGCGCGGCGGTCGGTCCGGTGCTCGAAAAGCCGGACTTGATCATCGTTGCAATGTTGTCAAAGGAATAGCGGCCTAAAAGGACCAGAATGATCGCGAGGATCGCCGGGAAGACGATGAACGCGAACGCCGGCTGCATCTTGCTTTTGAACAGCACGAGGACGATCGCGGCGATGGTCAGAAGACCGAGAATGCCGACAAAGACGTCGCCCTGCATGAACTGCCAGACAGCGGTGAAAAAGTTGCCCATGGATTACCCTCCTCAAAAAATCGGTCGTTACGGAAATGAACGACCCCGCGGCGAAATCACCGCGGGGTCAGCGCTTAATCGATCGTGTAGGGTTTGATCTTTCTCACGACGTCCAGGATCGTGCCGTCGCGCGCTTCGAGGATCGCAACGACCTTGTCCTCCCACTGGAGGTCGTCGGGCCGTCCGACGAGGCTGTACGCCTTTTCTTTGAGCCATTCGATCGACACGTGCGGGATGCCCGCGTTGTCGAGACACTCGATGAGGTCGGGACGGAGGGGGTTCACCGCGATGCCGTAGTCGGTAACGAGCACGTCCACGCAGTCGCCCGGGGTGGTGACGGTCACGACGTGTTCGCACACGGTCGCCATTCTGCCGCGGATCAGGGGCGTGACGATGACGCAGCACTTAGAACCCGCCGCGGTGTCCGGATGTCCGCCGGGCGCGCCGCGCAGCACGCCGTCCGAGCCGGTCAGCACGTTCACGTTGAAGCCGGTGTCGATCTCCAGCGCCGCGAGCACGACGAAGTCGAGCTTGTTGACGAACGCGCCCTTGTTCGCGGGATTCGCGTACTGGCTTGCGCTCATCTCGAAGTGGTTCGGCGTCTGGTTGATGGAGTTGACCGCGTCGAGGTCGAAGTCCTGCACGTCGATGACCTTGCCGACCTTGCCCTTCTTGAGCATTTCGACCATCGGTCCGCAGATGCCGCCGATCGCCCAGCCCACCTTGATACCGCGCTCGTCCATGTATTTTTCAAGGAACAGGTTTGCGGCCAAAGAAGGACCGCCGACGCCGGTCTGGAACGAGAAGCCGTCCTTGAAATACGGCGACGCCGCAATGACCTTCGCGACGTTTTCCGCCATCATCAGGTCGCGCGGGTTCTGCGAGATG
>JAZNHI010000127.1:0-10607 GCA_045576895.1 Clostridia bacterium | reverse complement strand
GGACCGCGCAAGCGGCGTGGCGGTCGCAAAGGCTCTGGAGCTCGGCTACGACACGATCTGCTGCTCCTCCACCGGAAACGCGGCAAGCTCCTGCGCTGGCAACGCGGCGCGTATGGGGCTCAAAACCGTCATCTTCGTGCCGGAACGTGCGCCGAAGGGCAAGGTCGCGCAGCTTCTGATCTTCGGGGCGAACGTCATTTCCGTAAAGGGCGACTACCGCCAGACCTTTGAGCTATCGAAAGCCGCGATCGAAAAGTGGGGCTTCTACAACCGCAACGCGGGCATCAATCCGATCCTGACCGAGGGCAAAAAGACCGTCGCGCTGGAGATTGCAGAACAGCTCAACTGGGAGCCCACCGATTGGGTTGCGGTGTCCGTCGGCGACGGCTGCACGATCGGCGGCGTCTACAACGGCTTCCATGACCTTTACGAGCTCGGCATGATCGACCGCATCCCGAAGATCCTCGGCGTGCAGTCCACCGGCTGCTGCCCGTTCGTGGACGCGGCAAACAACGGCTGCGACCTCGTGCCCACGCCCGAAAACACGCTTGCGGATTCGATCGCCGTGGGCGTGCCGAGAAATCCGAAGAAAGCGCTGCGCGCCGTGAAATCGAGCGGCGGACGCTGGATCGCCGTGACCGACGACGAGATCCTTGCCGCGATGCGGCTCCTTGGAAGAACCGAAGGCGTGTTCGGCGAGCCTGCGGGCGTCACCGCCACGGCAGGCGTCGTTAGAGCCGTTCGGGAGGGCGTGATCCGTCCGGACGAGACCGTCACGGTCATCTCCACCGGCAGCGGATTAAAGGACGTCAACAACGCGCTGAGAGCCGCAGGCGAGCCGTTCCTCTGCGAGCCGGACATCAAAGTCCTTGAAGCCAGCGGCAGGATTCGGTAACACCAAAATACAGACGCCCCGCGGAAGCTCCCGCGGGGCGTTTTGCTTATTTGCAGTACGCTTCGATCGCCTTTGCGGCAAACGCCGCCGTGCCCTCGCCGGCATAGGCGTCGATGTTTTTTGTGAACTCACCGCCCGCGCCGTACATCTTGCCGAGCCCGGAAAGCACGTTCCTCGGGCAGTGATAGAAGTTTGCGGAGATATAGTCCTGCAGTTTTTGAACCGCCGCCTGCGCTTCCGGGGCGTCCGGCGCGCCGTCCTTCACCGCCGCAAAGTCCCTGAATACCGCCATCAGTCCCTCGCCCGCAGTCTTCTGCTGTTCGGGCTTCAGATTCTTTTGTGCAAACGCGCGGTACTCCTCGGTGTGTCCCCACTGCGCTTTCGCTTCCCTTGCGTACCGTTCGATCTGTTCGGTGTCAAATGCCGTAAAATCCATTGTGTTACCTCCCTTGTCTCTCTGTCGTTCGATGAGGTCAATGATGCGGTCGAGCCGCTCGCGCCGCAGCTTCAACAGCCGAAGCTGCTGTTCCATCGCCTTGCCGCGGTCGAAGTCCGGATCGGTGAGGATTATGCGGATCTCCTTCAGCGGAAATTCCAGTTCCCGGAACAGCAGGATCTGCTGGAGCGTCAAAAGCGCGGCTTCGTCGTACAGCCGGTACCCAGCCTCCGTCACCGCCGTCGGATGCAGCAGCCCAATCGAATCGTAATACTGCAGCGCGCGGATCGAAACGCCGGTCCTTTTGCTGACCTCGTGCACGGTCATCATCGTTCTCATCCCCTTTCGACCTTATTATAAACTATGACGTAACGTCAGAGTCAAGAGGGTTTTGAGAAAAATCGAAACGCCGTGATCTCTCCCTCCGCCTCGCTTTGCTCGGCACCTCCCCCATCAGGTGGAGGTGGTAAGGCGCATTTTGAGCTTCCCTTGTCAAGGGTGCATGGTCCATGCAATCTGCCGCCGCAATGAAGCCGAAGAGTCTTTTCAGATCCTTCGTCCCTTCGTTCCTCAGGATGACACCCGAAGGAGACGCGGCAAGACGGAGCAAAGAAAAACCGCCCTGCGTGAGCAGGACGGTTTTGGGATGACGAAATTACAGATTGAACTGCTTGCTGATGAGATCGACGATCTCGGCGCCGATGCGCTTCTGCGCTTCGACCGTGGTCGCGCCGATGTGCGGCGTGCAGGAGACCATCGGATGGCTGTACAGCGCGTGGTTGTTCGCAGGCTCGACCGCCCAGACGTCCAGACCCGCCGCGCGGACCTTGCCGGATTCGAGCGCCGCAAGGAGCGCGTCCTCGTCCACGTTCGTGCCGCGGCTCGTGTTGATGATGACGACGCCGTCCTTCATCTTTGCAATCGTTTCCGCGTTGATCAGCGCGCCGCCGTCGACTGCCGGCGCATGGACGCTGACGAAATCAGCCTCCTTGAGAAGTTCGTCCATCTCGACGTACGGAATGCCGAGCTGTTCTTCGATGCCCGGAATGTGGAAGATATCGTACGCGATGACCTTCATGCCGATCGCCTTCGCCATCTTGCCGAGCGCCTGACCGATTCTGCCGAAGCCCATGATGCCGAGCGTTTTACCCTGCAGCTCGATGCCCTTTGCGTAGGCTTTCTTTTCCCACTTGTCGTTGCGCATGGTGTAGCCCGCGATGGACAGGAAGCGCGCGCATGCGAACATATGACCCATGGCGAGCTCTGCGACCGACTGGGAGGAAGCGCGCGGGGTGTTCTTCACGATCAGACCCTTGCTCTCCGCATACTTCACGTCGATGTTGTCCACGCCGACGCCGCCGCGGATGATCATCTTCAACCGACCCGCCGCAACCGCTGCGTCGATGATCGGCTCGCGGACCTTCGTTGCGGAACGGACGACGATGACGTCGTAGTTTGCAAGCTCCTTCTTGAGGTCTTCCGGCTCATAGAACTGGGAAACGACCTCGCAGCCCTTTGCTTCGAGCGCGGCGATTGCGCTCTTATCCATACCGTCAGATGCCAGAATACGAATCATAACTGCCTCCTTATGCGTTTTCCGCTTCATACTTCTTGAGGAACTCGACGAGCGCTTCCACGCCCTCTTTCGGCATGGCGTTGTAGATGGAAGCACGGAGACCGCCGACGCTCTTGTGACCCTTGAGGTTGTCGAAGCCCGCCGCCTTGGTCGCCGCAACGACCGCCGCGTCCTTTTCCTTGTCGCCGGTGACGAACGGAATGTTCATCAGAGAGCGATCCTTCTTCTCGACGGTGCCCTTGAACATCTTGGAGGAATCGAGGAAGTCATACATGACCTTCGCCTTCTCCTCGTTGCGCTTTGCCATTGCCTCGAGACCGCCGGTCTTTAAGAGGTACTTGAAGACCTTGCCGCAGACGTAGATCGCCCAGCAGTTCGGCGTGTTGTACATGGAGCCGTTGTTCGCATGCGTGTCGAAGCGCAGATAGACCGGCACTTTGGGATCGATGTCCTCACGGATGAGGTCTTCGCGGATGATGACGATCGCGAGGCCCGCGGGACCGACGTTCTTCTGGACGCCGCCGTAGATGAGACCGTAGTCGGACACGTTGCAGGGCTTCGAAAGGAACATCGAGCTCTGGTCGGAGACGAGGATCTTGCCCTTGGTGTTCGGCAGCACCGGGTAGGTCGTGCCGTGGATCGTTTCGTTCTCGCAGATATAGACGTAGTCCGCGTCGTCGTCGATCGGGAGGTCGGAGCAATCCGGAATGTAGCTGTAGTTCTTATCCTCGCTGGACGCGATGACGTTGACCTTGCCGTACTTCTTGGCTTCCGTTGCCGCCTTCTTGGACCAGTTGCCGGTGACGATGTAGTCGAACACGCCGTTCTTGCAGAGGTTCAACGGGATCATGGCGAACTCGAGCGTTGCGCCGCCCTGGATGAACAGAACCTTGTAGTTATCCGGAATGCCCATCAGCGTGCGGAGATCCGCCTCCGCCTCGTCGATGATCTGCTGGAAGACCTTGCTGCGGTGCGACATCTCCATGACGCACATGCCGCTGCCCTTGTAGTTCAGCATTTCGTCACGGATCTCTTCGAGCACCTCAACGGGCATCGTGGCGGGACCTGCGGAGAAATTGTAAACGCGATCGTACTTCATTTGCATACTCCTTTTTTATTCTTGGCAAAAATGCCATATTTTTACGATATCATTGTAGACCATCCGCAAAAGAAAAGCAACCGAAAAGGGTTGCTTTCATAAATATATTTTCCTGTCATGCCGTTCCGCCTTCATTCGATCCGTTCCAGGATCAGCTCAACAGAACCGTCCTCGAGCGCGTTCCACGGATCCAGATGGATGTGGCTTCCCGCGGGCTCTCCGGCAAGCGCTTTCAGATGATTTGCAAGGGATAAAAGCCCCTCG
Organism: Clostridia bacterium; assembly: GCA_045576895.1. GTDB lineage: Bacteria > Bacillota > Clostridia > Christensenellales > CAG-138 > UBA3792. Next base: position 6,337 of record JAZNHI010000127.1, on the reverse strand, counting down.
CGGTTTGCGCGGATCACTGCCGCGCCGTTCTCGATGCGAACGTCGATGAAAAAGCCTTCCTCCCAGTTCAGGTCCATGCGTGTATCTCCCTTCGATAAGCTTCAAAAGTCCCTTGCCGTTCCTTTATCCGCGGCGCGATCCGCAAAGCTTTCGGCACAGCAGCACGGCGTAAACGATCAGCAGCGCGGCGGCAAAGCTGAGCCCGATCGGATAGGCGATCTTTGTCGGGATGCGGAATCCCTCGTTCGCCGCAAAGATTTTTTCCGCAACGCGGCTGTACACAAGATAGCCTGCGATCAGCACCGCAAACGCGATCAGAAGCGAAATCATCCCCCGTTATCTCCCTTCGGCAAGCTTCAGAAATTTCGTGTCGTTCATCTGCTCGTTCGTGACATATTCGCCGTCAAAAAACAGCGCGTAGGTCGTGACCGGCGTGGGCGCGGACTGCGCCGCCTCGCGGCTTTCGATACGGATCGCGCGGAACGGGATCTTGTGCTCCCTTGCGGTTTGTTCCACGATCGGCACGTACTTTGCGTTGAACGGGCACTGATGCGTATAGAAAAGGACATACCCCTTTTCGTCGACGTGCGGATGCACCGCACACGGTCTGAACCCTGGCTTTTCCGCGTCCGGCGAAAACGGCAGGCACCACAGCTGAATGCCGTTATCGGCTTCGTCCGCAACGGCAAAGCTCTTGTATTTCAGAAACTTCGGATCGGCAAGAAACGGCTTTTTCTTCGCGGAGGAGAGGATGCAAAGCCCCTTCTTCCCCTGCGCTCTGCTGTCCGCAACGCACGCGGAAAGCAGATCGTTCGAATACCCGTGTCCCTTCATGGAGCCGGAGACCCACAGACAGTCGATATACATCCAGCCTGCGGCGTCAATCGGGTTCCACGCCATCTCCGCCGGAAGGTACTCAATGAAGCATTTGCCGCGTTCGGTGCTTCTGAGAAAGACCAGTCCTTCGTCGAAGCGGTCGAGAAGCCACGCCTTCTTGGACGAAACCTGCGCGTCTTTGTTGTTCGAGATCGCGCAGCAGATGTGTTCCGTTTCGATGTTTTCCCGTGTTACCCGAATATAGTCCATATTGCCCTCCGAGAATCTCGTTTGTTCTATTGTATCGCGATTCCCGCAAAAACGCAACCGTTCCCCCAAAAGCGCAAATCTCTTGACTTTGCGGACGCGTTGTGTTATGCTCACTCTGTTATAAAATCTGTACGGAGGCGTCATCATGATCGAGATCAAAACCGTTGAGACCCGCAATCTCTGCGAAAGCGCAAAGAACGGCGGCTGCGGCGAATGCCAGACCTCTTGCCAGTCCGCCTGCAAGACGAGCTGCGGCATCGCGAATCAGAACTGCGAAAAGAAAGAGAACAAATAAACACACACTTGAAAAGCCGCCGATTCGGCGGCCTTTTTTTGAAACAGGATTATGATACACCAGTATAAGCTTTGCGGATACAACATCGTGCTGGACGTTTGCTCCGGCTCGATCCACGCGGTCGACGACGTCGCCTACGACATGATCGCGGGCTTTGAAAACGAACCGCGTGAAGCGCTTTTGAACGCGCTTTGTGAAACATACGCCGACCGCGTCACCATGGACGATCTGAACGGCGCGTACGAACAGCTGCTCGGTCTGAAGGCCGCGGGCAAGCTCTTTACCGAGGACAACTATGCGCCGATGGCGGGTACGCTGAAGGCAAAGACCTCCGGCGTCGTAAAGGCGCTGTGCCTGCACGTCGCGCATGTGTGCAACCTGAACTGCTCCTACTGCTTTGCAAGCCAGGGCAAGTACCACGGCGAACGCGCGCTGATGTCCTTCGAGACCGGCAAGCGCGCGCTGGACTTTCTGGTCGAGCACTCGGGCAGCCGCAAAAACTTAGAGGTCGACTTCTTCGGCGGAGAGCCGCTTATGAACTTTCAGGTCGTCAAGGACCTCGTCGCCTACGCGCGCTCGATCGAGCCGGAAACCGGCAAGCATTTCCGTTTTACGCTCACCACAAACGGCATGCTCGTGGACGACGACGTGATCGAATTTGCAAACCGTGAATGCCACAACGTCGTGCTGTCGCTTGACGGACGGCAGGAGATCCACGATCGCTTCCGCAAAGACTATGCCGGCAACGGCAGCTGGGACAGGATCGTCTCGAAGTTTCAGAAATTCGTCAAAGCGCGGGGCGGCAAGGGCTACTACATGCGCGGCACGTTCACGCATGCGAATCCCGATTTTCTGCAGGATATTCAGACGATGCTCGATCTCGGCTTCACCGAGCTCTCTATGGAGCCGGTCGTCTGCGCGCCGGACGATCCCTTGGCGCTGACCGAAGCGGACAAGCCGATCGTCATGGAGCAGTATGAAAAGCTTGCCGAACTGATGCTCAGGCGCGACGAAGAGGGACGGCCGTTCACCTTCTACCACTACATGATCGATCTTCGGGGCGGTCCTTGCATCTATAAGCGCATCTCGGGCTGCGGTTCCGGCACCGAATACATGGCGGTGACGCCGTGGGGCGATCTCTATCCCTGCCACCAGTTCGTGGGTGAACAGGCGTTCAAACTCGGCGATATCTTTAACGGCGTATCGAACCATGCCGTGCAGGATCAGTTTGCCGCCTGCAACGTCTATGCGCGCGAGGAATGCCGCACCTGCTGGGCGCGGCTCTACTGCTCCGGCGGCTGTGCCGCAAACGCATACCACGCCACGGGACGCATCAACGGTGTCTACGCCTATGGCTGCGATCTGTTCCGAAAGCGCATGGAATGCGCGCTGATGCTCGCCGTCGCGCGGCAGCTCAAAGAGGCGGAATAAGCCATGAACACGCCGATCTTCGATTTCGTAACCGCATACATTGAACGCTCCCCGGTCCGGCTGCACATGCCCGGACACAAGGGGCGTTCGCGCTTTTTTGGCGAGGATCGCGACCTTACCGAAATCCCCGGCGCCGACGCGCTGTATGAAGCGAGCGGGATCATCCGGGAAAGCGAAGCGAACGCTTCCGCGCTGTTCGGCTGTCCCACCTTCTATTCGACCGAGGGCAGCTCACAGTGCATCCGCGCGATGCTGTATCTTGCGATGCGGCATGCGCAGGGCGAAAAAAAGCCCTTCCGGATCCTTGCCGCGCGCAACGCGCACAAGACGTTCCTGTCCGCCGCCGCGCTTTTGGACGCGGAGGTCGAGTGGCTCTTCGACCCCGCGCCGTCGTACCTTTCGGCGAATCCTTCGCCCGAAGCGGTCGCGGAAGCGATCGGGCGGACGCATCCCTCGGCGCTGTATCTGACCTCGCCGAACTATCTCGGCAGCCGGATCGACCTTGCGCCGATCGCGCGCGTCTGCCATAAAAACGGCGTGCTGCTGCTCGTCGACAACGCGCACGGCGCGTATCTCCGGTTTCTCACGCCGTCGCAGCATCCGATCGACCTCGGCGCCGACCTCTGCTGCGATTCCGCACACAAAACGCTGCCGGCGCTGACCGGCGCGGCGTACCTGCACGTTTCCCCCGCCCTTTCCGCGCTTACGGAAGAGGCGAAGGACGCGCTTGTGCTGTTCGGTTCGACAAGCCCGTCGTATCTGATCCTGCAATCGCTCGATCTGCTGAACCCGATCCTTCTTTCGTTTCCCGAACGGCTTTCCGCGTTTGTTTTGCAGCTCGACGCGCTGAAAGCGCGCCTGACTGCCGCAGGCTGGGCGCTGTTCGGAAACGAACCGCTGAAGCTGACGCTCCTTCCGAAACGCCGCGGCTGTACCGGAACGGCGCTTGCGCAGCTTCTCGAAGCGCAGGGGATCTTTTGCGAGTTTGCCGATCCCGATTTCCTGGTCTGCATGTTCACGCCGGACAACGGCGGGACCGATCTTGCGCGGCTTGAACGCGCGCTTGCGGCGATCCCCGAAAAAGCGCTGATCGAAGCGCTTCCCCCGCGTCCGTCCGTTCCGGAACGCGTCTGTTCGATCCGCAAAGCGATGCTCGGACCGCGCGTTGTGCTCCCGCGTCCGGAATGTCTCAACCGCGTGCTCGCAAGACCCGACGTCGGCTGTCCGCCCGCCGTGCCGATCCTGATGCCCGGCGAACGCATCGACGAAGCGGCGCTTGCCGCGCTCGCCTATTACGGCGTCGAGCGCATCAGCGTGATCCTGGAATAAACGATATGCAAAAAGCTCCCGAACCCGGGAGCTTTATTGGTTTTTGGATCAAGAATCCGCTTTCGGCGCGTCCGGCTTTTTCGCGTTGTTCGAGCGGCGGCGGTTCGGACGGCGGCGGAACTGTTTCTTCTGCCCGTCTCCGCTTTCGTCGGGCGCAGGCTGCGCATTTTGCTTCGGCTGCTGCTGCGGCTTCTGCTTCGGCTGGTTCTGCGCGTTCGGCTTCGGCTGCGCAGGCTTTTGCACAGGCTTCTGCTGCGCGTTCTGCTTTGGCTGCGCAGGTTTCTGTTCCGGCTTCTGTGCGGGCTTCTGCGCGGGCTTTGCCTGCTCGTTTTTCTGTTCGGGCTTGCGCGGCGCGTTGCGGTTGCCTTTGCGAGTGTTGTTCGCCGCTTCCTTGCGGAACTGCGCGTCCGCGTCCTTCTCCTTTGCGGCTTCGCCCTTCTTCGCTGCAAGCGCTTCCTCCGGCAGCGGTTCGCCGGGCTGTCCGAGATGCGTGTACGGATACTCGCGGATGTCGATCGAGCCGTCCTCCATCGTCAACCGGACCTTGGTGCGCTCGGTGATCGCGTTGTTCTCCACGACGATGCCGACGCCGTCGACGGTGTTGACCTCCTTGCCCGGCTTCGGCATGACGCTGCGGATCGCCTCGTACGCGCTCTGCTCGTACTGGAGACAGCACATCAGACGTCCGCAGAGACCCGAGATCTTGGTCGGGCTCAGGGAAAGGTTCTGCTCCTTTGCCATCTTGATCGAAACGGGACGGAAATCGTCGAGGAAGGATTTGCAGCAGATGAGCCGTCCGCACGGACCGAGCCCGCCGAGCATCTTCGCCTCGTCGCGCACGCCGATCTGCCGCAGCTCGATCCGCGTTTTCAGCGCGTACGCAAGGTCCTTGACGAGCTCTCGGAAGTCCACGCGCTCGTCCGCCGTGAAATAGAACACGACCTTGCTGCCGTTGAACGTGTATTCCACGTCGACAAGCTTCATGTCGAGCCCGTGCGCCGCAATCTTTTCAAGGCAAATCTCGTATGCCTCGCTCTCCTTGGCGGCGTACATGGCGCGCAGGCGTCGGTCCTCGTCCGTTGCAATGCGCACGACCGGCTTCAGAGGCGCGACGATCTCGCTTTCCTCGACCTCCTTCGGTTCGTTTGCCGCTTCGCCGAACTCCATGCCGCGCGCGGTTTCGACGATCACGCCGTCGCCCGCCTTGATCGGCAGATCGAGCGGATCGAAGTAATACACCCGTCCGCTGGTTTTGAATTGTATCTCAATTACTCTTATCATACTTTCCCCTCACGGCAGCTTTGCCAGGATCCAATCGACGGTCATCGCGGGATTCGCCTTATAGAACAGCATCTCCCTTGCATCGACCGCAACTTGTATCATACCTTGAATTTGCTTGATTGTAAAGGTCGAATTGAAAATTGTTTCGATCTCCGTGCAATCCGTGTTGCGCACATCCCGCACGCCGTTCTTTTGCCGCAGCACGTCCAGCAGGACCGAAAGCAGGATCTCGAGGAACGCGTCGACCGCGGCGGGACTGACCTTTTTTGTTTTCTTCACCGTGCCGTCCTCGTTCTCCTCCGTCACCGTGTCGGTGCAGAGCTCAGTCAGCGCGGCGTACGGTCTGGACTTTGCCGCAAAGCGCCGGATGCAGGCGAGCGCCTCGCGTCGGAACGCAAGCGATTCCTCCGAAAGAAACGCCTCCGCGCGTCCGTACACGCCGTCCGAAAGCTTTGCCGCCAGCGTCGCCCGATCCCGGTCCGCGCCGTTCTTCACAAGGCGATCGGCGATCGTTTCCCAGGGCTCGGTCGCTTCGCGCAGGACCATGCAGCGCGACAGGATCGTCGGACGAAGACCCGATTCCGCGCCGGTCAGCAGGATCATCGTGTCGACGGGCGGTTCCTCGAGCGTTTTCAGAAGCACGTCCTGCGCCGCCTCGCTCATCCTGTGCGCGTCGGCAAACAGAATGCAGTGCCGCCCGCGTTCATACGCCTCCGCGTTGACGGCGGAAAGCGCGTCGCGCACCGCTTTGACCTGATAATCGTCCGGCTCCATGTAGAACGGACAGCCCTCCAGCGCTTCGACGCGATCCGTATGCAGCAGATAGCGCGCCGCGGCACGGCGGGCAAGGCGCAGCCGATCCCCCTCCTGCGGTCCCGCAAACAGGATCGCGTGCGGAACGTCGCCGCGTTCGAT
>JAZNHI010000126.1:0-8533 GCA_045576895.1 Clostridia bacterium | reverse complement strand
ACAACGGCCCCGGTTTTCAAAAAATGATGATTCGATGGGTATTCAAAGAAAATAGTCGCTAAAAATTTTATCGGGTTTTACGTTCCGTTAAGGTTCGTGGGGTAAGCTATGCACACAAACAAGAAAGGCAGGTGCTACACCATGAAGAAGAACCTTATGAAAACGATCGCAATCCTTGTGGTTGCGGCATGTCTGACACTCACCTTCGGAATCAGTGCGGCTTCCGCAGACTCCGCGGTTCCCGTTTACAGCGCGGATGAACTGTTCACAAGCCGCGACCTGAAACAGGAAGCGGATCTCTCAGACGCAGTTTACTATAAGCTTGCGAGCGGACAGGATATCCATATCGGTTCCGAGGGCGTTTATGTGCTCTCCGGTACTGCGGCGAACATGACCGTGTACGTGGAAGCGGGCAAGGAAGATAAGGTGCAGCTTGTGCTGAGCGGCGTAACCGTCACCAATGCGGACTTCCCGGTGATCTATGTAACCTCCGCCGATAAGGTGTTTGTCACGACCTCTGTGGACAGTTCGCTGTCTGTCACCGGCGCGTTCCGCTCCGACGGTGAAACCAACACCGACGGCGTGATCTTCTCCAAGTCCGATCTCGTACTGAACGGCACGGCGGCATTGACGATTTCCTCTTCTGAAAACGGCGTCGTCGGCAAGGACGACCTGAAGATCACGGGCGGAACCTACAACATCACCGCAGCGAAAAAGGCGATCGACGCGAACGACTCTATCCGGATCGCGGACGGCACGCTGGCACTGACCGCGGGAACCGACGGTCTGCACGCCGAAAACGATGACGATGATACGAAGGGCTATATCTATATCGGAGGCGGAAACATCACCGTGCAGGCGGGCGACGACGGCATTCACGGCACCTCTGTGGTACAGATCGACGGCGGCATTCTCTCGATCAAGGCGGTTGAGGGCATTGAAGGCACTTATATCCGCATCAACGGCGGCACGATTGATATTCAGGCAAGCGACGACGGCGTCAATGCGGCGAGAAAGTCTTCGGCATATACGCCCACTGTGGAGATCAACGGCGGCGAGATCACGGTCGTGATGGGCGCGGGTGACACCGACGGGATCGACTCCAACGGCAATATCATCATCAATGGCGGCACCATCAACGTGACAGGCAACAGCACCTTCGACTATGACGGATCGGCGCAGTACAACGGTGGCACGATCATCGTCAACGGACAGCAGGTCAACAGCATTCCGAACCAGATGATGGGCGGACGCGGCGGTCAGAACTTCGGCTTCGGAGGACAAAGCGGTTGGGGCAGTCAAAACGGCAGCAACAATCAAAGCGGCAGCAACGGTCGCAGCGGCGGCAGAGGCGGCCGCGGAAGATGAGACACAACGTATAACACGACAGAAACGGAGGTAACCATATGAATGAACGTATGCGAAAAGCAACCCTTGCCATCCTGTGCATCGGACTGTTGACGGTGCCGGTGATCGGATGTGTGGGGAACGAAATGGCAGCGGAAGAGATTCAAGAGACGGAAACATCCGTATCCGCGGAAGCAGAAAAACAGCAGGAAGCGCCGGAAGCGACGGAAACGCCGGAGCTGACCATCGGCGATTCTTCGAACAGCAACAGGAAAAAGGAGGCGTCGGGCAAGAAGTCGGAAGGAAAGACCGAAGGCAGCGCACCTTCCGGAAAGAAACAATCCGATTCTTCGGACAGCGCTGCCGGTAAGGGAAAGCGTTCTGAGAACGGCAGCACATCCGAGGGCAAGAGTAAGGGCTCGGACAGCAACACACAGTCCGGCAAAAACAGCGGATCGTCCAAGGGCAGAAAAAAGAGCGGCAGCTCGTCTGCGTCGACAGGAACCGCAGCCAAAGCGCTGACGGACGGAGAGGCATTGAGCGGCGGTACCTATACGGCGACCGGAGACGACGAAAGCGCGCTTTCCGCGTCCGGCACGGTCAGGGCAAGCGTGACCGGCGCCGAGATCATCAAATCCGCGGGCAGCGCGTCAAGCGCGGACGGCGCGAGCTTTACCGGCGTCAATGCGGCGGTTCGCGTGCACGACAGCGCCGAGCTGACTTTATCGGACTGCACGGTGGAGGCGACGGCTTCCAATGCGACCGGCGTGTTCGCGTATGACAAGGGCGTCGTAACGCTTGAAAACTGCACGGTCAACGTCACCGGCGGCGGCGCGGGCGGCGTGCAGGTCGCGGGCGGCGGTACGCTGTACGGAACCAATCTGACGGTCACCAGCGCGTCGAAGGCGGCGATCCGCTCCGACCGCGGCGGCGGGACCATGGTGCTGGACGGCGGCACCTATACCTCCACCGGTTCAAACGGCTGTCCCGCGATCTATTCGACCGCCGATATTACGGTGAAAAACGCGGACTGCGTTTCGACCAACTCGCGTGCGGTCATCATCGAGGGCAAGAACAGTGTTACGCTTGAAAACTGCACGCTCTCGGGCAACGACCAATCCACCAAGGAAGGGAGCGTCAAGGCGAACGTGCTGCTGTACCAGAGCGCGTCCGGCGACGCAAGCGTCGGCACGAGCGTGTTCACGATGACCGGCGGCAGCATGAAATCGAACAGCGGCGCGATGTTCTACTGTACGAATACCGCAAGCGTAATCAACCTTGGAAACGCCGAGCTGATCCTCTCCGAGGACGGTACGCTGCTGATTGTTTCGGCGGGACGCTGGGGCAAGGACGGCAAGAACGGCGGCGACTGCACGCTGAACGCAAAGGATCAGACGCTTTCGGGCAGCATCCTTGTGGATGCGATTTCCTCGCTGACCCTGAATCTGAAAAACAGTTCCTATACCGGCGCGATCACCGGCGAAGGCAAAATTGCCGTAACGATGGATGCGGGCAGCACGTGGACGCTGACCGGAGACAGCTATGTTACTTCCCTTGACGGCGATCTTTCGGGGCTGAATCTGAACGGCTTTACGCTGTATGTCAACGGCGTCGCCTACGCAGGATAAGCGCATAGAAAATGCGATTGTAAACCGGAGCTTCTTTATGTTATGATAATTCAAAAGGAGGGGATTGATATGAAACACAAATCCGTATTCTGTATGATTGCCCTGCTGCTTGCAGCGCTCCTGATGGTTGCCTGCGCAACGGGCAGCACGAACAATACGACCGATACGACGTCGGAGGGGAGCGCTGCCTCCGGCCATTCCGATACGACAGTGATTTCGGTAAGCAGCGGCGAGAAAGCTGACATCGAAGCGGCGCTGAACCTGGCGAACATCAAGCCGGAGTGGACGTATTCCGAAAGTGCAGATGCGTGGACGATGGCGATCGTAACTGCCGTCACGAATGCTGAGCTTCCCGACTATCAGGGTGTGTCCGTGTGTGTTCCGGGTGCGTATGTAAAAGGTGTGGATACCGACGGTGACGGCACGGCAGACGCAACGAGCGGAACGGCAAGCGGTAACCTTGTCATCGACTATGATGCAAAGGTTACCAGCACCAACGGTCAGATCTATACTGCAGCCACCGCGCCCGTGATCGTGAACACCGGCGCGGCGGGTTACTCCTCACAGTCCAATCAGTCTGCGGGGACCACCTACGCCGCTGAAGGGTATATCAATGTTGCCTGCGGCAACCGCGGCAAGCAAAGTACCCTTTCGGACGGTACTTACACCGGCGATGCGCCGAGCTGCCTTGTCGATCAGAAGAATGCAGTGCGCTTCGTGAAGTTCAATATCCTTCTCGGAAATCTGCCCGGAAGCGTGGATTATTTCGTCTCCACCGGCGGTTCGGGCGGCGGTGCGCACGCGACTATGCTTGCGGCCACCTCAGACAATCCCGATTTCTATGACTATGAGATCGCGCAGGGCGCTGTTGGCGTTTATAAAAACACGGATGGCAGCTATTCCACCACGGTTACCGTGAACGGCAGCGAAGTTGCATTGTCCGACGGCATGTGGGGCTGCATGGCGTATTCCGCGATCACGTCCCTTGCGGAAGCGGATATGGCGCTTGCGTTCGAATATACCCTCGATCCCACATACAGTTTCAATACCGAATTCCAGAAACAGACCGCCGCATATCTTGCCGCGGAATATATGGACTATATCAACGGCGAGAATCTTTCTGTCAAGGAGAGCGACTTGGGCTTTGACCTGAACGGCGACGGCGATACGGATGATACGGTCGCGCTGACCATTGAATACGATGAAGCTAACGGCTATTCCGGCACCTACGTGACCCTCTATCTTACCGAGTTTCAGGAAAGCTTGTGGGACTATATCGCGCGGCTCGACTATGCAGAGGACTGGACATGGTTTGATACAAATGGCAGTGCGCTGTCCGATGCAGAAGTCGCGGCAATGACGACCGCGGACCGCGCACAGGCATTCATTTCTGGCTTGTACGCAAAAGGCAGCACGGGCAGCGGTTCCTCCTCTATGAGCGGTGGCCCATCCGGCATGGGCGGCGGCACGCCTCCCGATGGCGCGGGCCCCGGTGGGAACAATGCGGGCGGTCCTCCCGACATGAACAGCGGCTCCACGGAGGAGGTCGGAACACCGGATGAAGGAACGACCCAGTCTGCAACAAGCAAGACGGATTCTGCGAACTATGCATCCTTCGACGAGATGGTTGCGGCATACAAGGCGGACATTGCCGAGATCGAAGCGGGCGACGCGTACGGCAACAACATTGTTGAGCTCTACAACCCGATCAACTACATCGGTGCAGAGGGAACGAACAATCCGACATGGGCGCGGATTCTGATGGGCGCAAGCGAGGGCGACATCTCTATGTTTAATTCGCTGAACCTTGAAATTGCCTGGCTTAACGCCGGAACGGACGCCTTGATCGAATGGCAGTGGAACGGCGGGCATGTGCCGAGCGAGATCTTCGGTGATTCGCTCGCGCTCTATGTGGATATGATGTACGGGAAACACGTTTTCGGCGCGGTTGAAATCACCAAGGCAGAGCCGAGCGGTCAAACCGCCAATGGCACGGCGACCGAAGCCACCGGCACAGATCTCTCCGCTTGGGTCACGCTTGACGGAACGGAAGGCGTCACCATGACCCTTTCCGGCGCGGCAGCATACCGTACCTCCGGAGCAAGCAAGGCGATTCCCGGCTTCGACGTCATGGACTACGGACAGGAGGACTACGTATTCGGAAGTACCACGGCTGATGCACGGCATTGGAACAAATATGTTCTGAAGGTGTTCGAAGAACACGCGAATACGCTTTCGACGTTGTTCAATGCAAATTGATCGTATCTTTTTCAGAAAAATAAGGGGATCAAATCAATGAGAATTAAGAAAGAATTGTGTCTGCTTGCCCTGCTGCTTGCAGCGCTCTTGACGGTTGCCTGCGCAACGGGCAGCACGAACAATACGACCGATACAACGTCGGAGGGGAATACTTCTTCCGGCGGTCCGGGTGAACCGCCTTCCGGCGGCTTCGGTGGAAACACAGCCCCGGGCGGCAGCACATCTTCGTTTGAATATTCCGCAGCGACGGAGATCACCTCTGCCGGCACGCAGGAAAACCAGACTTATACGAGCACGACCGCGGATGAAAGCGCGCTGATTATCAGTACGTCCGATGCCGTTACGATTGTTAACCCCACCGTCACCAAGACCGGCGATTCGAACGGCGGCGACAACTGCAACTTCTACGGTCTGAACGCGGCAGTTCTTGCAAAGGACGGCGCAAGCGTCACGATCACCGGCGGCACGGTCACTTCCTCGGCGTCCGGCTCAAACGGTGTCTTCTGCTACGGCGGCAACGGCGGGCAGAACGGTGCGGCGGGCGACGGCACGACCGTTACGATCACCGACACGGTAATCACCACGACCGGCAGCGGCTCCGGCGGCGTCATGACCACGGGCGGCGGCGTGACCTATGCGAACAATCTGACGGTCACCACGTCCGGCGGCTCCTCCGCGCCGATCCGCACCGATCGCGGCGGCGGGTGGGTCTATGTCGACGGCGGCACCTATACGTCCAACGGGCTCGGTTCGCCTGCGATCTACTCAACCGCCGAGATCCACGTCGCAAACGCGACGCTCGTCTCGAACCTGTCCGAGGGCGTGTGCATCGAGGGCAAGAACAGCATCGAGCTGACGAACTGCGATCTGACCGCGAACAATACCCAGTGCAACGGCAACGCCACGTTCTTCGATTCGATCATGATCTATCAGTCGATGTCGGGCGACGCGGATTCCGGCACCAGTTCGTTCACAATGACCGGTGGCACGCTGACCTCCAAGAACGGCCATATCTTCCATGTCACCAACACGAACGCGGTGATTACGCTGACGAACGTAACGCTTGTGAACGAGGACGGCGAAAACATCCTGCTCTCCGTCTGCGCGGACGGGTGGAGCGGCGGCAGCAACATTGCCACGCTTAATGCAATCAAACAAGCGCTTTCCGGCACGGTCCTGGTCGGCAGCGATTCGACTCTGACGCTGAACCTCACCGACGGCTCGACCTTTACGGGCTGCATCCACGGTTCGATCACCAACGCCAAGGGCACGACGGTCTCGACAGAGGTCGGTACGGTGCATGTCACGCTGGATTCCACGTCGACATGGACGCTGACGGGCGATACCTATATCACCTCGTTCACCGGCGACGCGTCCAATATCGTCTCCAACGGCTATACGCTGTATGTGGGCGGCACGGCGCTTTCCGGAACGAAATAAAAAGAGTCATTTACAAAGCCCGAAGCGCACGCACGCTTCGGGCTTTGCTGTCTCATGGCGCTGCTATTCCCCGTAAACCGCTTCCCGGATCACGATCTCCTCCGCGCGGGCGCGGAGGCTGTTCATGCGGCGGAGCCATTCCATCTGGTTCTCGGCTTTCAGGCGCTCGGTGACGCCCTCAAGCGACGCCATTTTGGAAACCGTGGCTTCGATCTGCTCCCTTGCCGTGCGGTCGATCTCCAGAAGATGATCGGTCAGTTTTCCGGAGAGGACGAGGGCGGTCAGCGTGCCGTCGTGCCGCTGCTCCAGGAAACGCTTCCGCATCCTGCCGTACTTGCCGATGGGGGCGTCGGGCGCGGGATCGAGGACCAGATTCGGGATCTGAATGCTGCCGACCGTGGTATATGAGACGTTCATTTTGATACCTCCTTTAATGAATCCGATGGACTTCGCGCGGGGGCTGCTTTCGCCGGACGGAAGTATGCGTTCCGAGCAGGATCGGAAGGTGAATCTTTGCATACTCCAGCACATCCCTCGCCGCTACCAGAAAAGGATTGCTATCTTGACAAAGGCAGCAATCCTTTTTCTATTTCTTCGACAACGGCAATTAATATTATTCCTGATTGATTTTTGCTGCATTTGCATGTATAATACAGAAGAACTCAATGAAAGGTGCGTACACCAATGATTATTACTATCGCCTGAAAACTGAACAGAGGCGCAGAACACGTGGGTGGTATACCCCTTTGATTTAGTGCGCCGTTTTTAAGTAACTTTCGGATAGTGGAACCGCAGGATGCAGCCACGACGGGAGCTGCTTCGCTGCGGTATTTTTGCGCCTTTTTTCAAGCGCTGACGCCACACAGGAACGATTACATATCAAATCTTACATTCAAGGAGAAAAACCAATTATGATCATTAAACTGGAACCTATAAATGATAATAACAGAGATGCTGTTTTGGCCCTTTCCGTACGAGAGGATCAGCCCTTTGTCGCGACGAACGACTATTCATTGAGAGAGGCAGCCGAGGCCAATGCCAAGGCGCCCGGCACGGCGAGACCGTTTGCGATCTGTGCCGGGGAAAAGATTGTCGGCTTCTGTATGCTCGCTCTGGACCCCGAGGATGAGAACCCCGTCGACAGGTACTGTCTCTGGCGTTTTATGATCGACAAAAGCGAACAGGGCAAGGGCTACGGTCAGGCGGCGCTTCAAGAGATCATCCGGTATTTCAAAGAGAACGGCGTGGACACGGTCTATCTGTCTACTGCGCCTGCGAATGCGCGCGGACTGCACGTGTACCATAAAGCCGGTTTCCGGGAGACCGGGTGCATCGACTGCGATGAGGCCGTTCTGAGACTGTGGCTGGAGAAGAAAACAAAAAAAGAACAGAACAGATTTCTTTGGTACGGCGTCAACGTGAAGGAGCGTCTGCGGATCAGAGAGAAAAACGGCTACGGTGTGAGCATTGCGATCGCAAATGGAAATGAGCTCGAGACCTACTGCGCGGGCAGCGGACGCTACGGCGAGGATTTCCCGGTGAACCCGGATATGCTGTTTCAGGCGGGCTCTGTATCGAAACCCATGTTCGCGCTGACTCTCCTGCGGTACGTGGACAAGGGGCTGATCGATCTTGACGCGGATATCTCGGGCGTGGTGCCGGAATTTGTCAAGAAGGGCCCGGTAACCTTCCAGGCATTGCTTTCCCACACGGCGGGTTACAACCTCCACGGCTTCCCCGGCTATCCCGCAAAGCACGAGCCGCTTTCACTTGAAGACGTGCTGAACGGCAAGGGCAACACACCGAAACTCAGAAGGATTCGTCCTTACGGCAAACAGCATATGTACTCCGGCGGCGGC
>JAZNHI010000125.1:0-2174 GCA_045576895.1 Clostridia bacterium | reverse complement strand
GCGGAAGGCGAACACGGTCTGTTCATGGACATCGACTCCGAGATCGTCGGCAAGAACTTCCTCTACATGCTCACGAAGGATGAGTATGCCGGCTATCTGAAGGAAGCGTTTGACAAGCTCGACGCAACGAAGCAGGCTTATTTCAAGCCCATCATTGAAGGTCTCGAAGCGGATGCGAAGGACCTCGGTCTCGGCGCAAACGGCGCATACGCGCTTGCGTGGATCAAGCTCTGGGTAGAGAGCTATGCTGCACAACCGGACGACGGCCCGATCTGCAACACGCTGGTCGACAAGTCCGCAACCGATCAGTTCGGTCTGCTGGTTTACTCCAAGCTCCGTTCCGTTGAGGAGTCCGACACCGTTTCCAAGAACAACATCAAGGTTGCGGCGTATCAGGACGGCTTTGAGGGCATCGGCGGCTACGGCTACTGCCACTACATGTTCGTTCCGGACAACAGCCCGCTGCCCTGGACCGCATGCGCATTCATCGCATTCATCACCTGCACCGTCGACGGCTTCTCCGCATGGGGCAAGGATATGGGCGGCTACTCCTCCAATCCGACCGTTGCGGCGGGCACCGAGGAAAAGTACGGCCACAGCAAGGGCGGTATGAACGAGGCCGGTCAGGTCGAGTTCGAGTGCAAGAACGACCGCGGCTATGACTGGTGGGTCAAGGAAGGCAAGCTCGTCATCGAGGATCCGGAGTACTGCGCATCCGTTGCGTTCACCGTCGGTTCCTGGATCGAAATGCTCACGAAGTATAAGGTAGACTAATTACACATCGACGACAATAATCGGAGGCGCCTTAAGGGATTTAGGGCGCCTCCGATGGGATAGAAGGAGGAATTCGTGCAAACAGCCGCATCCACACGTGCCTTGAAACGGCGCATTCGGCTCAATAAGCTGAAAACGTTTTTCTCAAAACCGCAAAACATCATCCTTTTGGTGCTGGGCATTGTGCTGACCTTCACGACCGTTGCGCCGATCGTCGCGATCCTGAAGGATACGATCGCGATCCATCCGGGCACGATCGACGCGAACCTGACCGGCAAGACGGAAGGATATACGCTTGTCAACTATATCGATCTGTTTACCTCGCGCACCGCGAAATCCAATCTGTGGACGCCGCTTCTCAATACGCTGCTGCTGTCCACCATTTCCTGCGTGGTATCGATCCTCTTCGGCGGTGTCTTTGCGTTTTTGGTTACCCGAACCAATCTCAAATTCCGCAAGTATTTAAGCTCCATCTTCATCTTCCCGTACATCATGCCGCAATGGACGCTGGCGGTTGTATGGAACAACCTCTTTAACTCGAACGCCGTCACACACACGTCGGACGGTCTTTTGGCCTCGGTATTTGGCATCACGATGCCGGGCTGGTGGTGTCAGGGGCTTTTCCCCTCCGCGATGGTGCTGGGTCTTCACTATGCGCCGTTTGCGTACATCCTGATCGGCGGCATCTTCCGCAACATGGACGCCAACCTGGAGGAAGCGGCGACGATCCTCGACACGCCGCGCTGGAAGACGATGTTCCGCATCACGCTCCCGATGATCAAGCCCGCAATCCTGTCGACGGTCCTGCTGGTCTTCGGCAGCGCGATGGGCAGCTATCCGGTCCCGCACTATCTGAACTTTGAAACGCTGTCCACGAAGTACATCTCGATGAACAGCGCGCGTACCGGCGAAGCCAGTATCCTCGCCATCGTGATGATGGTCTTCGGCATCGCGATCCTGCTTGCCAATCAGCTGACCCTGAAGAGCCGCAAGAGCTACACGACGGTCACCGGCAAATCGGGGCAGATCTCCCGGTTCAATCTCGGCAATGCCGGCAAGTATGTGATCGGCGTGATCTTCATCGTGATCACGTTCTTCACGAGTATCTACCCCATCATCTCCTTCGCGTTTGAAACGTTCCTGCCGAACCCGGGCGACTACAGCTTCCTGTACACCGGCAACATCTCAAACCTGACGACCAAGTGGTGGGTCACCGCCGAGAACGTGACCGAAAACGGCATGTACGGACAGCAGGGCATGCTGTATAACAAGACGATCTGGCACGCCTACGGCGGCACGCTGCTCGTCTCTGTCGTCTGCGCACTGACCGCCGGCACGATCGGTACGCTGATCGGATATGCCGTCAGCAAGAACCGCCGGAGCAAGTGGGCGAACTACGT
>JAZNHI010000124.1:0-4321 GCA_045576895.1 Clostridia bacterium | reverse complement strand
ATTCTTCTTAATTAAATTTAATTAAATCATTCTTCTTAAGAAAAATATTCTTCTTAAGAACAATATTATTATACGACGTTTCTTTCAAAAATCCTTTTTTTCTTTTGTACTTTTTTCGATTTTTTCACAATTCGAACGCGGGAAAGGTGACCGTGATCTCGGTGCCGATGCCCTCGGCGCTTTTCAGCTTCAGGTCCGCGCCGTGCTCCTCACAGATGTGCTTGACGATCGCAAGCCCCAGTCCCGTGCCGCCGGTCGCCTTGCTGCGGCTCTTGTCCACGCGGTAGAACCGCTCGAAGATGCGGCTCTGGTGATGCTTCGGGATGCCGATGCCCGTGTCGCGCACGGACAGCTTCCGGTCCGCAACGCGCACGGAGACCGTTCCGTTGTCGCGGTTATAGCGGATCGCGTTGTCCAGAAGGTTATAGATGAGCTCGGAGAGAAGCGAGCGAACGCCGTGGATCGCCATCGGTCCGCCCGAAAGCTGCACCGAAACGCCGCGCAGCATGGCGGCGCTTTTCAGCGTCTCGACGGTCTCCTGCGCAAGCGCATAGAGATCGACGGTCTCCGCCTGCTCCAGGATCTCCCGCTCGTCGAGCGCGGAGAGCGTGATGATGTCCGACACCAGCGACAGCATGCGGTTCGATTCGCGGCGGATGCGCTCGGCAAAGCGCCGCACGTCCTCGTCCTTCGCCATGCCGTTTTCAATCATCTCGGCATAGCCGGAGATTGAGGTCAGCGGGGTCTTCAGCTCGTGCGAGACGTTCGCGGTGAACTCGTGGCGGATCCGGTCCGCCCGCTGCTGCTCGCCGAGATCGGTCAGAATCAGCACCGCGCCGGTGCGCAGACCGTCCTGATACGTGTCCTGATAGTGCAGACGCACCGCCTGCCCGAACAGCTCGACCGTTTCGCTCCTGCCGCTGCGGACGCCGCCGAAGAACGCGTGCACGTCGTCCGGCAGGTCGTGGATCCTTCGGAGCGTCGTCGGGGTCATATGCAGCAGCTCGCACGCCTTTGTGTTCAGAAACAGCACGGTGCCTTCGAGATCGAATACCGCAACGCCGTCCTCCAGCGCGTCCAGAATGCCGGAGAGCATCGTTTCGTTCATCACGCCTACCTCCCGATCCGGTAGCCCACGTTGCGCACGGTCTCAATGAGGTTTCCCGCGTCGCCGAGCTTTTTGCGCAGCGTCTTGATGTGCATGTCCACGGTGCGCGTTTCGCCGGTGAAGGCAAAGCCCCACACGGCTTCCATGAGCTGCGCACGTGTGACGGGCGTGCCGATGTTGGAAAGCAGATGCTTTAAAAGCCCGTATTCCTTGAACGTCAGCTCGGTTTCCTGTCCGTCGACGGTCACGCGGTGGCGGCTGTCGTCCAGCTCGATCGAGCCGAAGCGCAGCACCGCGGCGGCGGGCCGGTGTGTGCGGCGCAGCAGCGCCTTGCAGCGCGACACCAGCTCCATAACGCCGAACGGCTTCGAAAGGTAATCGTCCGCGCCGGAATCGAGCCCTTTGACCTTGTCCGCTTCGGACGTCTTCGCCGTGACCACGATGATCGGGACCGACCGCGTTTCGGGGTCGGTCCGGAGCCGCCTCAAAAGCTGCAGCCCGTCCGCGCCGGGCAGCATGATATCGAGCAGAACGAGATCGGGAAGTCGCTCCTTCACCGCCGCAAGGAACGACGTTCCTTCCGGGAACGATTCGACCGAGAGACCTGCGCTTTTCAGCGCGTAGGTCTCCAGTTCGCGGATGTCGGTATCGTCTTCTGCAATGTATACGAGCGCCATGTTATACGGTTGCCAGACGGCGGATCGCCTCCGCCATAACGTTGGTGTTGAAGCGGATGTCCTCGATCGAGATCGACTCGTCCGGCATGTGGCACATGCTCTCCTCGCCCTCGCGCACGGTGCCGAACGCAACTGCGTTGTCGAGCTCGCGCGCGTAGGTGCCGCCGCCCATCGAAAGCGGCTTGGAGTCCGAGCCGTTCAGCTCGTTGTACACGTTCATCAGCGTGGAGACGAGCTCGCTGTCCGCCGGGATGAAGTGACCCGGCTTGATGACCGTGTCGGTGCGGACAAAGCCCGCCTTGCCGTACGCCGCGTCCCACGTCGCGAGCAGATCCTCCGCCTTTGCGGAGAACGGATGGCGGCAGTCGGCGATGAAGCGCACGCCGTTTTCGTCGAAGCGGATCACGTCGGGCTGATAGGTGATTCTGCCGGATTCGTCCGTCACGTCGATGCCGAGCGTTTCGCCGTGCATGTCGAGCTTCCAGAGCGCGTGCAGCGCAAGCACCGTTGCCTTGTCCTCTGCGGGAAGCGGCTGCTGCACAAGGATCAGCAGGAGCGCCTGCAGCGCGTTCTTCGCGAACTCCGGCATGGAGGCGTGACCGCCGCGGCCCTCGACCGTGATGCGGCTGCCTTCGTACGTGACCGTGTAGCCCTCGGGCGCTTCCGCCGGGATCGCTTCGCACGGGAGCTCGGCGCGGATCACGCCGGGGATGACGTTCGCCGCCGAACCGCAGTCGATTTTCAGCGCGGAACGGTACTGCTTTTCGTACGTCGTGTGCATGATGCCCATCTCGGAATTGACGGCGGGGTATTCCGCGTCCGGCGTGAACGCCAGCGTCGGCTGTCCCTCGACCTTCAGATAGTGCTCGACGCCCAGGGATCCGATCTCCTCGTCGCAGCCGAGGATGACGCGCACGCGGCGCTTCATCGGGAAGCCGAGGTCCTTGATCGCGGCGAGCGCGTAGATCGCGGAGAGCGCGGGACTCTTGTCGTCCAGCGTGCCGCGTCCGATGATGCGGCCGTCGCGTTCCGTTGCGGAGTACGGCGGGACCGACCAGCCCTCGCCCTCCGGAACGACGTCGAGATGCGCCAGGATGCCGAGGACCTCCTCGCCCTCGCCGTACTCGACGACGCCGCAGTACCCGTCGACGTCCCACGCATTGAGACCCAGCCTGCGCGCGATCGCCAGCGCCGCCTGCAGCGCTTCATACACCGTCTTGCCGAACGGCTTGCCCGGCTCCGCGGGATCCCCGCGGGACACGGACGGGATGCGCACGAGCGCCTTGAGGTCTTCGATCTGATCGCGCAGCGTTTCTTCGATCCGATTCTTCATAGCAAATTTCCTTCCTTTCTGTCAGTTGACTGCGGAGAAGCCCTTGCCGATGACTTCCCGCGTATCGATGATGGAAATGATCGCCTTCGGATCCTTTTCGAGGACGATGCGGCGGATGCGTCCGAGCTCGATCGTCTTCGTCAGGATATAGACCAGCGTCTTTTCTTGATTGGTATACGCCCCGCGGCACGGGATATACGTGACGCCGCGGTGCATCTTGTTCAGCACGTCCGGCGCGATCTCCTCCCACTTGTCGGAGATGATGAACAGCGTCTTGGTGCGGTTGATGCCGAGGATGATGTTGTTGAACGCAATGCTCGTGACGAACAGCGCAATGAACGACAGCGCGGCGCTCTCCACGCCGACGCGGTAACTGCCTGCGCCGATCGCCTTCACAACGCCCAGCGCAAGCGCGATCACGACGTTCAGCGACATGGAGATCGTACCCATCGAGATCGAGTACTTGCGGTTCAGCAGCAGCGAAACGATGTCCATGCCGCCCGTGCTGCCGCCCAGCCGCACGATCATGCCGCCCGCGACGCCCATCGTGACCGCGCCGAAGATCACGCTCACCACGCGCCACGCCGGCTCGCTCATGTCGAACAGCGCCGGGAACCGCAGGTTGCCGAACAGCGCAAGCTCCGCGGCGAACAGCACCGTCATCAGGAGCGTGTAGACCGTGAACCGGATGTGCAGATACCGGAACGCCAGGATCAGCAGCGGGATGTTGGCGACCGTGACGAAGACCCAGTTCGGGACCGCGCCGTTCGTTGCGTAGGTGATCAGCATGCCGATACCCGTGACGCCGCCGGTGACGACGCCCGCCGGGGTATACAGCAGCGTGACCGCCAGCGCCTCGATCGTGATCATCAGCGACATCAGGAACACGGCTTTCGCTTCGCGCAGGATCCGCTTTCCGCGGTTCGTGTCCGAGGGATGATTCGCTTTCTTTCCCATAGGTCCTCCCACAAATTTCTTCAGCATACAGTATACCAAATCTCCGCCGTGCTGGCAAGCCCGTATTGCGCGGGAAGCCGTCCTTTGTCTGCACGGAAAAAGACCTCCGGAACGCATGTCCCGGAGGTCGGAAGGAGAGGTTCTGCGGTTTATTTCACCTTGGCGGAGAGCACGTTCGACCATTCGCCGAAGTAGGTCATGCCCTCGAACACGGTGTAGGAGCGTACGCGGACGTAATAGGTCGTT
>JAZNHI010000123.1:0-4163 GCA_045576895.1 Clostridia bacterium | reverse complement strand
AGGGCAACCTCGCAAACTGGATCATCCCCGGCAAGCGCATGCCCGGCATGGGCGGCGCAATGGACCTGTGCGTCGGCGCGCGCAACTGCATCGTCTGCATGGAGCACACCGCGAAGGGCAACCCGAAGATCCTCGAAAAGTGCCGTCTTCCCTTGACCGCTTCGCACTGCGTGAAGAAGATCATCACCGAGATGTGCGTCCTCGAAGTCACCGAAAGCGGACTTCTGATGACCGAGATCAACCCGGAATTCACCGTGGATCAGGTCAAGGCAGCAACCGCCGCGCCGATCACGGTCTCCGAGAACCTCAAGAGCATGATCGACTGATCCGAACACGTCGCCGCGGACTTCGCACAGTTCGCGGCGTTTTTTGTTTTAGCTTTCATCCTCTTCTCAGAATGACAGCGGGGGCAGGCTGCCTTCCCCTTGAGGGGAAGGCAGCGTCGATAGGCGTCGGATGAGGCGGCACACAGAAAAGCGAATGCTTTTCGCGGATTAAAGCACCCCCTCATCAGTCGACTGCGTCGACAGCTTCTCCACCCTCTCCGAGGGAGCGAAGCCTCTGCACACGCGTACCAAATCGTCTCTGTCATCCCGCGTGCAGCGACGCCCGATACAAAAAACGATCCCGGAAATCTTCCCGGGATCATCGCTTTGCGTGTTGTCATTTCTTTTCGATCGGCAGCCAGATCTCGCACCAGTGCGAATTGTTGACCGTTTCATTTCCGTCCTCGAACGGCCAGTGGATCACGTTGATCTCCGGCGCGTTCCGCAGTTCATAACCGGAGGACGGGAGCCATTCCGTCACAAGGCGTTTTCTGAGACCGTCGACCAGATTTGTCGGGAACTTGCAGCGTTCCGTTTCGCAAACCACATACTGCCCTTCCGGTATGGAGAGATGCTCAAACCGCTTTGCGAATTCGCCGAGATCCTCCTCAAAGTCCTCGAGCGCCCAATGCGGCAGCTTTGCCGCGAAATAGAAATCATACCCGTCTTTGTCAAAGTTCGTGAGCACGGAATACGTGGTTTCATGATCGCGGCTCATGCCCTCCAGCACATACTGCTCCAGCCGCGTCTCGCAGGCGAAATAATGATCCTGATCCTGTTTCTCGTTCGGATCGCCGGTAAAGCGTCGTTTGAATCCGGTCAACAGCATGTCCGGTTTCGTTTCGATTCTGTAATCCATCATGCTTCCTCCTTCAAAATGCAGATTGATCGTCAGGGGAGAAAACGACCTGAGCTTTACACCGTCCATGCGCGCCCGGGACGGCGTTATCCCATGGAATCTCTGGAATGCTCTTGCAAAGCTGTCGGGGCTGTCATAGCCGTATTTGTATGCAACGTCGATGACCCTCGCCTTCCCTTCCGCAAGCTCAACGCCGGCAGCGGATAACCGTCTGTTTCGAACGTACTCCCCGAGCGTATATCCGCAAAGGATACTGAATATGCGCTGAAAGTGGAACGAGGAATAATAGCTTTCCCCCGCAATGTTTTCCGTGTCCAGATCATCCGTCAGATGCGTTTCGATATAATCGATTGCTCTTTGTATTGCTTCGATCCATTCCATGTTTTTTCCTCCCGACGCAATCATCATACACAATCATTGCGCCGTTTGTCCCGACATTTTCTGCCCTTATCTGTCGGCTTTCAAAAAACAATCCCGGAGGCTTCCCCGGGATCGCCGTATACTGCGTTTGATTACAGAATGCGGAGCGACTTTGCTTCGCCGCCGAACGTCCAGTGCAGCACGACGCCGTCGTCCGCGTCGACCGAAACGTCGGTCGCGTGCTCCATCAGGTCGCGGACGTGCGCAAACTGCGCCTTCTTTTCGTCGGTATAGGCGTTCAGCGCGTCGGAGGTCAGCAGCATGCCGCCCAGAAGCGCGTTGACGGTATAGAGCTTTTCCTTCTCCTCCGGCGTCAGCTTACAGTTGCCCTCGCGCAGGAAGAAGACGTCCGGATCGCCCATGAACGCGCGTCCGGTGAGCTGACGGCGGAACGTCGTATCTTCGATCGACTGCTTGGTCGAAACGCGCTCGCGGTGCGTGATCTGCATGAGCTTCGTGTCGTTCCAGTCGAGCCCGACGTCGCAGCCCACGCGGCAGTATTCGACGATGCCGAACGCCGGCCAGAGCGGCACGCCGCAGCCGAGGATCTGCTTGCCGCGGCAGGCTTTGCGAAGAATGTTCATCGCCCGGCACATCCGCGCCGCGCGGGATTCAGTCTCGGTGCCGAACGGCGCCGCACCGTAGAGGAAGTCGAGCTTGACCAGGTCGAAGCCCCATTCGTTCAGCACGCGGTCGAGGACCTTTTCGACGTACGCGACGACCTCGGGATTGTCGATGTCCAGCGAATAGAATCCGCCCCAGTTGCTGCCGTCCGACCACGGCTTGCCGTCGTGTGTGAGAAGCCAATCCGGATGCTCCGCCATGAGCTTCGAGCCCTTCTGGCAGACGAACGGCGCAAGCCAAAGCCCCGCGCGGAAGCCCGCCTCGTGGATCGCGTCGGCGGCGGTTTTCAGACCGTTCGGGAACTTCTTGGCGTCCGGAACCAGCCAGTCGCCGACCGCGGTCTCCCAGCCGTCGTCGATCTGGAAGAGATCGCCCTCACGAAGCAGCGTCTTTGCGCCGACGAGGTCGTCGGTGATCGTCGCGTCGTTGATGTCCTGATAGCGGTTGTACCAGCTCGAATAGCCGAACTGCTTTTTGTCGGTCAGAGGCTTCACGTCCATCGCCCTGAACCATCCGTCAAAGACCTCCTGCTCCGTGCCCTCCGCAATATAAAGATCGAACGCATGGAACTCGCCGTTCGCCTTCATGCCGACGCAGTCGCGCTCGAGCGAAAGAAGACCCTTCTTTGCGTTGTAGGTAAACAGCGTATAGCCCGGGATCTCATCAAGCGAACCGAACAGCAGGAACTGCTTGCCGTTTCTGAAATAGCACCAGGATTCGCCGTGCGTGATCCCCTTCTTATAGGGATATTTCACGAAATGGTAGTCGCCGTAGCGATTGATCTGAAACGCTCCGCGCAAAAAGCACGGCAGATGCTTTAAGCCCCGCGTACGGCCGTTCACATCGTATTCCGGGCTGTACGTCCAGTTCTGATACCCGTTGTGGAAGATGTGCATCGTCTCCGATGCGGGCAGTTCAACCGTCGCCGTGACCTTTTTGAGGCGGGCATTTTTGAGCGGCACGCGCACATGCACGACGCCGTCCGCCTTTACGCTGCCGGTGACCGGCGCGCCGTTTTCCGTTTCAATACAATACTTCAGGATCCGTTCTGCCATCGTTTTATTCTCCCTCCGAAATGATAAATTGGATCGAAACCGGAGCGGTCTGCTCCGAAGATACCGTTAATACGCCCTCGCCGCCGTGTCCGACGGTCTTCACATACGCGCCGGTCATGCCGCCCTCCGCGGTTGCAGTCTGCGGTCCCGCAAGCGCAAGATCGCCCGAAACGTCGAAGCGGATCGGAAGCTGCGCATATGGCGCAAGGTTGCCGTTGCCGTCCAGCACGCGCACGCGCACCGCAGCCATGTCGTACCCGTCGCCCTCCGTAAGCCCGGTGTTGCTGACTTTGACCTCAAGATGCAGCTTCTTGTTCGGGCAGCAGCGCACCGACGCCGTGACCTTTTCGCCGTCGAGCGCGTCGAACCGCCACTCCGTCGCCGAACCGCCCCAGTTGCCGACGTATTTGCCGTACAGCTCCTCGCCGTCCGCCCAGCTCATGCGATAGCGCTTCATGCACCAGAACATGCGCAGCTTGTCGGCAAGCGGCATTTTCTCGATGCCGTACTTGCCCGCCGCCAGAAGCTCGCGGTGCAGCAGTTCCTCCTTCTTGCCGGTGATCCCTTCCTCGCTGATCAGAAGCTGACCGATGAGATCGTCGATCCTGAACGGCGGATGGCGAAGTCCCTTCCACGGCTCCGGCTTGAAGATCTTGACAAGCTTGTCGTTTTTGTACAGTGCAACGCGTTCGGCATTTGAAAACGCCCAGATCTCTCCGATCTCGCCTGCGGGATAGTCGCCGATGCACATCGGCGTGCCGATCTCCAGAACGGGTTTCTCGTCGCCTTGACTCGCGTACGCTGCCGCCGCAAGCTTCGGGTTGCGGAATGCGTCCATGACGCCGTGATAGCACACGCGATCGCCCGAGCCGAAGTCCT
>JAZNHI010000122.1:0-2894 GCA_045576895.1 Clostridia bacterium | reverse complement strand
CGCAGATCCTGAAGCTCGATACGGCGTCGAAGTGCCGCATCGAGTTCCACGAGATCACGTCGAACGCGGTGAAAAACGCGATCAAAAAGCCGCGTACGATCAACATGGACCTCGTCGACGCGCAGCAGGCAAGGCGCGTGCTGGACCGCATCGTGGGCTACAAAATCAGCCCGATCCTGTGGGTCAAGATCCGCAAGGGGCTGTCCGCGGGCCGCGTGCAGTCCGTGGCGACGCGCATCGTGTGCGACCGCGAGGACGAGATCAACGCGTTCGTTCCGGAGGAATACTGGACGCTGACCGCAAAGCTTAAGGCGGGCGCCAAAAAGTCGTTTGACGTGCGCTTCTACGGCGAGGACGGCGCGAAGGTCGATCTTCGGACCGAGGAACAGACGAACGCGGTTATCCGACGCGTCGGCAATTCCGCATTCACCGCGACCGAGGTGAAGAGCGGCGAAAAGCACAAGCACGCCGCGCCGCCGTTCACGACGTCCAGCATGCAGCAGGACGCGTCCAGAAAGCTCGGCTTCACGACCAAGCGCACCATGATGGTCGCGCAGCAGCTCTATGAGGGCGTGGAGATCGGCAAGAAGGGCGCAACGGGTCTCATTACCTACATCCGTACCGACTCGGTCCGCATTGCGGACGAGGCGCAGAAATCGGCACGCAGCTATATTCTGGAGTCCTTCGGCGAGGCGTACATGCCGAAGACGCCGAACGTGTATCGCGGCCGCCGCAACGCACAGGACGCGCACGAAGCGATCCGTCCGACCGACGTAAAGAACGACCCGAAGACGCTGAAGCCGTATCTTTCGAGTGACCAGTACAAGCTCTATAAGCTCGTGTACGAACGCTTCCTGGCAAGCCAGATGAGCGACGCGGTGCTCGAGCAGACCGCCGTCACATTCGACGCGAACGGCGCGCAGTTCAAGGCGACCGGCGCGCGCGTGCGCTTTGCGGGCTTCTCCGCGGTGTACACCGAAGGGCATGACGTCGACGACGAGGACACCGTGCAGCTTCCGCCGATCAAGGAGGGCGACTGCTTCAAACCCGAGAATCTGGATCCGCAGCAGAAGTTCACGCAGCCGCCGTCCCGCTATACCGAGGCGACGCTCGTCAGAACGCTCGAGGAGAAGGGCATCGGCCGTCCGTCCACCTATTCGCCGACGATCTCCACGATCATCGACCGCGGCTACATCATGCGCGAAAAGAAGACGCTGGTGCCGACCGAGCTCGGCTTTGCCGTGACGGGGCTGATGAAATCGAGCTTCCCGGACATCGTGGATATCGCGTTCACCGCGAACATGGAGGAGGAGCTGGACTCCGTCGAGGACGGCTCCGAAAAGTGGCAGGAGGTTGTGGGCGAGTTTTACGATCCGTTCATGCAGACGGTCGAGACCGCCGAGAAGAACGCCGAGAAGATCAAGATCCCCGACGAGGTTTCCGACGTCCCGTGCGAAAAGTGCGGCGCGATGATGGTTTATAAGATGGGACGCTTCGGCAAGTTCCTTGCGTGCCCGAATTTCCCGACCTGCCGCAACACAAAGTCGATCGTGGAGAAGGTCGAGGGCGTTCCGTGCCCGAAGTGCGGCGCCGCGATCGTCAAGAAGCACGGCAAGAAGAAGGTGTTCTACGGCTGCGAGCGCTATCCGGATTGCGATTTCACCAGCTGGGATATGCCGGTTGCGACCAAGTGTCCGAAGTGCGGCGGTCTGATGGTGCAGAAGCACGGACAGAACGGCACGTTCGTGCAGTGCGCAGATCCGAACTGCAAGGAGATCCTGCGCCGCGTGAAGAAGACCGATGCGTAAACCGAACGTGACCGTCGTCGGCGCGGGGCTCGCCGGCGCGGAGGCGGCGTACCGGCTGCTTTCGCACGGGCATCCCGTGACGCTGTACGAGATGAAGCCCGAAAAGCGCACGCCCGCGCACAAGGGCGACGGCTTTGCGGAACTCGTCTGCTCGAACTCGCTGCGTTCCGATCGGCTTTCGAACGCCGTCGGGCTTCTGAAGGAGGAGATGCGCGCGCTGGACTCGCTCGTCATGCGGGCGGCGGACGCAACAAAAGTCCCCGCCGGCGGCGCGCTTGCGGTCGACCGGGACGGGTTTTCTCGGTATATCACCGAAGCGCTGACGGCGTTTCCGGAGCTCACCGTTGTGCATGAGGAGCTCACCGAACTTCCCGCGTCGCCCGCGATCGTGGCGACGGGACCGCTGACAAGCGACGCGCTGAGCGGGGCGATCGAGGAACGTTTCGGGCAGAGCCTGCATTTTTACGATGCGGCGGCGCCGATCGTGACCTTTGCGTCGCTCGACCATGAGAAAGTCTTTGCGGCGTCCCGCTATGACCGCGGCGCGGATTATCTGAACTGCCCGATGACGCGCGAGGAATACTTTGCGTTCTATCACGCACTCGTTGCGGCGGAAACTGTGCCGCTGCATTCGTTCGAAACGCCGCGCGTGTTCGAGGGCTGCATGCCGATCGAGGTCATGGCGAAGCGCGGCGAACTGACGATGGCGTACGGACCTTTGAAGCCGGTCGGGCTGGAGGTCGACGGCAAGCGTCCGTTCGCGGTGGTGCAGCTAAGGCGCGACAACGCCGACGGCACGCTCTATAACATCGTCGGGTTCCAGACGAATCTCCGGTTTCCGGAGCAGAAGCGCGTGTTCGGTCTGATCCCGGGACTCGGGCATGCGGAATTTGCGCGCTACGGCGTGATGCACCGCAATACGTTTCTGGAATCCCCGAAGCTGCTGCACTGGGATTATTCGCTGCGGGAGGATCCGCTGCTGTTCTTCGCCGGACAGATGACCGGCGTGGAGGGCTACGTGGAATCCGCGGCGAGCGGGCTTCTCGCCGCGATCGGGCTGATCGAAAAGCTCGAAGGCAGGGAAGC
>JAZNHI010000121.1:0-9085 GCA_045576895.1 Clostridia bacterium | reverse complement strand
TACTCCCTGACCGGGATCGGATCGACGCCGGAGTACCAGTACCAGAGACGGTAGTCCGAAACGATCACGAGCATGCCGTCGACAAGGCGCGCGGTGCGGTAGTCGCCCTGCTGCTTGTGCGTCGTCACGAGCTTCGGCGCGGTGCGGTCTCCGAGATCGTAGACCTCCGCAAACGTGTTTGTGCGGTCCTGATCCTTGACCTTTTCGCTCCAGTCGTTGTGCGTGCCCAGAAGATACAGCCGGTCGCCGCACAGCATCATTTCGCTGTAATACCGCCAGAAGGTGTCCTTTTCCGATGGCTCTCTGAGCTTGATCGTCGAAACGGTCTTCGTGTCACTGCCCTCCGCCGCGAGAATGTAAATCTTGTTCTGCGAGCGGCTCATCGCATAGATCCATGTGCCGTCGGTCTTGACGATATCCGCCTCATCGACGCCCTCGACCTGCACGTTCGTGCCGGAATACCGTCTGCCGGACTCGTCGGAACCCTTCATGCTTACACTTTCCGTTACGGTGTTCGTCTGCGGCATCGGCGCGGGCGCTTCCATCGGTTCGGCAGCCGCAGGCGCTTCAACTGCATCTTCGGCAACCGCCATATCAACGCCGTCGTTGGCAACGCCGGAATAGCCGTTCCGCACCATGCGTTCTTCCATGATTTTGCCGAGCTCCTCATACGATCCGACGGTCATCGGAACCGAGACCTCCGCAGACTTCGACTCGCCGAGCAGAAATCCCGTGCTCTCCTGCGCGCTCTCGCTTAAAACCGCTGCGTCCGCAGACATATTGGCAGAGGCGATCCTGCCTTCTTCCTTCTTTCCGACATTGATGCCGACAAAGATCGCAACACACGCTGCGGCTGCCGCGGCGAACGTCGGGATCGCGATCAGCCATCCCTTGCGGCGGTCCTTCTTCGCCCGCTCGTCGCGCAATCTCTGCACGCTTTCCATCTTCATCTCGTCCAGCAGGCTGTCCCGCACATGGACGTTGTCCATTTTCTTTCGATACGCATCCTTAAGCATCGAATTCTCCTCCAAGCTCTTCCTTCAGCAGTCCCCTTGCACGGTGCAGCCACGATTTTACCGTCGATTCCGTCGTCCGCATGACGGCGGCGATCTCTTTCACGGAGTATTCCTCGTAGTAGTACAGATGGATTGCCGTACGGTATTTTTCCGGGAGCTTCATCACAGCGTCATACACCGTCGAATCCGGCGCTTCGTCCTCCGAAACCAGCTCGCCCATCGCATCCTCCGGCACGCTGTGCCGACGGAACGCGCTTCCCAGAAGGGATTTCGAACAGTTGACCGTGACCTTGATGAGCCACGCCTTCTGATGCTCCGCATTCTGGAAGGACGGATTGCTCCGAAGGCAGCGCAAAAAGACCTCCTGTACGACGTCTTCCGCGTCTGCCGTGCTTCGCGTGCGCACAAGCGCCAGGCGGTATACCATGTCGCCGTACGTCTGAAACAGGGCGTCGAGGTCGTTGTTGACGGGCTCGTTTTGCTCGTATTGCATGCAGTGTTCCAACGTTATTTCGCTCCTCACAAATAATACCGGAGAGCAACGAAAACGGTTGCGTAAAAATCTCCGTTTTTTTCGATTCTGTTAAAAAACGGCGCGCGTTCGGTTCTTCGGCCGCGCGCCGTTCGGGTTGATTCGGATTACTGTTTCAGCTGCTCATACAGCGCTTCCGCGATCGCCTGAACCATCTTTTCGCGGAATGCGGGATCTTCAAGGTCCTCGCGGTCCGCCTTGTTCTTCCAGTTGCCCAGAACGATCCTGACGCACGGGCATCCGCACTTGGACGCCACCTCGTCGTTGACCTTGTCGAAGCCTCTGCCCTTGCTGCTCTGGATGTCCATGCCGGTTCCGTCGGCGTACGCCTTGATCACGATCCGCGCGAAGCTCTCGTTCTTCTTGGTTCCCTGTACAAAGAATCCGTGTACCGAGGAGCCGACCTCGTTGCACATCAGGCGGATCGCAACGTTGCACTTGGCTTCCTTGATGATCTTTGCGCGCTTCGAGTTTCCGACCTCTTTCTTGTTGTCCTCACGCGTGATGACGACCTTCGCGCCTTTGGATTCCAGATATTCCGCAAGCTCCTTTGCAAGCGACAGGTTATACTCGCCTTCGGTCTTGTACTTCGATCCGCCGTCGCGCGCGGGATCGATGCCGATCGTAAAGCCCTCGAATGAAATGTTCTGCGAGGTCTCCGGTTCTGCCGTCACGCCGGGCTGCGGCGTGTCGGGCTCGATCGGCGGCGGGGTCGGCGTTTCCGGTTCGGGCGTGCCGATTTCCGGCGTTTCCGCGGCTTCCTCCGTCGGCGGCATCGAAGGCGCATCGGTGACGGTCGGCGGTTCCGTCGCTTCCGCTTCCTGCGTCGGCGTCGCACGGTTGCCGCTCACTTCCGATTTCACACTGTTGAACATCTGCTTGAAGTATCCGCCCTTCGCGAGGAACACCGCGCCGACAACCAGTCCGACGACCAAAATGATCATCGCGCAGAACAGCGAAAACCCGAGCGGGTTGCTGATCCGGAAATGTTTTTTTCTGTTTTTGATTCGTTTCATGGGCGTGCCCCTCCTATGCGGTCATTTCCTATGCTGACATTTTATCACGCATTTCGCAAATCGGAAGAGATTTTGCATTTCGTTTACAAAAAGATAAAAAAAGAAAGCGGAAAACGGATACAAAAACCGGAAATTATGGTATCATATTCCTATGCCAAACATCTGTACGCATATCGCATTCGGCGTTCGCGTCGCCGAAGCGGTCCAAAAACCGCTCGCATCGCTCGGAGAATACTACCGGCTGGGCTGTCTCGGTCCGGACTGGTATTTCTACGACCGTCTGCCGCCGACGCCGTTCATCCCGCATCAGAAGAAGCACGGCAACGTTCTGCACGGGCTGGATTGCGGTACGCTCTTTTTGGCGCTTGCGGACGCCGCGGACGACGCGCTGCGCCCGTATCTGTACGGATTCCTGACGCATATCGCGCTCGACAGCACGGTCCATCCGTACGTTGACGCAAACCATCGCGGCAGTGCGCATTCGCGCTTTGAAGGCGTGATCGACTCGATCGTGTATCAAAAGACCCGCGAAGCGATCCCGTATCGGGAGATCTTTCTTGCGCGTGTCGACGCAAAGCCGATCGACGCGCTGCTTGCGCGCGTGTCCCGGGATCTATGCGGCGTCTCCGTTTCCGGCGCGTATGTGCGCGGGCTCCGGAAGTTCCGAAGGCTCGCGCCCTTCCTGTACGATCCGAACGGCAGGCGGTACCGCTTCTTCCGCGCGCTTGAGCATCCGTTCAAAAAGGACGGCTTCCTTTCCGACTTTCTGATCGGCCCGGACCATAAAGATCCGGAGGACTGCATGAACCTATCGCGCAAAAGCTGGGTCTCCCCTTGGGAGCCGGAGCGCGTGCGCGACGAAAGCGTGCCGATGCTCTTCGAGCAGGCGTTTGCGCTTGCGGTCTCGCTGATCCGTGCATACGACGCTGACGACCGCGAGACGCTTTCCGCACTGCTGCATCACCGCACGATGCAGAAAGGAGCGCTTGCATGACCTGCTGCTTTACGGGACACCGCGAGCTGCCCGGTGCGGACAGTCCGGCATACAAAACGCTGCTTTCCGCGCTGGAGGCGGCGGTCGACGATGCGATCCGGGAGGGCTGCGACCGGTTCGTCGTCGGCGGAGCAAAGGGGTTTGACCTGCTTGCAGGCGAATGGATCCTTGCGCGGAAAAAGGTCGATCCCGCGATCTCGCTTGCGGTCTACGTTCCGCACCGCGGACAGGCGAACGCCTACTCCCCCGCGGATATGCTTCGGTACCGGAATCTGTTGAACGGCGCGGACGAGACGCTGGTGCTTTCGGAATCGTACCATCCCGGCTGCATGCGCGAGCGCAACGCGCGCATGGTGCAGGACGCGCAGTTCTGCATCGCTTACGTGCGCAGAAAGCCCAGCGGCTCTGCGCAGACTCTGAAAATGGCGGAGGAAAAGGGCCTGACGGTCCTTCGGATCTGAGTATGACGTTTGCACGCGAACCATCCCCGAAACGGCTTGTGCCGATGTGCGCGCTCCTTGCGCTGCTGCTGCTTTGCGCGGCGGAAGCGACGGGCTTTTTCGGTCTGCTGTTTCTGTTCCCGATCGCGCTCTGCATGCTGCCGCTGTGCGAGGAACGGCTTTGGGGCTATCTGCTCCTCTGCGTAGCGGCGATCGCCGCGTTCGTGCTTGCGCTGCCGTTTCCGCACTACATCTGGCTTGCCTACGTGTGCGTGCTTGCGCCGTATGTGCCGCTGCGGCACGCGCTTTCAAACCTCAAAAAGCAGACCCACGCGACGCTGCTTGCGGTCGGGATCGTTCTTCTGTGGACCGCGCTCGTGCTGTTCGGACTTTCGCTGTTCGGCGTGAACGCGCTGACGCTGTTTTCACCGCTCGTCACCGCGCTCATCGGGCTCGGGCTTCTGCTGTTTCTGTTTTTGCTCGACGTGTTTTATCAGCTTTTCCTGAAATGGTACCGTGCGCGTTTGCGTCGCTTCCTGCTTCCGCGCGCATAGAAACCGCCGTTTTCCGCATACTGTCCGTATGTGCGAGCAACAAGCCATCCGAACCTATAAAAGTCTCTATCGCCGACGCCGCCGTCGGCGTTTTTTTCGCGCGCTTTTGATTCTGATCTTCGCCCCGCTGCTTGCCTGCGCGGTCTGGATCTTTTCGCAGGACGCGTGGTATCTGCTGGACCTCGAAAAGATCTACACGTCCGAGGAAACGCTGCTGATCGCGGACAAAAACGGCGCGATCGTCTCCCGGCTCTATCTGCACGAAAACCGCGTGTCCGTCAGCGCCGACACGCTTCCGGCGCACGTGCGCAACGCCTTCCTTGCCGCGGAGGACGCGCGGTTCTATTCGCATCCGGGCTTTGACCTCATCCGCATCGCGGGCGCGGCGCTGCACGATCTCAAGGCGGGCTCGTACGTGGAAGGCGCGAGCACCGTCACGCAGCAGCTCATCAAGCTGACGCACCTGTCCGCCGAAAAGACGCTCGACCGCAAGGTCGATGAAGCGATCCTCTCCTACCGGCTCGAACAGCTTCTCAGCAAGGACGAGATTTTAACCTGCTATCTGAACCGCGTCTACTTCGGCGGCGGGTATTACGGCATTGAAGCCGCGGCGGAGGGCTATTTCGGCGTGCACGCCTCCGAGCTGACCCTTGCGCAGAGCGCGCTGCTCGCGGGCGTTCTGAAATCCCCGGCGACCTATGCGCCGCATCTGAGGCCCGAGGCGTCCGTCGGACGGCGCGGCGTCATTCTGGACCAGATGGTCGAATACGGCATGATCGGCGCGGAGGAGGCGGCGCGCGCCAAGACGGAGCCGCTTGTGCTGATTGCCGACACCGATAAGCAGCGGCACGATTCCTATATCGACCTTGCGATGACCGAAGCCGCGGACATCCTCGGCTGCGATCTCGATACGCTGCTGACCGGCGGGTATACGGTCGAGACCGCGATGGACCCCGACGCGCAGCGGATCGCGGCAAACGCGTTCCGCAACGACGCGTACTTTCCGACGTACGGAGACGAATCCTGCGAAGGCGCGTTCGTGCTGATCGACGCAAAGACCGGCGGCGTTTCCGCGATCATGGGCGGACGAAACAACGACGCCGCGCTCGGGTTCAACCGTGCCACGCGCATCCGCCGTCAGCCGGGCAGCGCAATCAAGCCGATCCTCGTCTATGCGCCTGCGCTCGAAGCCGGCTACACCGCGGCGTCCATGCTGCTCGACGACGCGACCGTATTCGGCGATTACACGCCGCGAAACGCGAACGGACGCTATGCGGGATGGATCACCATGCGCGAGGCGGTCACGCGGTCTTTGAACCTCCCCGCCGTTTCGCTCTTCCGCGATCTCGGCGTTTCGCGCTGCAAGGCGTTCGCCGCGCGGTTCGGGATTCCGTTCGACGTGCGCGACGATTCCCTGACGCTTGCGCTCGGCGGGTTCACCTACGGCGTTTCCCCATACCGGCTGTGCGGCGCGTACGCCGCGCTCGCCTCCGGCGGGATCTACCGCTCCCCGTACGTCGTCACGCGCATCACCGACCGCGCGGGCACGGAGCTCTACCGGCACGAACCGGACGGCACGCGCGTCATGTCCGAAGGCAGCGCATTCATTCTGACCTCGCTTCTCGAAAGCGTGGCGCAGACCGGCACGGCAAACCTGCTTTCCGCGCTGCCGATCCCGCTTGCCGCAAAGACCGGCACGGTCGGCGACGAGACCGGCAACCGCGATATCTGGCTCGCGTGCTACAATCCGGACTATGCCGCCGTCGTGTGGATGGGCTTCGACGACGCGGAAAACGGGCGCTGCCTGCCGAAGGACTGCGGCGGCGGTACCTACCCCGCCATGCTGCTGTCCGAGATCTTTTCCGCGCTGTACCCTAACGGCGGCGCGCCGGATTTCTCCGTTCCGGACAGCGTCATTTTAGTGCCGCTCGACCGCGTGACGCTCCGAAGCGAGCATCTTGCCGTGCTCACGACGGGACTGACGCCCGCATCGGAGACCGTATCGGAATACTTTGTGCGCGGCACGGAACCGCGATCCGTCTCCGATTACTGGCAGCTTCCGGAGCCGCCCGTCGATCTCTCGGTCACGCTGTCCGACGACACCGCCGAGATCGCCTTTACCCCGCCCTCGCGCTATATGAACTACCGTCTCTACCGCGAGGACGCCGAGGGCTTTTCCGTTCTCGTCGCGACCTTTGAGGCGCCGGTCTATCCCGTCCGGTACACGGACCCGGTCGACCGGCTGAACGGCGCGTACGCGTATTATGTCGTGCCCGTGCATCCCTCGCTGCTGTCCGACGGTGCACCGCTCTGCGGCCGTCCGAGCGCAAAGCGCCGGATCTCCGTATGGCGCGCAAGCCCTTTTTCTCCGTAAAATTGAATATTTCTCCAAACAATGGTTGACGAACGGACGAATTTATAGTATATTATATGAGGGTAATAAGAATCTATTGCCGCAATTCTTATATGGAGAGTGAGAAAATATGGATTACAAGGCACTTGCAGCCAATGTTGAAAATCGTGAAGGATTCGGAACGCAGGAATGGGTCTATCGCGTTCTTCGTGCAGGCATCGTGAACGGCGCGCTTCCCGGCGGTATGCAGCTGAAGCAGGACGAGATCTCTGCCGCGCTGAACGTCAGCCACATTCCGGTCCGCGAGGCGCTGCGCCAGTTGGAAGCGCAGCATCTGGTCACGATCCACGCGAACCGCGGCGCAACGGTCACCGAGCTTTCCCGCGAAATGCTCATCAACACCATGCAGGTACGCGCGGCGATCTCCGTTGCGATGCTCAAGGTTGCCGTTCCGCGCATGACGGAGGAAGACTTTGTCGCGCTCGACGCGATCCTGGATGAACAGCGCAAGGTCAGCGACATGATCGCGTCCGAAAACCTGAACATCCGCTTCCACGAGGTCCTGACCGCCAAGGCGAACAACCCCGTTGCGGATATGCTGATGGAGATCATCCACGCGAACATCGACCGGTATCTGCGCGCAGGCTTCTACGGCGACGCCGCGGAGCGCGAGATCTCCGTCGTCGAGCACGAGCGGATCCTTGCCGCCTGCAAAGCGGGCAACGTCGCCGAAGCGGTGGAACTCCTCTATGCACACATCATGGACGCCGCATCCCTGATCCCCGAAAGCGTCCAGTAACCGATCCGACAGAAACGCCGTCCCGCGGGACGGCGTTTTTCGTTTACGGCAGCGAAAGAAATTCCCATAGGAGCAGCGCGGCGGCGGAGAGCGTCAGCAACAGCAGGACGCCGATCGCGGCCGCCTGTCCCCTCCTCCTTCGCCGGATGCTGTGCCGGAGATAAAGCGCCCCGTACGCCAGCGGAACGAGCTGCAGACATAGATACAGGATCATCGCTTTACTCCGTTTCCGGATTGTGCGCGCTGTGCGAAAG
Organism: Clostridia bacterium; assembly: GCA_045576895.1. Classification (GTDB taxonomy): domain Bacteria; phylum Bacillota; class Clostridia; order Christensenellales; family CAG-138; genus UBA3792. The sequence continues at coordinate 1,127 of JAZNHI010000121.1, read as the reverse complement.
CATCACGGTCACCGAAAACGTGACCGTGAGCGTGCGGTAATCCGCCTTCCAGTCATATGCCTCCCAGTCCGCTGCCGAACGGAACCGCTTCGCCTGCAGTCTGCCGAAGCCCATCGCGTCGCTGTTGCTGCGCTGCAGCGCGGAAAAGACCGCCGAAAGCTCCCTGGAAAGCTGTTCCTCCAGAAATGATTTCAGCGCGTTGCTTTCCACGGAAAGCCGCTCGGGTTCCAGAAGGTCCGCTTCCAGAAAGATCTCTGCCTTCGCTTTCCGTTTTTCGCCGTGCAGCTTCGGCGCGCGTACGCGGCTGAACACAACGCCGATCTCCTGTCCGTCGGGCAGCACGAACCGCATCTCGCCCCTTCGGAACAGGCCGGTCACCATCAGCGTTTCCATCGTGTGCCTGCCGTCCAGGACCCCGACCATGCGGTCGCCGTCGAACACGGCGCTGCCCGCGATCGAGGTTTTGATGAGGCTTTCGGTGAGCAGCGAGCCGCCGACCTTCGGGTACGCTTCGCCGCCGACAAGGTCCTCCCCGACACCGTATTCGTTGACGCCCGCATAGGCGAGCATCGCATCGAACCGCTTGTCCCCGAGCGCTTCGAGATACGTGCCGTAGCCGGTGTCCGCCGCCGTGCCGGACGCGCGCCTCAGGTCCCCCGCCGCCGTCTTGATCTTGCGGAGCGACGGATCGCTGTCCGAAAGCCACCCTTCGAACACCTCGCGGATCGGATCCTTTGCGATCATCACGCGCAGGTTCGGCCACAGATCCGCTTTCCCGAACGCGAAATCCAGAAACGCCGTCTGTTCCCCGGTTCGCGCAAGGTCCTCGCCGATCACGAGCAGCGACGCGCGCGAAAAGCTGAGCCTGCTCGGATAGGCGGCATTCAGCGTTTCATACGCCTCGGAGAACGACCGCGCCTCCGCGGAGATCACCGTGTTCTCCACCTTTGTCTCCTCCGAGCCGCCCGGCGCGGAGACAAGCAGCGTCACAAGGTACGGCATCGTTGTGCCGCGCTCCACGCCGACGTTCAGCACGTACGCGTACTCATCGATATTCTTGGACTGCATGCACCCGCAAAGCGGCAGCGCGCAGAGAAGCAGCAGCGTCAGACGGCGCATTTCGGTTT
>JAZNHI010000120.1:0-4024 GCA_045576895.1 Clostridia bacterium | reverse complement strand
CTTGCACGGAAAGCTGCTTTGCGCGGTTTATTTATGGTACGCCTCGTGCGCGCGGATCTTGCAGCCGCGGTAAAGCTGTTCGAGCAGCAGAAGTCTTGCGATGCGGTGCGGGAAGGTCATTTTGGAGAACGAGATCTTCGCATTCGCCCGGGCATAGACCTCGTCGGAAAGTCCCAAAGAGCCGCCGATCACGAACGTGAGCGGACGCGCCCCGGTCTCCTTCTCCCCGAGAAACGCGGCGAACGCCTCGGACGTCATCTGCTTGCCGTCGATCGACATGGCGACGACGAAATCCTTCTGCCCGATGCACTTTAAGATGCGCTTCCCTTCCTTTTCTTTGACAAGGATCTCGTCGGCGGGATGCAGGGATTCCGGCGCTTTTTCGTCGGCGACCTCCGCGATCTCCAGCGAAACGAACCGGGAAAGCCGCTTTTGAAACTCGGCGCAGGCGTCCTCGAAATATCGCTCCTTCAGCTTTCCGACACAGGCGATGCGAACGGTCATACGAGCTCAAACACCCCCGTCGGCTCCTCGCGCGCGGCGATCGCAAGCTGCATGTCGTCGATCCCCGCTTCCTCGAGCGCGGCGCGCACCGCGACCATGGCAAGCTCCGGATAGTTGTTCTCCCGGCTCAGATGGCCCAGGATCACGTTTTTCACGCCGGTGCCGTACAGCTTGACGAGCGCTTTGCCGCAGTCGTCGTTGTTCATGTGTCCGCTGCCGGACAGGATGCGCTTTTTCAGCTGGTACGGATAGCTGCCCGCCATCAGCATATCGACGTCGTGGTTCGCCTCGAAGAGCAGCAGCTCGCAGCCCGAAAGGATCGAAAGGATCCGCGCGTCGACATGCCCGAGGTCCGTGCAGACACCGACCTTGTGTCCGCCCGCCGAGATCGTGTAGCCCACGCAGTGGATCGCGTCGTGCGGGACGGTGAACGGCAGCACGCGCACGCCGGCAAGATAGAAATCGCGGTCGGATTCGAACACGCAGACGTTCTTCGGCGCGACGCCGCAGAGCTTTTCCCGCATCACCGACCACGTGTCGGCGTTGGCATAGACCGGCAGATCGTATTTTTTGGACAGGATATTCACGCCGCGGATGTGGTCGTCATGCTCGTGCGTGATGAAGACCGCGGAAAGATCGCGAGGATCGACGCCGATCCTCGCAAGAAGCTCGACGATGCGCTTGCACGACAGCCCCGCGTCGATCAGGATCTTCGCGCTGCCCGCTTCGATATAGGTCGCGTTTCCCGAGGAACCGCTGCACAAAGGACAAAGTTTCATAGGATCTCCCGATATGCTCCGCAGGAGCAAATCATCAAATGAATTACGCTTCGCGCGCGAATTGACGGCAATGCCGTCCTAATAGATAATTATACCACATCCGTGCCGGAACGGAAAGCTTTTTATTGCGTTCCTGAAAAAGCCGTGCTATACTTTTCGCATGATCATTGAGGAACTGGCGCAGGCAAAACTGAATCTGACGCTCGGCGTGCTGTATAAGCGCGCGGACGGCTACCACGCGCTCGACACCGTTATGCAGACGGTGTCGCTGTTCGACCGCGTGTTCGTGGAAAAATCGCGCACGGTCGAGGTGCATGTGACGGGCATGACGCTGCCTTTGGAAAACACGATGTACAAGGCGGCGATGCTGTATAAGGCGGCGACCGGCTGCGGCGCGAAGATCCGCTGCGAAAAGCGCATTCCCGCGGAAGCGGGCATGGGCGGCGGCAGCGCCGATGCGGCGGCGGTCCTGCGCGGGCTTCAGCGGCTGCACCGCATGGCGGACGACCGCACGCTCAGAGAGATCGCGCTTTCGGTCGGGGCGGACGTGCCGTTCTGCCTTGTCGGCGGCACCTGCCGCTGCGAGGGCGTCGGCGAGATCCTGACGCCGTTTGCGCTCGGAAAGCGCCTGTGGTTCGTGATCGCAAAGCCGAAGGAGGGCGTTTCCACGCGCGAGCTGTTTTCAAGGCTTCCGCTGCCGCGGCCGCAGGTCCGCACGCTTTCCGCCGTCGCCGCGCTCGCAAGAGGGGACCTCAATGCCCTTGCGCCGCTCATGCAGAATGTGTTGGAGCCCACCGCGATCGAGCTGGTCCCCGAGATCGGCGTGCTGAAGCAAAAGCTTCTGGACGCGGGCGCGATCGCCGCGCAGATGACCGGCAGCGGCTCCGCCGTGTTCGGTCTCTTTGAGACCGAGGAAGCGGCTTCCCGTGCGCTGCCCGCCGTGTCCGACGCCGCGTTTTCGACCGTATGTTATTCTCTGTGAGGCTGTTATGAACGATCGACGCACTCGTTTTCTTGCCATAGGCGGGCTTTTGGCCGCCGTGATCTTCCTTCTGACCGCGTATGCGCGGATCCCCCTCCCGGCGGGGTATCTGAACTTCGGCGACGCGGGCGTGTTCCTTGCCGCCATGCTGCTGCCCGCAGGATGGGCGGCGCTGTGCGCGGGCGTCGGGAGTGCGCTCGCGGATCTGATCGGCGGCTTTGCGCTGTACGCGCCGGTCACGTTCGCCGTGAAGGGTCTGACCGCGCTTGCCTTCGGGCTTTTATGGCGCAAGCTTCCGGGCAAGCTTCGGTATCTGGCGTTCCTTGCCGTACCGATCATTCCGCTCGGATACTTCGTATACGAGCTGTTCGTCGCGGGCGCGTACGCATGGACGGATCTGCCGCTGAACCTTCTGCAGGCGGCGGTCGGCTCGGGACTTGCGCTTGCAATCGATCACGCGAGCAAAGGCCTGTTCCGGATCTGAACCGCATATTCCCGCTGTTCTACCGACAGTAGAGGCTGATTCTCCTGCCGGTGGACTTTTTTTCGCGAACAATAGAGTGACCTTGACAAAAACGCGTGCTATCATCAAAATAGAATATTATGGATTTTCAGGAGGATTCCCATGCGCATCCGCATTTCCGCAGACAGCACCTGCGATCTGAGCCCGGAGCTCATTGAACAATACGACATTGCAATCACCCCGCTCTATATCCGTCTCGGCGACAAAGACCTCAAGGATTCGATCGAAGTCACGCGCGACGATATCTACAGCTACGTCGAAAAGACCAAGTCGATCCCGAAGACCGCGGCGGTCAACGTCGGCGACTACGCGGAGTTCTTTACCAAGGTGAAGAACGAAGGCTACGACGGCATCGTGCATTTCACGATTTCCGCGGAGATGTCGAGCTGCTACCAAAACGCCTGTCTTGCCGCCGAGGGCTTTGAAAACGTGTACATCGTCGACTCGCGCACGCTGTCCACCGGCATCGGGCATCTGGTGCTCGACGCGTGCATCCTGCGCGACGAGGGCAAGAGCGCAAAGGAGATCTTCGATATCCTCGAAGAGCGCAAGAAGAAGCTCGACGTCAGTTTCGTTCTCGACACGCTGCGCTATCTCGCGCTCGGCGGACGCTGCAATTCCCTGCTTGCGTTCGGCGCGAACCTTTTAAACATCAAGCCGTCGATCCAGGTCAAGCATGACGGCACGATGGGCGTGGACAAAAAATACCGCTGCTCGTTCGAGCGCGCGGTCGTGCGGTACGTCAACGACAAGCTCGAAGACAAGGATTCGCTGGACCTTCGCCGCATCTTCATCACCGACTCCGGTTCGAGCGACGAGATCCGCAACGCCGTCGAGGAAGCCGTCCTGAAGAACGCGCCTTTTGCGGAGGTCATTCACACCCGTGCGGGCTGCACGGTCTCTTCGCACTGCGGTCCGAACTGCATCGGCATCCTGTTCTACCGAAAATAAATAAGCGCAAAGCGGCGGTCGCAACGACCGCCGTTTTTTTTGCGCCGCGGCGTTCGATTTTGCCGGTGCAGACGATTGCAAAATGCTGTCGATCGCTGTATAATACTAAAAAATGATAAGGAGTCCTTTTCTTATGGAACTGACTGGCGCATCGTTCTTCTTCGACTGGGAAGTGCAGCTCATGGAATGGCTGCAGGAACATATCGGCAGCAGCGGATTCGGCTTCTGGCTGCTAAGTAATCTGTCCGCATTCGGCGAACAGCTTCTGCTGGTCGTGATCATGGG
>JAZNHI010000119.1:0-7040 GCA_045576895.1 Clostridia bacterium | reverse complement strand
CCCTTTGTTTTGTATACCAGCCTGCCGTCTTCTCTCAGCAGATCCTCGAATCGGGTCATTCCTCCAGCGCGTTGATGCTCCGCAGCGTTGCGAGGATCTCCTCCACGTCGGCATCGATCGTTTCGCGCGGCGCGTCGTACTGCAGGCACATGGCGTCCACGATCTGATCCTTCGTCGTATCGTTCTTCAGGCAGTCTACGATGAACGCCGCCGTCTTGTTGCTGCGCACGATCCCGTTGAACGCTTCATGCCCGAGCGGTACCAAAAACTGCGTGTCGTCGATGTTTTGTACGATAAAATCCTTTCTCAGCTTCATTTTTATCTCTCCTCAGCAGACGGTATCGTCCTCATCCGGTTCCTGCGCTTGCTCTTCGCGCTGCTTTTTGTCTCGATCGAGCATATACCGCAGATCTGCTATGCTGTTCATCCGATGCGCTTCTTTGCAGTGCGCATCCGTCCACGGGCAGGAGGCAAAGCTCGTGCAGTCCGGTAAAAACGTACACTTGCGGCACATCTCCCGCGTGCGGTCGGTTCTGCAGAATTCCGTTCTTGCCCGCTCGTCGGTCGTGCCGTTGAAGATATCGCCGAAGCGGCTCTCCGGCGGGCAGTGTTCGCACGGATACAGGCTGCCGTCCGGTCCGATGACCTCGCTGCCGCTGTCCGCCATGCATCGATTGGCGCGGAATCTCCTGAACGATCGCAAATACGCAAGCGCATGGAATCCGGCTTTTTCGATCAAAGGCGCGGCATCTGTGATTTTCTTCCACATGGCAAGGTCGTTTTCTCCGGCGCGAACATCCATCAGAGGACTGAAGTATACCGTGACATGCTCCTTGTGCCCGACAAAACGATCCATGTCGTCCAGAAGCTGCGGGATGCCCGGCCAGTTGCCCTCGTCTACGTTGACGCGAATTGCAACGCGGATCCCTGCTTCCGACAGCTGCCCGATCGTGTGCAGCACGGAATGATATTGATCGGAAACGGCGTAATACCGTTTTCTGGCGATGTAGTCCTGCTCCGCCCCGTCCAAGGATATCTGCAGACGTTTGAGGTTCCATCGCGTCAGCATCTTATCGATGATTCCGGGCGTGATCAGACTGCCGTTTGTGACCATGATCGATTGAAAGGAAACGTTTTCCTCGCGCAGCCGATCACAGATATGATCGATGATATCCGGACACAGCAGCGGTTCGCCGCCAAACCAACTGATGGTGATTTCCTCTTTTGAACGGGTTTTCAGAAGATAGCGGATCGTCTGTTCGACGATTTCCGGCGTCATCCTGACAGGTTTTCTGCCTTCCTCGTAGCAGTAGACGCAGCGGGCGTTGCAGCCGAGCGTCGGCATGATCGTATAAGCGGGAACGCCCTTGGTCCGTCCGTACAGCCGCATCATCTGCGCGACCGATTCATAATAGGCGCACTCGTCCTTCCCCTCCGGAACAAGGAACATCGCCTTGATCAGATCGTCAAAACCTTCCCCTGCGTGTGCCGAATCCGGGATCGTGCCTTCGATCAACTGTTTTGTGAGTACATGAAATACGTACTGCCTTCCGTTATGTGAGAACGGCAGTACGAATTGTGACGGAACATAAGATATACCAAGGTGCAGTGCCTGAGGCAATATCAATCGCTCCAGCACTGCATCCGGTTTGCAAATCTCATTCATGAATAGAAACGCCTAACGATTACCCTATCGGTCTCTCTATCGGTCTCTGAAAAGTTCCGATCAGTTTTCAGCGCCCAAGCAAATCGGGATCGGCGGCATTTCAGTATCACATTCGTAGGATCCCGTGATAACATCGCCGTTAATCACAACGACTTCCATGATGGGCTTTTCGTACTCTTTCATCATCATTACCTCCGTAAATTTATGGGATTGGTGGGGTCTCGATCGTACCCGAGCCGGGTGTACCGCATTCATAGCCGCAACCGCCGCTCTTGGTAATAACATCCTCCGTCAGAACAATAATCTCCATATTCGGCTTTTCGTATTGTTCCACGATTCTCGCTCCTTTAATCCCACATATTGACCTCAATAAGGGGAAATACCATTTCTTGATACAATATAGCAAATTCTGATTCCGTTGTCAATCTCTTTTCGGATTATTCACAAATTATTCCAAAATACTATCCGTGCGGCAGCCATGTACCCTGCTAAAAGTCAAACAGCGAGATCTGTTTGTTTTTCGGCATATCACCGAACGCGCCGCAGCTTTCCAGCATGGCGACGATCCCGGTGTTCGCGCCGGTCTCGTTCGCGAAGTCCTCGATCGTCGGATATCGCACACCGGGTTTTCTGCGCTCGCAGATCGCGATCGCCTGTCCCGCGCCGACGCCGGGGATCGCGTCGAACGGCGGCCGCAGCGCATTTCCTTCGATCAGGAACTTCGTTGCGTCGGACTGATAGATATCAACGGGCAGCAGCTCGATGCCGCGCACGTTCATTTCGTAGACGAGCTCAAGGATCGTCACAAGCTCCTTGTCCTTCTTTTTCTCGCTGTCGGTCTTCTGCGAAGAGGACGATTCCTTTTCGATCTCGTCGATCTGCCGTTTCACCGCCTCCGGACCGCCCGCCGCGCGCGTGATGTCAAACGTATCTGCGCGCACCGTAAAGTAAACCGCGTAGAACGCCAGCGGATAATGCACCTTGTAGTACGCGATGCGGAACGACGACATCGAGTATGCGACCGCGTGTCCGCGCGGGAACATGTACTTGATCTTTTTGCATGAATCGACGAACCATGCCGGGATGCTGCCGTCGACCATCGCCTGCTCCATCTCGTCGGTCAGTCCCTTGCCCTTTCGGACGCGCTCCATGATCTTGAACGACAGCGACGCTTCCATGCCGTGCGCGATCAGATAATTCATGATATCGTCGCGCGTGCACAAAACCTCGGAGAGCTTCGCAATACCGCCCATGACAAGCGGTTCTGCGTTGTTGAGCCATACGTCCGTGCCGTGCGTCAGTCCCGCAATGCGGATCAGCTCCTCGAATGTGGTCGGGCGCGTGTTCTCAAGCACCTGCCGCACAAACCCCGTGCCGAATTCCGGCACGCCGAGCGTGCCCAAAGAGCAGCCGATCTCGGTGAGATCGATGTGCAGCGGCTCCACGGTCGAGAACAGCATGCGCGTGTCCGGATCGTCGAGCGGGATCTCGCGCGGGTTCAGCCCGGTCAGCGCTTCCAGCATGTGCAGCGCCGTCGGATCGTCGTGTCCGAGGATGTCGAGCTTGACGAGGCGATCGTCCATCGCATGGAAGTCGAAGTGCGTCGTGATCGTGTTCTTGTCGACCTTGTCCGCCGGATACTGGATCGGCGTGTAATCGTATACCTCGGTGTATTCGTCGTGATCCCGCGGCACGATGACGATGCCGCCCGGGTGCTGTCCGGTCGTGACCTTGACGCCCTCGCAGCCCTTTTCAAGCCGCTGGACCTCCGCGGACGAGAACGTGCGTCCCGTCGCCTCCGCAAACGAATAGACGCATTCAAACGCCTTCCGTTCGGCAAGGCCGGAGATCGTGCCCGCCCGGAACGCGTGTCCCTTGCCGAACATCTCCTCCACGTACTTATGCGCGACCGGCTGATACTCGCCGGAGAAGTTCAGGTCGATATCCGGGACCTTGTCGCCCTTGAATCCGAGGAAAACCTCGAACGGGATCTCAAAGCCCTCCTTACGCAGCATCGTGCCGCAAACGGGGCACGCGCGGTTCGGCATGTCCGCGCCGACGCTGTACTTCTCGTGATCGATGTCGAAGTCGGAGAACCTGCAGTTCGGACAGACATAATGCGGCGACAGCGCGTTGACCTCCGTGATGCCCGCGAGCATCGCCACGAATGACGAGCCGACGGAGCCTCGGCTTCCGACAAGATATCCGTCGGAAAGCGACTTCTTCACCAGCCGCTGCGCCATCAGGTACAGGGATGCATAGTGGTTGCCGATGATGGATTTCAGTTCCTTATCAAGTCTCGCCTGCACGATCGGCGGCAGCGGATCGCCGTAGATCTCGTGCGCGCGGTCGATCGCCGTGTTCTTAAGCTCGTCCTCCGCGTTTTCGATCGTCGGGGAATGCGTCCCCTCCGGGAACGGCACGAGCTCGTCGCACAGGTCCGCGATCCGGTTCGGCACGTCGATGACGATCTCCTTCGCCTTTTCCTCGCCGAGATACGCAAACTCGTCGAGCATGTCCCGCGTCGTTTTGAAGTACAGCGGTGCCTGCTCGGAGGCGTCCTCAAAGCCGAGCTTGCTCATCAGGATCGCGCGGTAGATCGCGTCGGTCGGCTCCAGAAAATGTACGTCGCCGGTCGCGGCAACGGGCTTGTGCATTCGTTCGCCGAGCCCGACGATCCTGCGGTTCAGATCGCGAAGTCCTTCGTCGTTCTCCACCCTGCCCTCGCGCTTCAGAAACGCGTTGTTGCCGATCGGCTGGATCTCGAAATAGTCGTAGAACGACGCAATGTCCTCGATCTTCTCCTGCGGCTCTCCGGAAAGGACCGCGCGGAACAGTTCGCCCGCCTCGCACGCAGAGCCGACGATCAGGTCGCTCCGGTAGAGCATCAGCAGCGATTTCGGGATCTGCGGACGCACATGCAGATAATCGAGATGCGACCAGCTGATAAGCTTATAAAGGTCCTTCATGCCCTTCTGTGTTCTGGCAAGCAGGATGATATGGTTCGTCTGCCGCTTTTCCTTCGCCGTGCGCTTAAGGTACGCCTCATGCGTATTCGGCACGATCGGAATGCGGTCGATCCCGCGTTCTTTCAGCATATCGATAAACTGCAGCAGGATCATCGCGCAGGTGTTTGCATCGTCGTCCGCGCGGTGATGGCTGCCCATGTCGATGTTCATATACGCCGAGATCGTATCGAGCTTGTGATTCGCGAGCGCGTCGCGCAGCAGATAGCGCGACAGCATCAGCGTGTCGGCGTACGGCATCGGGAACGTGATCCCGAACCGGTCGCCGTGATAGGTGATAAAGCTTGTGTCGAACTGCGCGTTGTGTGCGACGAGCGTGCTGCCCTCCGCAAACGTGCGGAAGCGTTCGAGCACCTCACGCGTGCCCGGCGCGCCTTCAAGCATGGATTGCGTGATGCCGGTCAGCTCGGTGATGTTCTTCGGGATGACGACGCCGTCGTCGATGAACGACTGGAACCGCGAAACGACTTTGCCTTCGTGCAGGCGTACCGCGCCGATCTCGATGATGTCGCAGCTCTCCGCTTTGAGTCCGGTCGTCTCGATGTCGAAAACCGTGAAATCGCCGTCCGCGGGCTGCGATTCGCAATCGGGGATCAGATACCCCTCCACGCCGAAGATCGCCTTGACGCCGGTTGCCTTCGCCGCCTTTGCCGCCTCCGGGAACGCCTGGACAACGCCGTGATCGGTAATTGCAAGCGCCCTGTGTCCCCATCGCTTCGCCGTGCGGAACGCCTCGGTCAGGTTCGTGATGCCGTCCATCGTGGACATGCGTGAATGCAAATGCAGCTCGACGCGCTTCTCCTCCGCGTCGTCCATGCGCAATGCGCGCGGCAGAACGCCGACGGAATCGACGTAGACGCTGCGCTCGCCGGTCTTTTTCACGATCTTGCAGACGCCCTTGATCCGAAGGTCCTTGCCGCCCTTTGCCGCGTCGTTGAGCCAGTGATCGAACCGTGCGGCAAGCCATTCCTCGGGGAAGCTTGCCGTGCAATAGACGGAGTCATTGAGGTCGGTCACGTTGAACTGCACGCGGCAGTTCGGCTTCTTGACGCGCATCGACCAGTCGTCGCGGATCTCCGAGGACACCAGCCTTCCCGTGAACACGGCGGCGGTCTCCTCCTCGCCGCTCAGCTCAAAGATCGGAAGTTCCTCCGCGCCTTCGGGGATCGGCTTGCCGAGGAGCACGCCGTTTTCGGGGATCGGCACGTCGACCTCGTTCTTTTTCTGCGGCACGGCAGGCTTAACGGCGACACGTTCCGGCTCGACGTCGCGGTACTCGAACTGTACGGCATACATGGGCAGGATCGTACGGATCGCGCCTTCCCAGGTGTCACACGCATCCTTTGCAACCAGCTTTGCCGTGCGCTCGACCGTAACGGTCAGCGTCTGCGTATCGCGCGAAAGGTACACGTTTTTGATCGTGAGCCACTCGGTTTTGATATGCGCCGCGTCGTATGCCGCCCTGAGTTCTTCCTTCATGCTGCCCCTGTTTCTTCTTATGCGCCTAAGATCGCGTTTGCCTCGTCGACCAGACGCCGTAAAATCTCTTCGTAACCGCCGTGTCCGACGATCTCGCCCTTTTTGATCAGCACGCCGTTGCCGTCGCCGAACGCCACGCCGATGTCCGCTTCCCGCGCTTCGCCCGGACCGTTGACCGCGCATCCCATGACCGCGATCTTCAGATACCCCTTGTTGTGCGCGACGTGCTCGTTCACGTACGCCGCCGCTTTCTCGACGTCGCAGCGCGTCCGCCCGCAGGTCGGACAGGAAACGATCTCCACGTCGTCCTTCCGGAGTCCCACGGCTCTCAGAATCGCAAGCGCGGTCTCCACCTCACGGACCGGATCGCCGGTCAAACTGACGCGCATCGTGTCGCCGATGCCCTGCAAAAGAAGTGCGCCGAGCCCCGCCGCGCTCTTGATGATCCCGGTTTCGATCGGCCCGGTCTCGGTGATGCCGATGTGCAGCGGATAGTCCATCCGCGCCTGCGCCATGCGGTAGCTGTGCACCGTTTCGGATACGGTCGTGCACTTTAAGGAGATCACGATGTCCGAAAACCCGCAGTCCTCCAGAAGCTTTGCGTGTCCCATCGCGCTGCGGCACATCGCCTCGGCGGGGTTTTCGCGGTACATCGGCAGGAACTGCTTTACGATCGAGCCGCCGTTGATGCCGATGCGGATCGGCACGTGATGCGCTTTACAGCAGTCCGCAACCATGCGCACGCGCTCCGCGCTCCCGATGTTGCCCGGGTTGATGCGCAGCTTGTCCACGCCGTTTTCGACAGCTTTGATCGCAAGCCGGTAGTTGAAATGCACATCGGCGACGAGCGGAATATGGATCCGCTCCCT
>JAZNHI010000118.1:0-3146 GCA_045576895.1 Clostridia bacterium | reverse complement strand
AAAAACCTCGTCGATCGACGAGGTTTTTTGTATCCCGAAACCACCGCCACTATGGCGGGGGTTGAATACAAAAAGAATGGTGATAACGAGATCCGTTATCACCACTCGACATGGCGCGCCTGGCAGGATACGGCATTTTTTATGAAGATAAACAAGGAAGAAATGCCGGGCACGCGGCTTTCGCCGCGTATACGAACCTCGGTTCGAATCTCCCATAAAAATGCCAAAGAAAAACCCACCTCATGGGTGGGTTTTTCTTTGGCGCGCCTGGCAGGATTCGAACCTGCGACCTACCGGTTCGTAGCCGGGCACTCTATCCACTGAGCTACAAGCGCATGTACACTTTTTGCGTACCTTGTTATTTTAGCCGTTCTCCCGGAAATTGTCAAGCCCTGATTTTTCTTTTTTTCATATATTTTGAGGGCGATCGCAAGTGTGACCGCCCCCTGTTTCTGTTTCTTATAAAAGCTTCTGCGACTGCCGGTAGACATCGCCGCTGCCGACCGTAATCACGATGTCGCCCGGAACCGCATGTTCGTCGAGATACGCGGCGATGTTCTCGAACGTGCCGAGATACTGCGCATTGTGCGTTTCGCGGTTGATGCCCGCCACCATGTCACGCGCGTGAACGATACCCGTGTCGACCTCGCGTCCGGGATAGATATCCGGCACAAGCACCTCGTCCGCGTCCCCGAAGCAGGTAACGTTTTCGCAGAACAGCGTCCTTGCGCGGGTGTAGCTGTTGCACTGGAACACGCAGAAAATCCTGCCGTGCGGCACATGCGTTGCCGCGGCGAGCGTCTCTCTGATCTCGTTCGGATGGTGCCCGTAATCGTGGAAGACCTTGACGCCGTTCTTTTCGCCGAGCAGTTCAAAGCGGCGGCTCGTGTTGCGGAAGCGCTCCATAGCATTCGCATACTGTTCGAAGGAAACGCCGCAGAGTTTTGACGCGGCATAGACCGCAAGCGCATTGATCACATTGTGTCTGCCCGGCACATGCAGCGTGACGCGGCCGATCCGTTCGCCGTAATCATAGAGATCGAACGACGGAAAGCCGAGCGAATCAAATGCGATCCTGTCGGCATGAACGTCGCCCTTGTTCAGACCGTACGTGATGACGTTTTCACCGAGCTCGGGCAGCAGTTCGCGGACATAGACGTCGTCTGTACAGGCAAGGATCTTGCCCGTTTTCGGCACCAGTGCAAGGAACTTGCGGAATGCTTCGACGATGTGGTCGATGTCGCCGTAATAGTCCAGATGATCGTTGTCAATGTTGTTGACGATCGCGATCGTGGGCTTCAGCGTGAGAAAGCTTTCGACATACTCGCACGCCTCGGTGATAAAGAGATCGCTCTTGCCGAGCCGCACGCCGCCGCCCAGAAGGTCCATAAACCCGCCGACATGCACCGTTGCGTCGAGGTTTGCTTCTTCGTTCACGAACGCCAGCATGGACGTGATCGTGGTCTTGCCGTGACAGCCCGCAACGGCAACGACCTCATGGAACCGTGCCGAAAGCTGTCCCAGTGCAACGCTTCGCTCGAGCTCCGGAATGCTGTGCTCGCGTCCGTAGACCCGCTCCGGATTGTCAGGCTTGATCGCCGCGGAATAGACGATCAGGTCGGCGTCCGCCGCCTGCTCCGCCCTGTGCCCGTAATACACGGTGATGCCTTCCTGCTCCAGCCGGTCCGTGAACTGCGTGTGTCCTCGGTCGCTCCCCGTGATCTCATGTCCCTGCGCCTTCAGGATGCGGGCGATGCCGCTCATGCTGCAGCCGCCGATCCCGATAAAATGAATGCGCTTTGCTTCGTCCAGTGTTGCCGTCATATGCTTTCCCCAATCCTTGGAATCTGCCTCATTATACGCGAATCCTGTCGATTTTGCAACCGTTTCAGTTGTCCCATTTCAAGGTTTTTCCGCCGATCAGGTGCAGATGCAGATGCGGCACGCTCTGTCCCGCGTCCGCGCCGATGTTCGTGATCAGCCGGTAACCGGTCTTGTCAAGCCCGTTTTCCGCCGCGATTTTACGCGAGACCTCGAACATATGACCGAGAAGCGCATCGTCCTCGCGCGTCAACGCCTGTGCGCTTTCGATATGCTTTTTCGGGATCACAAGGATGTGCACCGGTGCCTGCGGCGCGATGTCATGGAATGCATAGACGCTCTCGTCTTCGAACGCCGTTTTCGACGGGATCTCCCCCGCTGCGATCTTGCAGAACAAACACATAGTCAATACCTCCTATTCGATAATACCAATCGCGGTCGTTCCCTCCCGCGCGGTTAATCTGACCCAAACTGTCTCGCCGCACGCGCCTTCGCACCGCACGCGGACATAGTTACCGGTATAGCCGGTCCCGTCGTCCTCCATGATGACGTCGACGGTCCTGCCGAGCTGTCTGTCGACAAACGCTTCTTCCAGCCGTTCGCCGAGCGCGATCAGCTCACGCGTGCGCGCTTCCTTCAGCGCCCGCGGCAGATGTCCCTCCATGGCGTCCGCCTTTGTGCCCTTGCGGCGCGAATACGGGAACACATGGATCCGCGCAAAGCCGATCTCCTCAACAAAGCGCATGGTCTCCCGGTGCTCCTCCTCCGTCTCGCCGACGAAACCCGCAATGATATCGGTCGTGATCGCGGCGTCCGGCATGCACGCGCGGATGCGGTCGACCGCGTCGCGGTATTCCGCCGTCGTATAGCGGCGGTTCATGCGCGCAAGAACCGTATCGCATCCGCTCTGCAGCGACAGATGAAACTGCCTGCACAGCGTGCGGCTGTCCCTGGCGACGGCAAGGAACCGGTCGGTGATGACCCGCGGTTCCAGAGAGCCGAGCCGCAGCCGCTCCAGACCCGGAATGCGGTCGGCAAGTGAAATCAGGTCGGCAAGCTCGGGCTTGTCCGGAAGGTCGACGCCGTACGCCGAAAGCTGAATCCCGGTCAGCACGACTTCGCGGTAGCCGCGTTCGGCAAGCGACCGGAGTTCGTGTTCGGCGCTTTCGAGCGTGCGCGAACGCAGCGCGCCGCGGGCAAACGGAATGATGCAGTAGCTGCAGAAGCTCACGCAGCCGTCCTGCACTTTGAGCGTCGCGCGGGTACGGCTGTCGCACTGCGCAAAGTCGGATCGTAGCCATGTCGTTCTGGGGGCCAAGGGGGTG
>JAZNHI010000117.1:0-3043 GCA_045576895.1 Clostridia bacterium | reverse complement strand
GTCCTTCACGGATTATGAGGTTGGGGCATTCCTGCAAGGAGACGGGGCTTCTCCCGGCAAGGGTATGAAATCGGGCGGACAGCCCGTTTTCTTTCAGTTTCTTCGTCTGCGGCTCTAAATGACAGCCGCCCGCGCGGGCTTCAGCCCGCTTTCTTGCTCTGTTCTTCCATTAAGAGCTTATCGGCAACCAGCGCGATAAACTCGCCGTTGGTGGGTTTGTCGTTTTTGCCGTAGATGTTGTAGCCGAAGAGCGCGTTCAGGTTTTCGATCTTGCCGCGCGTCCAGGCGACCTCGATCGAGTGGCGGATCGCGCGCTCCACCTTGCTTGCGGAGGTGTTGAACTTTTTCGCGATGCCCGGATAGAGCTCCTTGGTGATGCGGTTGATCAGGCTCTGGTCCTCATAGACCATGCGGATGCCTTCGCGCAGGTAATGATAGCCCTTGATGTGCGCGGGGATCCCGGCGACGAGGAAGATCGCCGTGACCTTTTCGTCGAACGACTTCGGCGCCTGCTGATAGGACAGCACGCCGCCCTTTGCGCGGTCGTTGTCGAGCATGTCGATCGCGCGCTTCAGGATCGTTTCCGGCTCGACCGGCTTCACCATGAAGTACCGCGCGCCGAGCGTGCAGCAGCGGCGCACCATCGTTTCGTTCCGCAGCGCGGAGATCACGATCACCGCGGGCGCCGCCGCGCCGGTAACCGCCGGAAGCTGTTCGAGCACCGTCAGTCCGTCGGTGTTCGGCATGATGAGGTCGAGCGTCATCAGGTCGTAATGCTTGTCCTTCAACCGTTCCAGCGCTTCGCGGCCGTCCGCCGCCGTGTCGACCTCGCCGACGCGTTCCTCCGTCAAAAGATAGCCTTTCATCAAATCGGTGAAGCGCGTGTCGTCGTCCACCAACAGGATCCGAAGTTTGCTCATGCCGTCCTCCTTTGCGCCTTGGGTGCGGCGCACGTTCTTGTTTACCTGTATTGTACGGTCTGCGGACGATTCTTTGTAGTGTGATCGTTTCTCCGTTTGTGTCGCTTTTTTCGCGATGATTGTCGAAGGCGCCCCGATGCGGCTCTGCCGCAATTCACGGCGGCGCCAATTCATGACGAAGGCAATTCATCCGCGAAAAGCTGGCGCTTTTCTGCGTGTACTCCTCATCCACCGCAAGCGGTCCCCCTTCCCCACATCAGGGGGAAGGCTTTTGTGTGCGCGCTCTCCTATGCCCCCCTTGTGTAAAAGGGGGGCGAAAAGGGGATTGTCGCGCGGCATAAACGCAAAAAAGGACGGCGCGTTTTGCGCCGTCCCGTTCGGTTGCCTGGGGGATTATTCGATCGTGATGCTGTGCGTTTCGGGGAGTTTCGGCTGCTCCGCCTTCGGGAATTCGAGGGTCAGAACGCCGTTCTCGTACCTGCACTTGATCGATTCCGGACGAATGTCGCCCACATAGAAGCTGCGGCTCATGGAGCCGACGTAACGCTCGGAGCGGATGACCTTCTTTTCCTTCTTCTCTTCCTTCTCAAGGTTCTTCTCGGCGCACAGCGTCAGATAGCCTTCCTTGAGGTCTACGTGGATGTCTTCCTTCTTAAAGCCCGGCAGATCTACGTTCATCTCGTAACTGTCCTCGGTTTCGTGAACGTCGGTCTTCATCAGGTTCCTTGCGTGTTTGCCGTAAAGCTCGCGCTCTTCCGGCCACGGCGTCATCGTAAAGCTCCTGTCAAACAGGTCATCAAACCAATTATTACTCCAAATACTGGGCAGCATAGGTCACACTTCCTTTCTCTTTGTCACAATCCCTTGTGCCCTCGGACACCCTCGGGTTCTGTCGTGAAGAACGAATCCCGAATTTCTTCATTCTTCATTCCTTCATTTCCTTTAGGATGCCCTTCTTTCTTCTTTCAATACCCATTATACGCAAGGTTTTAGCACTGTCAATAGGAGAGTGCTAAACGTCACAAAGGAAACACAATCGCCATAATTGTGTCAAAATTACGGCGCGTTTCCGGAAAGATACGCAAGCACGCCGTCGGCGATCGCGTCGGCAAGGCGCTGCTGAAAGCCGGGCTCCTGCAGGTCCCGCTCATCCTCCGGATTGCTTAAAAATCCGCATTCGACGAGCACGCTCGGCACGGACGGAAGCCGCGTCACGTAGTTGTTGCCGGGATTCGCAAGCCGGGCGTTGCGTCCCAGCGCGCCGCAAAGCGCGTCGGTCACGCACT
This sequence comes from Clostridia bacterium, assembly GCA_045576895.1. Lineage (GTDB taxonomy): Bacteria > Bacillota > Clostridia > Christensenellales > CAG-138 > UBA3792. The sequence continues at coordinate 837 of JAZNHI010000117.1, read as the reverse complement.
GCGCAAGCCGCTTTCCGTCCTCTGCGCCCGCCTGAAAGTAGCACATCGGTCCCTTCACACGACGGTCGGCGAACTTGTTCATATGGATGGAAACGGTACAGTCCGCGCCCTCGGTGCAGAGGATCGCGCCGCGGCGCGCCATGTCGTCGCGCTTCGTTTCACCGAGCGCGTCCGCGCTTGTTCGCGTGCGCAGCACAAAGCAGCCGCGGTCCTCGAGCGCGCGGGCGACGCGTTCGCCGATCAGCAGATTGAGATCGGATTCCAGTACGCCCGTGTCGACGCCGACGGCGCCGCAGTCGAATCCGCCGTGCCCGTAATCGAGGATCACGAAATAAGTCGGCGGCTCGGCGTCGATCGAAATCGGCGTGCACGGCGCGGCGGGCGCGGTGCAGCTGAGAAAGAAAAGGGACAAAAGCAGAAAAAAGGTTCGTTTCATAGTGCAGTTTATGCGAAAAACACGGGCAATTCCCTTTTTATCCGTTGACAATTATAAAAAAAGCAAGTAAAATAGTAACGTTATCATGGAGGCATGCGGGTGTAGCTCAGTGGCAGAGCACCGGCTTCCCAAGCCGGCTATACGGGTTCGATTCCCGCCACCCGCTCCAAAAGCCGGAGCTTCGGCTTCGGCGAGCACCGACATGATAACGGTCGGCCCGCTGCCATTGCAGGCTCTGCGGGTAAAAATGAAAAAATATTTTTATAAGGAGAACTTACAATGGCAAAAGCAAAATTCGAACGTACGAAGCCGCATGTAAACATCGGCACGATCGGACACGTTGACCATGGCAAGACGACGCTGACGGCGGCGATCACCATGGCGCTGGCACAGCAGGGCGA
>JAZNHI010000116.1:0-8082 GCA_045576895.1 Clostridia bacterium | reverse complement strand
CGGAGGAACGCGAAATGTTCCGGAAGCTGCTGAACGTTTCGCGCATCGGTCCGAAGGTTGCGCTGTCCGTGCTTTCAACGATGACGCCGTCGGATGTGCGTGCCGCGATCGTGACCGACAATCCCGCGGCGTCTGAACGGGTTGCCGGCATGGGCCGCAAAACGGCGCAGCGCGTGATCCTGGAGCTCGGCGAATCGATCCGTCAGGGATCCGTCGGCATGGCTCCGATCAAGCAGGAAAGCGCGAAGCCTTCCCTGCCGACGCTGCAGAGCGAAGCGGGTGCAGCACTGACGTCGCTCGGGTACGACGGACTGACCGCGTCCCGCGCCGTCGCAAAGATCAAGGAAGCCGACAGTGTGGAAGAACTGATTACCAAAGCTTTGAGAAGCATGGCAAAGGGGTAAAGCATGCAGGACGACAGACTGATTTCCTCCTCCCTGCAGGAAGAGGACGCAAAAAACGAATACAGCATCCGCCCGCATTTTCTGTCCGAATACATTGGTCAGGAGAGCGTCAAGGAGCATATGCAGATCTATATCGCAGCGGCGAAAGCCCGCGGAGAATCGCTTGACCATGCTTTGCTGTACGGACCTCCGGGGCTCGGCAAAACAACGCTTGCGGGTATCATCGCAAACGAGATGGGCGTAAGTCTGCGCGTGACCAGCGGCCCCGCGATCACACATGCAGGCGATCTTGCGGCGCTTCTGACCAACCTCAGTCCCGGCGACGTACTGTTCATCGACGAGATCCATCGGCTGAATCCGAATGTGGAAGAGGTTCTTTATCCCGCAATGGAGGATTTTGCGCTGGACATCATCATCGGCAAGGGTCCCGGAGCAAGAAGCATTCGGCTCGATCTGCCTCGGTTTACTCTGATCGGCGCAACGACGCGTCTCGGCATGCTCTCTTCCCCGCTGCGCGACCGTTTCGGGATAAAGGAACAGCTCGAACTGTATACGCCCGAAAGTCTCAAGGAGATCGTTACGCGAAGCGCGGATATTCTGCATATCGACATCGACGAGGAAGGCGCTCTGGAGATCGCTTCCCGCTCGCGCGGAACGCCGCGTATTGCCAACCGGCTTCTGCGTCGTGTACGTGATTATTCACAGGTCCGCGGGAACGGTGTGATCGACCTTGCAACCGCGCAGGGTGCACTCTCGATGCTGAAGATCGACGAGCTCGGGCTTGATGCGGTCGACCGCAAGATGCTTGTCGCCATGATCGAAACGTTCCGCGGCGGTCCCGTGGGGCTGGATACGATCGCGGCATACACCGGCGAAGATGCCGGTACCGTGGAAGATGTTTACGAGCCCTATCTTCTGAAGCTCGGATTTATTGCACGCACAACGCGCGGCAGAATCGTTTTGCCGGACGCATATCGGCATTTGGACTACCCCGTACCCGTAACGGTACAGCAGGAAAGGCTGGAGGTGTAACATGTTCGGCAAAAAGCAGCGCATCATCGCAGAACAGGAAGAACGAATCCGCATACTTGAACAGCAGATCGAATCTCTGACGGCTGACAACAAGCGGCTGAAGGATCGCGTGATCGACGTGGAACGCCGGGAACGCGGCATCGGGCGCGCTTTGAACGAGGCGACGGCAACGGCAGACAATATGATTGCCGACGCACAGCGCAAGGCAGGTGCAATGCTGGAGCAGACGCAGGGCGAATGCGACGCGCAGCGCAAAAAGGCGGATCGGATTGTGGACGACGCGTACCGCAGCGCGCGTGAGATCGTTCGAGAAGCCGAGGACGAAGGACAGCAGAAGCGCAATTCCATGCAGCAGCAGATCGAACAGTATGCCGCTCTGTTAAACGGCTACGACGTGCTGGTGCAGGAGCAGTTGGAGATAGCGAAGGATCATGCGCGGAAATTCTCCGAGCTCTCCGCCGCGCTCCATAATGCGGTGCCGCAGCTGCTGAATGCAGACGGTTCTCCCCTGCCGGGTCTCGATCAACCAGATGATAACGCCGAAGATCAATCGGATGTACCGGACATGCCGGATTATCAGGCGCATCCGCTGTCCTATACGCCGAGCAGCGAAAGCAGCGGCGACGATCAGCTCTGGACAGTCGACAAGATCGCTTCCGATCCGAACACGACCGGCGGTTCCGACGTTGATGCGATCATCGACGAGATCCTTGCTGCAACGGAGGACGACGCATGAAGCTGACGCTTTTGGGCGTATGGGGACCGTTTCCCGCACCGGGCGGCGGCTGCTCTTCTTACCTTGTGGAGGACGGCGATACGCGGATCCTTCTGGACTGCGGCAGCGGCGCGCTTTCAAAGCTTCGCGATCTGTACCCGGAAGCTCTTTCGCTTGATGCGATCGTGCTCAGTCACATGCACGCGGATCACGCGGGCGAGATCGACCTCTTCCGGTATATGCTTGAGTTCGGGCAGTTGAAAGCGCCGCTGAAGGTGTTTTCTCCGGAAACGGATCGGCTGCAGTATCCCGTGTTTGACGCGGAGCAGACGTTTGACGGTATGCAGACTTCAATCGGATCGCTGACGCTCAGGTTTACCGCCGTGCGGCATGCAGTCCCGACGATGGGCGTCCGCATAACGGGCGCAGACGGAAGGTCGATATTCTACACCGGAGATACCGGATGGTTCGACGGACTTATCGACGCAGCAAGTGGTTCGGATCTGCTGCTTGCGGATGCTTGCCTGCGGGATGAATCGAACGAAAAGGCTTTACGGAACCACATGACCGTCGCGCAGGTTCTTGCGCTGCGGAAACAGGCAAACTGCGGAGAAGCGATTCTCACCCATCTGTTTCCCGACGGAACACCGTATCCCCCGATCAATGACTGCCATGCGCAGTACGCGGTCGAAGGCGCCGTCTATGAAATATGAAATGATGCGGGCAACCGCTTCATGATACAGAAATTACAAGAAAGGAATATACAACTATGGCAAAAATGACGATCGAAGATGTCAACGTAGAAGGCAAGAGAGTTCTTGTGCGCGTGGACTTTAACGTACCGCTCGCGGAGGACGGGTCCGTTTCGGACGACAAGCGCATCGTTGCTGCGCTTCCGACGATCAAGTATCTTCTTGACCACAAAGCGAAGGTCATCCTTTGCTCCCATCTCGGCAGACCCAAAGGCGAGGTCAATCCGAAGTATTCCCTGGAACCCGTCGGTCAGCGTCTTGCGGAGCTGCTTCCGGATACGCGCGTCTGGTTTGCGACCGATACTATCGGCGAGAGCGCGAAGTCAGCGATCGCGGACATGAAGGACGGCGAAATCGTTCTGCTCGAGAACACCCGCTTCCATAAGGAAGAGGAAAAGAACGATCCGGAATTTGCAAAGCAGCTCGCATCGCTTGCGGACCTGTTCGTTTCCGACGCGTTCGGCACCGTGCATCGCGCGCATGCGTCCACGGTGGGCGTTGCGGACTATATCCCCGCTGTCGCCGGTTACCTCATCGGCAAGGAGCTCGGCGTGATGGGCGAAGCGCTTGAAAACCCGGTTCGTCCGTTCGTGGCGATCCTCGGCGGCGCAAAGGTCGCGGACAAGATCGGCGTCATCAAGAACCTGCTTGCAAAGTGCGACAGCCTGATCATCGGCGGCGGTATGGCTTATACGTTCTTCAAGGCGATGGGCTATGAGATCGGTACCTCCCTGCTCGACGAAAACAGCATCGAGCTCGCGAAAGAGCTCATGGCAGAAGCCAAGGAACGCGGTGTGAACCTGCTGCTCCCGATCGACACGGTCGTTGCGAAGGAATTTGCGGCAGATGCGGAACACAAGACCGTACCCTCCAATGAGATCCCCGAAGGCTGGATGGGTCTCGACATCGGCGAAAAGACCTGCGAGCTCTATCGCAAGACGATCCTCGAAGCAAAGACGGTCATCTGGAACGGTCCGATGGGCGTGTTCGAGTTCCCGGCGTTTGCGGTCGGCACCAAGAAGGTTGCGGAAGCCTGCGCAGACTGCGAAGGCACGACGATCATCGGTGGCGGCGATTCCGCATCTGCAGTGAAAAAGCTCGGCTTTGCAAGCAAGATGACGCATATCTCCACCGGCGGCGGCGCATCGCTTGAGTTCCTCGAGGGCAAGATCCTTCCCGGTGTGGCGGTTCTGAACGACAAGCCCGAAGGACGTCGTCCGATCATCGCGGGCAACTGGAAGATGAACAAGACGCCCGACGAAGCGAAAGAGCTCGTTGAAGCGCTGATTCCGCTCGTTGCCGACGCAAAGTGCGAAGTCGTCGTCTGCCCGCCTTATGTGGACCTCTGCTGCGTCGGCAAGGCGATCAAGGGTACCAACATCAAGCTCGGCGCGCAGAACATCCACTGGGCGGAAAAGGGTGCGTTCACCGGCGAGATCTCCGCGGACATGCTGAAAGCACGCGGGGTCGAATACGTGATCGTCGGTCACTCCGAGCGCCGTCAGTATTTCGGTGAAACCGATGAGACCGTCAATAAGCGTGCGCTTGCCGCGCTGAACGCGGGCATCACACCGATCATCTGCGTCGGCGAATCGCTGGAGCAGCGCGAAGCGGGCGTCACGGACGAGCTTGTTTCCAACCAGACCGTTGCGGCATTGAAGGATATGACGAATGCGCAGGTCGAATCCCTCGTCATCGCGTACGAGCCCATCTGGGCGATCGGCACCGGCAAGACCGCAACGAAAGAAGACGCGAACGCGACCATCGGCGTGATCCGTAAGGCGATCGCAGGCGTGTTCGGTGAAGCGACAGCGAATAAGGTCCGCATCCAGTACGGCGGCAGCATGAACCCGAAGAATGCCTCCGAGCTCATGGCAATGCCGGAGATCGACGGCGGTCTGATCGGCGGCGCAAGCCTCAAGGCGGAAGACTTCTCGAAGGTGGTCCATTTCTGATGAAGCCGATTACAGCATTGATCATCCTCGACGGCTTCGGCTATCGCGAGGAAAAACAGTATAACGCGATCCTGACCGACGGCGCCGTGAATTTCATGCGTATGTGGAAGGAGTATCCGCACACGCTGATCGGCGCAAGCGGTATGGACGTCGGACTACCCGCCGGACAGATGGGCAACTCCGAGGTCGGCCATACGAACATCGGCGCCGGACGCATCGTCTATCAGGAACTGACCCGCATCACGAAAGCGATTCAGGACGGCGATTTCTTTGAAAACCCCGCCTTCCTCGGCGCGATTGAGAACTGCAAGGCGCACGATTCCGCACTGCATTTCATGGGGCTCTGCTCCGACGGCGGCGTACACAGCCACCTCGAACATCTCTATGCGCTCGTTGAGCTTGCAAAGCGCAACGGATTGAAGAAGGTCTATGTCCACTGCTTCATGGACGGACGCGACGTTCCCCCGTCCTCCGGCAAGATGTATCTGGAACAGCTCGGTGCGAAACTCAAAGAAATCGGCTGCGGAAAGATCGCGACGGTCATGGGACGCTTCTATGCCATGGACCGCGATAATCGCTTTGAACGCGTGGAACGCGCGTATGCGGCGCTCACGTACGGAGAAGGCTTCACCGCCTCCTCCGGTCCCGAAGCGATGCAGCTTAGCTACGATCGCGGCGACACCGACGAATTCGTACAGCCGACGGTCGTTCTGACCGACGGCAAGCCCACCGCAACAATCGGCGCAAACGACAGCGTGATCTTCTTCAACTTCCGTCCGGACCGCGCAAGAGAGATCAGCCGCGCTTACATCTTCGAGGACTTCAACGGCTTCGAACGCAGATTCGGCTTCTTCCCGCTGTACTACGTTTCGATGACGCAGTACGACAAGACGTTCGAGAACGCACTGCACGTCGCGTTCAAGCCGCAGTCGCTTGCGAATACCTTCGGCGCATACGTTGCCGACAAGGGACTTTCGCAGCTTCGTATTGCGGAGACCGAGAAGTATGCGCACGTAACGTTCTTCTTCAACGGCGGCGTCGAAGCGCCGAACGCGAATGAAGACCGCTGCCTCATCCCCTCGCCGAAGGTCGCAACCTACGATCTGAAGCCCGAGATGAGCGCATATGAAGTCGCAGCGGAAGCAAAGGCACGGATCGAAAGCGGCAAGTACGACGTGATGATCCTGAACTTCGCAAACCCGGATATGGTCGGCCATACCGGCGTGATGGAAGCGGCTGTAAGCGCGGTACATGCTGTCGATGAATGCCTGAACACCGTCGTTGAAGCGATTCTCAAAACCGGCGGTCGCTGCATCGTAACGGCGGACCACGGCAACTGTGAGCTGATGTGGGACGAAGCACAGAACGCGCCGTTCACCGCGCATACTACGCTGCCGGTTCCGTGCATGCTCATCGACAATACGCGGAAAGACGTCACGCTTCGCGAAGGCGGCAGGCTCTGCGATCTTGCCCCGACCCTTTTAGAGCTTCTGGGACTTCCGATCCCCGCGGAAATGACCGGAAAGTCGCTACTCGGATAAACAATTGGGAATACCGATTATGCAGGCATAAAACGATACAAACTTTTTCGTTTTATGCTTGCATTTTCGATAGGTGCGTGTTATAATCATTCCCGCAGATATTTTTGGAGGAACATTTATGGAAGTATTGATGTGGATTATCACCGGAATTCTGGTGCTTTCTTCGGTTCTGATGTGTGTGGTCGTGCTGATCCAGCAGACCAAGTCTTCCGGCCTCGGCGCTGCATACGGCGGAGATACCGTCTCCTTCTCTCAGCGCGGCAAGGCTGCAAGCCGTGAAGCAAAGCTTCAGAAGATCACCGTTGTTCTCGCGATCGTGATCGCGGTCATGGCTATCGCTTTGATGCTGATTGCCAGATTCGCAGGCAAGTCGATCTGATCGGAGCATAAAATGCATGCAGCGGTGCATCTTCGGATGCACCGTTTCTATTCCCGGGAAAGGAGGACGTGCCATGCCGGTACACAAGGGAATCAAAATCGCTGCGCAAAACCGCAAGGCGCGTCACGATTATTTCATCGAAGACACCTACGAGTGCGGGATCGCATTGCAGGGCACCGAGGTCAAGTCGATCCGCAAAGGATCCCTGAACCTCAAGGACAGCTATGCACAGGTCAAAAAGGGCGAGCTCTTTTTGATCGGCATGCATGTGAGTCCGTACGAGCAGGGCAATATCTATAACCACGATCCGTTCCGTACAAGGAAGCTTCTTGCACATGCGCGCGAGATCCGAAAACTCGGCGAGCTTTCCCAAGCGGACGGCTACTCCCTCGTTCCCCTGTCCGTCTACTTTAAGGACGGCAAGGTCAAGGTAGAGTTGGCAGTCGCAAAGGGTAAAAAGCTTTACGACAAACGCGCAAGCATTGCAGAAAGGGACGCCGATCGGGATATGGATCGGAACATCAAAAAGCAGTATCGCTGAAGAAGTTCAGCATACAATATAACTGAACCGCTTAAAGGTCTTGGGGGCGAAATGGTTTCGACGGGGATCGCGGAAGCGGGATAAGCGAGCCGAAGTCCCGTGCTTCGTTAAAAACGGGAACTGTCTAAAATAACTGACAACAATCACACTCAACTCGCAGCTGCATAAAGCAGCTACGCGTCCGCCCGAGGAAACTTACCGCTTCGGAACCGGGCGTCATTAGGGTAGGGAACGAACCTGCGTAAGCTTTGCCGCAGGCCGGACTTTATGAAGCTACCGTAACGCGGAGCCTGTCGGAGGGCGCCGCGCGAGGGGAATCCCAAAACACCGACTGCGCTCGGAGAAAATCCTGCCAACGGGTTTTCGGACGGGGGTTCGACTCCCCCCGCCTCCACCAAAAAAGGGTTGCCATTTTGACAATAGATAGCAGCCCTTAATTTTATATATCCAATCTGCTTGGGAGGATACATATGATCCCTAAAGAAGAATGCGAAGAATTACTCAATGCATTATTACCGTTCGCTGTAAACCAGCTTAAAAAATACGGCGAGTTTTATCCTTTTGGTGCAGTAAAGTATAATAATAATGAAATTAGCTTCACAGCAGTTGACAACGGAGAAAATTACCCCGACTCGACAGAGATGATCAATCGGTTGACCGAATTACATAACGAACAAGCGAAAAAAGGAGAAATCAAGGCAAGCGGTATCTGCTGGAATGCAACAGTTTCTCTTGAAAACGGAAAGCAATCAGATACTATTGT
>JAZNHI010000115.1:0-22272 GCA_045576895.1 Clostridia bacterium | reverse complement strand
TATAACATATTTTTCACGTTTTGCAATGGTAATTCGCAGGAAGATGCGCTATAATACAAGCATGGAAGGTTACTTGTATTATTTTTTGGCGATCGCCGTCATGGTGCTGTCTCTGATCGCGCAGTCGCGCGTGACGAGCGTATTCAGCAAATATGCGCAGGTCCCCGCAAAAAGCGGCGTGACCGGCGCAGGTCTTGCGCAGCAGCTTCTGTACCGCAACGGCCTGAACCTGCCGATCCAGCAGGTTGCCGGAAGCCTGACGGATCACTTCGATCCGAGAAATCAGGTGGTCGGGCTTTCCGAAGCGGTGTACGGATCGAGCTCGGTCTCCGCGCTTGCCGTCGCCGCGCACGAGATCGGGCACGTGCTGCAGTACAATGAGGACTATCGCCCCATGAAAATGCGCAGCGTGATCCTGCCGATGGCGAACATCGGATGCCGCATCGGACCGTTCCTGGTCATCGGCGGTCTGCTGCTGTCGTGGATTGCGCGGGGCGCCGGCAACGTCGGGTACTATATCGCGCTTGCGGGCGTCGCGCTCTATGTGATGATGCTGCTGTTCCAGCTCATCACGCTGCCGGTCGAATTCAACGCGTCGAAGCGCGGACTTGAAATGCTCACGGACGGCGGATATCTCGCCGAAGACGAGCTCCCCGGCGCAAAGAAAATGCTTCGCGCCGCGGCGATGACCTACGTGCTCGCTGCGCTCGGCTCGTTCGTGACCGTGCTGCGTCTGTTCTCGCTTGCGCGCGGCGCGCGGCGCAGATAACCGTTTCCAAACACAAAACCGCCCTGAAAACAGGGCGGTTTTCTTTATATGCCGGATTCTTATTCGTCGCTTCTGTACGCCGAGACCACGTCGTCGTCGAGCACCACCGCAAGGAGCATGCTGCCCTTGGATGCCTTCGGTTCGATGTGGATGCTCTCGGTGTCGATCGGCGTCTTGGTGCCGTGCCGCTGCTCGAGCACGAGCGTGAACGGCGCCTGCACCGTGCCGGCGTATGCGATCTTCGTGCCGTTAGAACCGTTCTTCCGGAAGTCGAACGTCTTCACGCCCTTGCCGTTTCTGCCCTGCTGTTCGTAGTCAAAGAGGAAGCTGCGCTTGCCGAAGCCGCGGTCGGTGATCACGATCAGCTCGCCTTCGTCGCCGACCGGCATGCACGCGCATACGCGATCCTTCGGCTCCAGCTTGATGCCGATAACGCCCGCCGCCGCGCGTCCGGTCTCCGGTACGGAGTCCGCCGCAAAGCGGATGCACATGCCCTGTTCGGTCACGAGCAGGATGTCCATCGTGGGCATCGGGTACGCGCCCAAAAGTGCATCCTTGTCCTTCAGGTTCAGCGCCGCGGTGCGCTTGCCGCGCACGCGGTAATCCGCGGCGTTCGACCGCTTCACCATGCCGCCTGTCGTGCAGAACAGATAGCTGCCCTCGTCGCGGTCCGGAAATGCGCCGACGATCGTCTCGCCCTTTTCAAGCTCGACGATGCTGACGAGGTTCGCCGCACGTGCGCTTGCGCGGGTCTCGGGAATGTCCGATACCCGAAGGTTCAGCATTGCGCCGCGGTTGGTGAACAGGCGGATGCTCTCGTTGCTGTTGACTTCCAGGATGCGTTCCGGCTTGTCGGCGCGGATCTGGCTGAGATTGAACTGCTTCTTCGGGCACTTGCGGATCTTGAGATCGGCACAGACCGTGACGATCATCTCCTCAATGCGTTCCGGCTCGTTCGCGGGCGTTTCGACCTCGGCGGCGTCCGCCGAGATGATCTGCGTGCGGCGCTTGCCGTCGAACAGCTTGCGCACGTCCAGAAGCTCCTTCTTGATGAGGTGCACGAGCTTCGTATCGGATGCGAGGATCGCCTCGAGCTCCGCGATCAGCTTCTTGACGTCCCTGTATTCCTTTTCGATCGAGAGCAGCTCGAGGTTCGTGAGCTTCTGCAAGCGGAGGTCGAGGATCGCCTGCGCCTGGATCTCGGTGAGCGAGAAGGTCTTCATCAGGCCTTCGCGCGCCTCCTTCGGCGACTTGCTCGCGCGGATCAGCTTGATTACGCGGTCGAGGTTGTTGACCGCGACCATCAGACCTTCCAGAATGTGACAGCGCTTCTTTGCGATCTCCAGTTCGGTCTTGGTGCGGCGCGTGACGACCGCGCGCTGATGCCGCACGTAGTATTCGATGATCTGCTTGAGGTTCAGCTGCTGCGGCTTGCCGTCGGCGATCGCGACGTAGTTCGCGCCGAACGTGCACTGCAGGTCGGAGTATTTGAACAGCAGCTGCAGGATGCGTTCCGGGTCGCCGTCCTTCTTGATCTCGATGACGGCGCGTGTGCCCATGCGGTCGCTTTCATCGCGGATGTCGGAGACGGCGGCGAACATCGCCTTCTTCTCCTGCGTGATCTCGAGGATCTTCGAAAGGCACGCCGCCTTGTTGATCTGGTACGGGAACTCGTCGATGACGATGCGCGTCTTGCCGTTCTTGACCTCTTCAAAGTGCGTGCGCGCGCGCATGGTCAGCTTGCCGCGGCCGGTCTCGTAGCTTTGCGCGATCTCGGGGGAGTCCAGAAGGAACCCGCCGGTCGGAAAGTCCGGCGCGGGCATGATCTTCATTAGGTCCGCGATCTTGATGCGCGGGTTGTCGAGCACGGCGCAGACCGCGTCGATCGCCTCGACCGGGTTGTGCGGCGGGATCGAGGTCGCAAGCCCGACCGCAATGCCGTTCGCGCCGTTGACCAAAAGGTTCGGAAATCTGCCCGGAAGCAGCTCCGGTTCCTTTAAGGTGTCGTCGAAGTTCCACGTGAAGTCGACCGTGTCCTTGTCGATGTCGCGTAAAAGAAGCAGGGCGGCGTCGGTCATGCGCGCTTCGGTGTAGCGCATCGCCGCGGCGGAGTCGCCGTCGACCGAGCCGAAGTTGCCGTGTCCGTCGACGAGCGTCACGCCCATGTTGAACGGCTGCGCCATACGGACCATCGCGTCGTATACGGAGGAGTCGCCGTGCGGATGGTATTTGCCGAGGCAGTCGCCGACGATACGCGCACTCTTGCGGTGCGGCTTGTCGGGGGAAAGTCCCAGCTCCATCATGGTATAGAGGATGCGCCGCTGCACGGGTTTCAGGCCGTCCTCAACGCGCGGCAGGGCGCGTTCCAGGATGACGTGCTCCGCATAGGGCATCATCGAATCGTGCATGACCTCGTCCATGCTCTTTAAGAGGATGGTTTCGGTTTGCGTGGGGATCGTTGTCTTTGCCATGGCTTACTCCTTGATCTTTTCGAACGCCGTGTTCGAGCGGTTGAAGTCCGCGTACTCGAAGATGTATTCCTTGCGGGACTGCACCTTGTCGCCCATCAGCACGGTTACGAGGTGTTCGACCTCCGCCGCGTCCTCGATCGTGACGCGCGTGAGCCGCCGCCGCTCGGGGTTCATCGTCGTTTCCCAAAGCTGTTCGGGGTTCATCTCACCGAGACCCTTATAGCGCTGCAGGGTGTAGTTCTTGCCGGAGATGCCGCGCATCGCCGCGCGAAGCGCCGGGTCGTCGTAGCAGTAGACCGGCTGCTGATTCGCTTTCTGCACGCGGTAGAGCGGCGCCATGCCGATATACACGTGCCCTTCGGTGATCAGCGGACGCATATAGCGGTAGAAAAACGTCAGAAGGATCGCGCGGATGTGCGCGCCGTCCTGGTCCGCGTCCGCGAGGATGATGATCTTGTTGTATTTCAGCGAGGAAATGTCGAAATCGTCGCCGATGCCGGTGCCGAGCGCGGTGATGATCGAGCGGAATTCGTCGTTCTGCAAAACCTGCTCGAGCCGCTTCTTTTCGACGTTCAGCGGCTTGCCGCGTAAGGGCAGGATCGCCTGAAACTTGCGGTCGCGCCCCTGCTTCGCGCTGCCGCCTGCGGAGTCGCCCTCCACGATGAACAGCTCGTTGACCGAATAATCGCGTCCGGTGCAGCTCGATAACTTTCCGACGAGCGGCGCGTTTTCGAGCTTGCTCTTTTCGCGCGCGTTCTCCTTTGCCTTGCGCGCCGCGCTTCTTGCCTTTGCCGCTTTCACCGCTTTTTCCGCGATCAGGTTTGCGGTGTTCGCGTTCTTGAGGTTTTCAAGCCACGGCACAAGCGTCTGCTGGAGGACCGCTTCCACTGCGGGACGCGCCTCGGTGTTGCCGAGCTTCGTTTTCGTCTGTCCCTCGAACTGCACGCTGTGCATCTTGAGGGACAGCACCGCCGTCATGCCCTCGCGGAAGTCCTCGCCCGCAAGTGACGGATCCTTGTCCTTTAAGATCCCGTTCTTGCGGCAGTAGTCGTTGAAGATCTTCGTGATCGCCGCCTTGAAGCCGGTCTCGTGCGTGCCGCCCTCGGTGGTCGGGATGTTGTTGACGTACGACGCGATCGTCTCGGCATACTCGTCGTTGTGCAGGATCGCGGCTTCTACCACGATGCCGTTCGATTCGCCCTTCAGATGGATCGGCGGGTCATAGAGCGCGTTCTTGTCCTCCTGAATGTAGCGCACGAAATCGGAAAGACCGCCGTCGAACTTGAATTCGGCGTGGTGCTGCTTTTCACGCTGATCGTCCAGAACGAGCTTGACGCCGCGGTTCAGATACGCGAGCTCGCGGAGCCGCTTCATGACGACCGAATACTGCATGTCGATCGTTTCGAACACGCGGTCGTCCGGCAAAAACGTCACGACCGTGCCCTGCTTGCGGGTCCTGCCGGTCTCGGTAAGCGGATACTTCGGTTTACCGGAAACGATCTTGCCCTCGTCGTTTTCGACGCTTTCGAACTCCATCTTGTAGGCGCGGTTTTCGTGATAGACCTCCACGACGAGCCAGCGGGACAGCGCGTTCACGACCGAAGCGCCGACGCCGTGCAGACCGCCGGAATAGGAATACGCCGCGTTGCCGAACTTGCCGCCGGCGTGCAGCTGCGTAAAGACGACCTCGACGCCGGAAACGCCGAGCTTCTCATGGATGCCGGTGGGGATGCCGCGTCCGTTGTCGGTCACGGTGACCGAATGATCGCGGTGCAAAGTGACCGTGATCTCGTCCGCGTAGCCGTTTGCCGCTTCGTCGATCGCGTTGTCCACGATCTCCCAGAGGAGGTGGTGCAGCCCCGGCAGACCCGTCGAGCCGATGTACATGCCCGGGCGCATCCGGACCGCGTCCAGACCCTCCATGACCGTTATATTTTTGACGGAATATTCTTCCATATATATCCTCCGAAATCAGGTTCCTGCCATTATACCACAAGATATTGTGTTTGCGGAATTTTTGCCTCGCATTTTACTTTTTATTCATATTTCATGGAAAATTTGCTTTTCGTACGCAATTATGGGGTGACAAGATCGGTCGATTGGTGTATAATCTACGATGTATTTATATGTGGAAGTGTACCGTTACGGGGAAAGGAGCCGCATGGAGACCGGATTTCATCATGTGCCGATCATGGTTTCGGAAGTGCTGGAGCTTTTAGAACCCGCCCGCGGCGGGATCTTCGTGGACGGCACGCTCGGCGGAGGCGGTCACGCGGAGGCGGTGCTCTCCGCGCTGCCGGAGGGCGGACGGCTCTTCGGCATCGACCGCGACGACGAAGCGCTCAAAGCGGCAGGCGCAAGGCTTGCGCGCTTCGGCGACCGCTTCACGGCGATCAAGGGCAACTTCTTCGACATGAAGCGGCTGCTTTCGGAATACGGGATCTACAGGGTCGACGGGATCCTTCTGGACCTCGGCGTTTCCTCGCATCAGCTCGACGCGGCGGAACGCGGCTTCTCCTACAAGGCGGAAGCGCCGCTCGACATGCGCATGGACCAGAGCGCGCCGCTTACGGCGCGGACCGTGGTCAACGAGTGGTCCGAGGCGGAGCTAAAACGCATCTTCTGGGAGTACGGCGAAGAGAAATTTTCCGGGAAGATCGCAAACCGCATCGTCGAACGGCGGAAGGAAAGTCCGATTGAAACGACGACGGAGCTTGCGGAGCTCATCAAGGGCGCGATCCCGGCAAAGTTCCGGAACGAGCCGCAGCATCCGGCGCGGCGGTGCTTCCAGGCAATCCGCATTGCGGTCAACGGCGAACTGGACGGGCTGAACGATGCGATTCAGGCGGCGCACGACCTTCTGAATCCCGGCGGGCGGCTGGCGATCCTGACGTTTCATTCGCTTGAGGACCGGATCGTGAAGAACGCGTTCCGCACGTTTGAAAACCCGTGCACCTGCCCGAAATCGGCGCCGGTGTGCATCTGCGGCAAAAAGCCCACGGCAAAGGTTCTGACGCGGCATCCACTGATCGCGTCGGAACAGGAACAGAAAGAGAATTCGCGCGCGACGAGCGCAAAGCTTCGCGCGATCGTGCGCATGGATTGACCGCTGCGGTCATAATGATGAAGAAAGGAGATGCGGCATGGACGTTCAGTTCAATGAGGATCAGTCGAAGAGCGGCAGCGCAAAAACGCGGATCTATTCGCCGACCAAGTCGGGCAAGCCGACGCCGGTCCTCGAAGACGCGTCGATGCCGATCCGTCCGCAGCCGACCCGTCAGCCGGTCAAGAAGAAAAAGAACGTTCGCACGGAAGTGCGGCTGACCTCGGCGAGCAAGATCCTGATCCTGCTGTCCGTCTTTGTGATCGCGGCGACGGCGCTGTTCGCGCTGTTCGGTGCGGCGGATTACGCGCGCATCATCAGCGATACCGCAGCCGTCAACAAGGAGATCGATTCCTACAACGATCAGATCTCGCAGATCCGGAAAACGCAGAGCTCGATGAACGACTTTGCGACTATCAACGAAGTCTGCCGCGGGCTCGGCATGACGATGAACTGGTACAGGGGAAGCGGCTCCGACACGGCGTTCAGCACGCAGCCGTCCGCAACGGCGCCCGCGACGCGCGCGCCCGAGACCTCTGCGCCGGACGGAGAACAGCCATGAAGTTACCGAAGTTTGAAAAACGCCGCCGCGCCGTCCGTGCCGGAGCCGGATCCGGACGAAGCGGCGCCGGAAAGGTGCGGATCGCGCCGCAAAAAAGAAAACTGCTGGTTGCAATGCTGATTGCGGGCGTTGCCTTTTTGCTGATCATCGGCAAGCTCTTTATCGTTTCGATGGTGCAGGGGGACTATTGGACGGGGAAGGCGATGGGCCAGTGGACGCGCGTGACCTCGCTGAAGGCGGAGCGCGGCCGCATCCTCGACCGCAACGGCACGGTGCTCGCGTCCTCGTATACGACCTATCAGGTCTGCGTAAACCCGCAGAACATCCAGGAGTCCGACCGCGAGCGTATCGCCTACATCCTGTCGACGTATCTCGATATGAACTACGAAACGGTCATGGCGAAGATCACGAAGACGCGCAAAAAGAACCGGGACGATCCGAACGACCATCAGCGCGTGCTGCTGTCGCAGGTCAAGCTCAAGGACCAGGTCGACAAGGAAGTCATCTCTAAGCTCAACTCCATGCAGCTCGGCAGCGGCGTGAGCTATTACAGTGACGTCAAGCGCGACTATCCGGAATCCGGCTACTATGCGCAGCTGATCGGCTTTACGAACATCGACGGCGACGGACAGACCGGCGTCGAACTGACCTACAACAAATACCTCGCGGGCGAAGACGGCTATCAGAAATCGGACACAGACCGCGACAACAATCCGGTCCCCGGCGGCGAGGAGGAGTACATCGAATCCATTCCCGGCGCAGACGTGGTGCTGACGGTGGACACGGGCTATCAGGGCATCCTCGAAAACGCGCTGCAGGAAGCGTGCGTGATCAACAATGCGAAGAGCGTGCAGGGGATTTTGATGGTGCCGGACACCGGTGAGATCCTTGCGGTCGGCACATACCCGACGTTTGACAGCTCGAACCCGCCGCGTTCCGATGCAAAGACGCTGCTGGAGCTCTCGAAAAACCGCGTCGTGACGGACACGTACGAGCCCGGCTCGACGTTCAAGGTCATCACGCTTGCGTCCGCGCTCGAATCCGGCACGGTCACGACGGAGACGCGCTTCCGCTGCAGCGGCTCGATGCTTGTCAAGGGCGAGAAGATCAAGTGCTGGAAATCGACCGGCGGCGGGCACGGCGAAGAAACCCTGCAGCAGGCGGTGCAGAACAGCTGCAATCCGGCGTTCATGACGATGGCGCTCAAAATGGGCGTCGACACGTTCTACGATTATATTTTCCAATTCGGCTTTGACGAGCCGACCGGATCCGGCATCATGGGCGAAACGAGCGGCACCGTTACGCACAAGAAGTATATCCGCGACGCGGACCTTGCGCGCATCGGGTTCGGACAGAGCATCAGCTGCACGGGCATGCAGCTTGTGATGGCGTTCAACGCCTGCATCAACGGCGGCGAGCTTCTGAAGCCGTACATCGTTTCCGAGATCGTCGACAAATCCGGCAACGTGCTCATGAAGAACGAGCGCACCGTCGTGCGGCGCGTGATCTCGCCGGGCACCTCGGCAACGATCCGCAGCCTTCTGCGCGGCGTTGTGGAAAACGGCAGCGGCAAGAACGCGCAGGTCCCCGGCTATTCGGTCGGCGGCAAGACGGGCACGTCGCAGAAGTACGACGAAAACGGGCAGGTCTCATCGAGCAAGCTCGTCGCGTCGTTCATCGGCTTTGCGCCGGTGGAGAATCCGCAGTTCGTCTGCCTGATCGTGGTCGACGAGCCGCAGGTGCCGCAGGTGTACGGCAGCACGGTCGCCGCGCCGTTTGTGCAGCAGGTGCTGGCGGCGGCGCTCTCGTACTCGGGCGTTTCGCCGGACATCGAAAGCTCGATCGCAACGGTCCCGAACGTGCGCGGACTGACCGTCGAGCAGGCGAATCAGGCGCTGAAGGACGCGGGGCTGACGCCGATCTACGTCGAAGCGGAGCTGCAGTCGACGGTATCAAACCAGTCGCCGGCGGCGAACACGCAGGTCGTGCGGGGCAGCACGGTCATGCTGTATTCAACAGGGTATTCCTTCTTCTCGGAGCTGAACGAGGAGGTCGATACGGTCGAGGTGCCGGATCTGACCGGCAAGGACCGCATCGACGCGCTCGACGCGCTGAAGAAGCTCGGGCTGATCATGGACTACGATCGGCATCACTGCGCCGGTAAGGTCAACTATCAGGACATCATGGCGGGGTACAAGGTGCCGGTCGGAACGGTCATCCATGTACAGTTCTATTACGAAACAAGCAACAGTGCAAACGAAGATTAAACCGGGGGAAAAAAGAATGCTGTTATCAACGATTGCCGCGGATCTCGGAATGACGGTCACGGGCGGCGACGCCGAAATCACATCGGTGGAGTACGATTCCAGAAAGGTCAGGGACGGAAGCCTGTTCTGCTGCATGCAGGGGCTTGTGTCCGACGGACACAGCTTTGCCGCGCAGGCGGTGGAAAAGGGCGCGAAGGCGCTGCTGGTCGAACGGTACCTGCCGCTCGACGTGCCGCAGATCGTGGTGCCGGACGGGCGCGTCGCCATGGCGCACGCCGCCGCGGCGTTTTACGGACACCCCGAGCGCGAGATGACCATGCTCGGCGTCACCGGCACGAACGGCAAGACGAGCACGACCTACATGGTCAAGTCGATCGCAGAGGCGGCGGGCAAAAAAGTCGGGCTCATCGGCACGATCCGCAACATGATCGGCGACACGATGCTCGAGACCGGACGCACCACGCCGGAATCGGCGGACCTGTTCGCGCTTCTTCGCCGCATGGCGGACGAGAAGGTCGACCTCGTCATCATGGAGGTTTCGAGCCACGCGCTCGTGCAGGACCGCGTCGCGGGGATCCAGTTCCGCGTCGGGCTCTTTACGAACCTCACGCAGGATCATCTCGATTATCACAAGACCTTCGATCACTATCTCGAAGCGAAAAAGCTGCTGTTCCGGCAGAGCGATCTTGCGATCATCAACATCGACGACGCGTATGCGGAGCGCATGATGGACGGGCTTACCATTCCGATCAAAACAATGGGCATCCAGCACCGCGCGGACTACACGGCGATCAACATCGACATCCGCACCGACGGCGTGCGCTTCCATCTCCGCACCCCGAACGGCGAGGGTCCCGTGCGCATGCACATCTCCGGGCTGTTCTCGGTCTACAACGCCATGGGCGCGGCGGCGATGACGCAGGCGATCGGCGTTTCCTTTGCCGACATTCTGAAGGGGCTCGAATCGCTGTCCGGCGTTTCGGGACGGCTCCAGTCCGTCAACACGAACGGGCGTCCGTTCTCGGTCTATGTGGACTATGCGCACACGCCGGACGCGCTTGAAAACGTGCTGACCTCGGTGCGGGAGTTTGCGAAGGCGCGCGTCGTGAGCCTGTTCGGCTGCGGCGGCGACCGCGACCGCACGAAGCGCCCGATCATGGGCGAGATCGGCGGGCGGCATTCGGATTTCGTCGTCGTGACCAGCGACAACCCGCGCACCGAGAACCCGGACGATATCGTGCGTGCCGTGGAGCTCGGCGTGCAGAAGAGCGGAACGCCGTACGTCTCGATCGTGAACCGCAGGGAGGCGATCGCATACGCGCTTTCGATCCTCGAACCGGACGACATTCTGGTGATCGCGGGCAAGGGGCATGAGAATTATCAGGAGATCAACGGCGTCAAGCACCACTTTGACGACCGCGAGATCGTGGAAGAGATTCTGAAGGATTAAAAGGGGACGGAGTATGGAAACCATTGTTGTGAATTCGCTGCTTGCGCTGATCGCTGCGTTCGGCGTCGCGGCGCTTTTGGGACCGATCGTGATCCCGATCCTGCATCGGCTGAAGTTCGGTCAGCAGGTGCGGGACGACGGACCGAAGACGCACCTCAAGAAGCAGAACACGCCCACGATGGGCGGCGTGATGATCCTGCTTGCGGTCGTGATCGCAACGCTGATCTTCTCGAACAAGAGCTATTCGCTGACGGTCTGGGCGCTGCTCATGACCGTGCTGTTCGGACTGATCGGTTTTCTGGACGACTTCATCAAGATCATGAAGAAGCGTTCGCTGGGGCTTCGCGCCTGGCAGAAGATCGTCGCGCAGTTCGTGCTCTCGCTCGGGTTTGCGATCGCGCTGTACTTCCACCCGTCGGTGGGTCCGACGATCTGGCTCGACCGGCTGGACCTCGGCATCTTCTATATCCCGTTTGCGATGTTCGTCATCATCGCAACGGTCAACTCGGTCAATCTGATCGACGGACTGGACGGGCTTTCGAGCTCCGTCACCGCGGTCTATTCGCTTGCGACGGGCGTTATGGTGATCCTGTTTGTGCTGACCGAGCCGACCGTAGCGGAGAACGCGGAGGCGGCGGTCGCCGCGCAGAGCGCGCTTGCCGGGCTCTCCGGGATCGCGGTGTTTGCGTTTGCGGTCGCGGGCGGATGCATGGGCTTTCTGGTGCACAACGCCTATCCCGCCAAGGTCTTTATGGGCGATCTCGGTGCGTTCACGCTCGGCGGCGCGGTCGCCGCAATGGCGCTTCTCACACGTACCTCGCTGCTGCTGCCGCTGATGGGCGTCATGTACGTCGCCTCGTCGGTGTCGGTCATTCTGCAGGTCGGGTCCTATAAGCTGCGCAAAAAGCGCATCTTCCGCATGGCGCCGCTGCACCATCACTTTGAGCTCGGCGGCGCGCCGGAAACGCGGATCGTTTCCATGTACAGCATCGTCACCGCGATCGCAAGCGCAGGCGCGCTTCTGATCTTCTGGTTCTGCAAGTAAGGAGGATTCTATGGCAAAGCAAAAAACGGCGCTGATCGTCGGCATGGCAAAGAGCGGCATCGCCGCGGCGCGTCTTCTGTATCAGGACAATTACCGCATCATCGTCAATGACATGAAGCCCGAGATCAAGGGGCTCTTTGAGCAGCTTTCCGGCATCGCGTACGAGGTCAAGCTCGGCGCGAACCCGATGGATCTTTTGGACGGCGTGGACCTTCTGATCCCGAGTCCGATCATCCCGATGACGCGCAACTTCATCGTCGAGGCGAAGCGCCGCGGGATCGAAGTCATCTCCGAGATCGAGCTCGGCTACCGCTATTCGAAGGCGGACTTCGTCTGCATCACCGGCACCAACGGCAAAACGACCTGCACGGCGTTGACCGGCGAGCTCTTCAAGGCGGCGGGCAAACGGACCTTCGTGCTCGGCAACATCGGCGTTGCGATCTCGGCGCACGCGCTCGAAACGCAGCCCGGCGACGTCGTCGTGGCGGAGACCGCCGCGCTGCAGCTTGAGGGCAACGTCCGCTTCCATGCGAAGGCGGCGGGCGTGTGCAACATCACGCCGGACCATCTCGACCATTTCGGCACGATGGAAAACTACATCGCGGCGAAGGCGAAGATCCTCGACAACCAGACAGCGGACGATTACGCCGTGCTGAACTGGGACGACGAAACGGTGAAAAGCTTCGCGAAGCTCACCCCGGCGCACGTGCTGTATTTCTCCCGCAGGGAAGAGGTCGAAAACGGTATGTTCGTGCGCGACGGCATGCTGATCTACCGCATGAACGGCGAGGAGCATGCACTCATGCACGCCGACGAGATCCGCATCCCGGGCGCGCACAACCTCGAAAACGCCATGCTCTGCGCGCTTCTGGGACTTTCGCAGGGGATCGCGCCGGAAACGATCCGGGAGGTCTTCAAGACCTTCGCGGGCGTCGAACACCGCATTGAGTACGTCTGCACGAAGCGCGGCGTCGATTACATCAACGATTCGAAGGGCACGAACCCGGCAAGCACGATCCGCGCGATCGAGGCGATGAAGAAGCCGACCGTGCTGCTTTTGGGCGGCTACGACAAGCACATCGGCTTCGACGAGCTCTTTGAGGCGTTCACGCCGATCGTCAAGGCGTGCGTCGTGCTCGGCGACACGAAAAAACAGATCCTCGAATGCGCGAAGGCGCACGGCTATGAGAGCCTCATGCACACGGCGGAGACGTTCCGCGACGCCGTGGACAAGGCGCGCGACCTTGCCGAACCCGGCGATTGCGTGCTTTTAAGCCCTGCCTGCGCAAGCTGGGACATGTTCGACAACTACGAAACGCGCGGAAGAGTGTTCAAAGAGATCGCACGCGCATACGAATAAACCGGAGGCAGAATGGCAGAAAAGAAGGCGAAAAAAGAATCGTTCCTGACGCGGCTGAAAAACGCGCGGATCACACGCGGCAAGGTGGACTTTTCCATCCTGCTCGTGATTTCCGTGCTCTGCGCGTTCGGGCTCGTCATGATCTTTTCCGCCAGCTACTACTATGCGCAGCACTACTCCGGCGCAAACAACGACAGTTTCTATTACCTCAAACGTCAGCTCGTATACCTGCTGATCGGCTATCCGGTCATGCTGCTGGTCTCGATGATCGACTACCGCATCATCGAGCGTCTGCGCTCGGTGTTCATGGCAATCTCCATCGTGCTGCTCATCGCGGTGCTTTTGTGGGGGCAGGACTTGAACGGCGGAAAGCGCTGGCTGAACATTGCCGGTATCTCGATTCAGCCGAGTGAGCTCGCAAAGTTCGGTCTCATGATCTTCATGTGCTCATACATGTCGCGTCATAAGAACGAAATGAACACGTTCCGCTTCGGCATGCTCCCGATGCTGCTCGCGATCGGCTTTATCGCGGGTCTCGTCATGCTGCAGCCGAACATGTCCATGGCGGTTATCATCGGCTTCATCGGCGTCGTTCTGCTGTATCTCGGCGGGTGCGATCTCAAGCAGCTGGTCATCCTCGGCATCATCGGTATCGTCGGCTTCTTTGTGCTGGCGCGATCGGCGCAGTACCGCATGGACCGCCTGACCTCGTTCGGCAATCCAGAGCTGGACCCGCAGGGCACGGGCTATCAGCTTCTGCAGTCGTACTACGCGATCGGCTCGGGCGGGTTCTTCGGAAAGGGACTCAACAACAGCTATCAGAAGCTTCTGTACATGACCTACGGCGAATCGGACTTCATCTTCGCGATCCTGTGCGAGGAGTTCGGCTTCATCGGCGGACTGATCGTCATCCTGATGTACGCATGGATCGTGTTCCGCGGGATCGTGATCGCGATGCGCTGCCGCAACCGGTTCGGAAGCCTGCTTGCCGCCGGTATTTCGATCGTTTTCGGATTCCAGGTCTTCGTCAACATCGGCGTCGTCACGGGACTGCTGCCCACGACCGGGCAGGCGCTTCCGTTCATCTCGGCGGGCGGCACGTCTCTGCTGGTCTTCCTTGCCGCAATGGGTCTTCTTCTGAGCATTTCGCGCGACGTGAACCCGCGTCTGTAAAGCACAATCCGCGTTTCCTCCGCATAAGATGCAGTATCATGCGGAAGGAACTTCAAAGATGTCAGACTGGGTTGTACGCGGAGGCACCGTTCTCTCGGGAACGGTTTCGGTTCAGGGGTCCAAAAACGCGGCGCTGCCGATCCTTGCGGCGACGCTCCTCGTCGAGGAGCCGATCCGGCTTTTAAACTGCCCCGTGATCCGCGATGCGGAGAACATGCTGAAAATCCTCAGGTCGCTCGGCTGCACGGTGCGGCGCGAGGGGGACGATCTGATCGTGGACAGCCGAACGGCTTCGTATTTCGTGCTGCCGACCGCGCTTTCCGGCGAGCTGCGCTCGTCGATCTTTCTGCTCGGCTCCGTGCTGTCCCGCTTTTCCGAGGCGGACGCCCCGTATCCCGGCGGGTGCGAGATCGGCAACCGCCCGATCGACCTGCACCTCGAAGGGCTCCGGCGGCTGAACGCCGTGATCGAGGAACGCGGCGGGCGCATCCGCTGCAGGGGCGGAAGGCTCAGAGGCGCCGTCGTCGATCTCGATTATCCGAGCGTCGGCGCAACGGAGAACATTATGCTCGCGGCATGCCGCGCCGAGGGCAGAACGACGATCCGGAACGCCGCGTGCGAGCCGGAGATCGTCGATTTACAGAATTTCCTGCGCGCCTGCGGCTTTCGCGTGCACGGCGCGGGCACGCCGACGGTCGTGATCGACGGCGTGGAACAGGGGCACGGCACGACGTATCGCGTCATGCCGGACCGCATCGCTGCGGGCACGTACATGATCGGCGCGGCGATCACCGGCGGCGACGTCACGGTCACCGGCATGCAGCCGGACGCGGTCGACACGCTCCTGTATAAGCTTTCCGCGTGCGGGTGCGAGGTATCGAAAACCGCCGATTCCGTGCGCGTTCGCGCAAAGGGACGGGCGCGCGGCGTCGCGTTCACCGAAACGAGACCGTATCCGGGCTTTCCGACGGATCTGCAGCCGCAGCTTTTTTCGCTGCTGTCGGTTGCGGACGGGAACTCGGTGCTGGTCGAAAACGTATTTGAAAACCGGTTCCGCCATGCGCAGGAGCTCAAGCGTATGGGCGCAAAGAACCGGATTCTCGACCGCACGGCGATCATCACCGGCGTCGAACGGCTGCACGGCGCGGAGGTCATTGCGCACGATCTGCGCGGCGGCGCGGCGCTGGTACTGGCGGGATTGTCCGCCGAGGGCGAGACCGTGATCCGCCATGCGGAGCGGATTGAGCGCGGCTATGAACGAATGGACAGCGTGATCGGGGCCTTGGGCGGCTCGGTCACACGAAAGGAAGACGGCATTGGCAAAGAAGAAAAAACGCAGTGAACGGGCAAGCTTCCTGTTTGACGACGATGCGGGCAAGTCGACGGAGACGATCGACCTGTTCGGATCGGACGACGACGCGCCCGAAGAACAGCCGGAACCTGCGATTGAGGAACCGACGGACGGCGAACCCGTACCGCCGGAGGCGGACGAGCCTTCGGAGGCGGACGCCGCTTTGACGGACGTCCCCGCAAAACCGAAGAAAGCGGACAAGCCATCCGAGATGCCGACGTTCCGGTTTGACCGGTACGGACGGCGCGTCGGAAAGAAGAAAGCCCGCTACGGCAAGCGCAAGAACGCGCCGAAGGCGACGACGACCGTCGTCGAGCACGACACGGAGGCGAAGCGCGAATACGACGAAGCGCGCGCGCGATCCCGTGCACGCGCGGAAAAGCGCGCCCGCGAAGTGGCAAGACAGGCGGAGCTTAAAAAAGCGGAGCGGAAGAAGAGAAGGCAGCGCAGCACGTCCACGATGATCATGGGCATTCTCGCGATCGCGGTGCTCGCGGCGCTGACCTGGTTCATCACGCGGCTTTCGAGCGTGCATGTCACAAACGTGCCGAGCGGTTATACGGAGGATCGGATCATCGATCTGACCGGTCTTCGCTCAAAGCTTCGGAAGCGCAGCGCTCTGTTCATCAGCACGGCGGACGTCGAAAAGCACATCCGCGACAACGATCCGTATCTGGACGCGACGGTGCGGTTCTCGTTCCCGTCCACGATCCACGTCACGGTCAGCAAGCGCGAGGAGGCGGCATGCGTCCGCTGGGGTCCGCAGAGCGAGTATCTGGCGATCATCGACGAAAACGGCATCGTGCTGAACGCGGCGGCGGAAAGTACGGGCGGATTGCTGATCGCGGACGGCATGAGCATTTCGAGCGCGGTCAACGGCACGCGCCTCGGCGACGCGAGCGACATTCAGGTCGCCGCGCTGATCCGGCTTCTGACGAAGCTCAAGGAGCTCGGGCTTTTGGAGCGCACGCCGAAGATCAACCGGATCGACATGACGGAGCTGATGCAGATCCGCATGTACATTGAGGGCACGCCGTACACGATCGAGGTCGGCGACACCTCGAACCTCGAAACGAAGCTGATGCTTCTCACGAAGCACTGGACGGAGATCATGGACGAAGCGGGGGACTTCATCCGCGAAGGCAAGTCCACGGCGACGATCTATCTGTACAGCAAGGGCGGCGTGAACATCTCGCCGTACGAGCCGGGATATTCGCTCCCGACGCTTGCGCCGGCTTCCGTGGCGCCGAGCACATCACCCGGCGAACAGCCGCAGAATCCGGTCGAACAGCCGACGCCGGAGCCCTCCACGCCCGAGCCGCAGGTGACGTCGATGCCGCATCAGGACGATCCGTTCACCGGCTGAGAACCAATCCCGAATACAGACTGCCGTTACAGTACGGCAGTCTTTTTTTCTGTCCCCACCAAAACTCATACTGACAGTAGAAAAAATAATATTCCGTTGATATTAACGGTGTGTTGTGTGCCGACGGGAACCGGGATATAATCATACCGTAAGATCAAACGACCGGACGACCGGTCGCAGGGGGAGGACATTCCGATGGATCAAAAAGAACTGAAAGCGCTGCGGCGTCCGTTTGTTAAAGAGCTGTTCCGAAAGAACAAGTTCAATCTGTTTATGACCGTGCTTGCGGCGGTGCTCACCGCCGTCGCGGGACTGGTCGTGTCCTGGCTCATCAAGGAGGTCGCGGATCTCATTGCGGGCGAAAGCCAATTCGGGTTTCGGACGCTGCTGATCGTTGCATGCGCCTCGTTCGGATTGTTTGCGCTCGCATGGGTGATCGACCGGATCTATCTCACCAAATTCCGTGCAAAGGCGATGCAGCAGTATCGTGCATACGTCTTTGACCGGCTCATGGAAAAGGGCATTCAGGCGTTTTCCGGCGAAAATTCCTCGCTCTATCTTTCCGCGCTTTCCAACGACGTGAATACCATCGAAACAGAGTTTCTCGCAAAGCTGCAGAACACCGTGGTGATCGCGGTTTCGTTCGTCGGCGCGCTCGGGCTCATGATCTTCTACAGCCCGCTTCTGACGCTGATCGCCATCGGCTTCTCGCTTCTGCCGATCATCGTTTCCGTGGCGCTGGGGAATAAAGCGGCAAAGGCGGAAAAGGACGTTTCCGACCAAAAGGAGCGCTACACCGGCATGCTGAAGGATGCGCTCACCGGCTTTGCGGTCATCAAGAGCTTCAAGGCGGAGGACAGCATCACCCGCCTGCATGCGGAGAGCAACGAAAGCGTCGCCGACGCGTCAAAGAAGCGGACGGGCGTCAACGTCAACGTCAACTATGCGTCCGGGATCGCCGGCGCGATCCTGCAGTTCGGCGTGTTCTTCGTCGCCGCGGCACTGGCAATTTCGGGAAAGGGCGTCACGCCCGGTACTGCGATCGTCTTCGTGCAGCTTCTGAACTACGTGCTCGGTCCCATTGAGACGTTCCCCGCTTTCTTTGCCGGGATAAAGTCGTCGTTTGCGCTGATCGAAAAGCTTGCGGCGGCGCTGCATCAGAACGTCCCGAACGAGGGCGAGTCGATCGAGCCGAAGCTTACAAAGGGCATCTCGATCCGCGATCTGAGCTTTGCCTATGAAGAGGGCAAGACGGTCCTGAAGGACGTTGACATGGAGCTTCCCGCGGGCGGCTGCTATGCGCTCGTCGGCGGCTCCGGCAGCGGCAAGTCCACGATCCTGAACCTTCTCATGGCGTCCTCGAAGGACTACAACGGCGAGATTCTGTACGACGGTCACGAGCTTAAAACCGTTTCGCCCGGCTCGCTTTACGATCTCGTGTCCATCATTCAGCAGAATGTGTTCGTGTTCAACAGCACGATCCGCGACAACATCACGATGTTCTCCGAGTTCCCGAAGGAGGAGGTCGACCGCGCGGTGCGGCTGTCCGGTCTTTCTAAGCTCGTTGAGGAGAAGGGCGAGGAATATCTGTGCGGCGAGAACGGCTCCGGGCTTTCCGGCGGCGAACGCCAGCGCATTTCGATTGCAAGAGCGCTTCTCAGAAAAACGCCCGTGCTGTTCATCGACGAGGCGACGGCGGCGCTCGATGCGGAGACCACCTTCGAGGTGCTCGACGCGATCCTGAAGCTCGACGGCTACACCCGCGTGATCGTCACGCACGATCTCGACGAAAACATCCTGCGCCGCTGCACCGGACTCTTTACACTGAAGAACGGCGTCGTCGCGGAGCGTGGCACCTTCGACGAGCTGATGGCGGAGAAGGGCTACTTCTACTCGCTGTTCACCGTGTCGCAGCGATAACGATCCAACGAAAAAACCTCTTTTGCCGATCGGGCAGAAGAGGTTTTTGTTTTATGTTTCGGTTCAGACCGCGGACGCGGCTTTCAGTACGTGATCGAGGAGCACGCAGGTCGTGATGCCGCCGACGCCGCCGGGGACCGGCGTGATCGCCTTGACGACGGGCGCGACGCGGTCGAAATCGACGTCGCCCGTGAGCTTTCCCGTTTCCTCGTCAAAGTGGATGCCCACGTCGACGACGACCTGATCGGGATTCGTGAACGCCTCGGTGACGCTTCTCATCACGCCCGCGGCGCACACGAGAATGTCCGCTTCCCGCGCGATCGCGGGGACGTCCTTTGTGCGCGTGTGGCAGGTCGTGACCGTGGCGTTTGCGTGCATCAGCAGCATCGAGACCGGGCGCCCGATGACCAGCGACCGCCCGATGACCGTGGCGCGCTTGCCCTTCGGGTCGATCCCATAGAAGCGCAGCAGCTCAAGCACCGCCTGTGCGGTGCACGGCGCAAAGCCGAGGTCCGTGTTTGCGTACACGCCCGCAAGCGAGCCGTCCGTCCAGCCGTCGATGTCCTTTTTCGGATCGAACAGCTTGCGGATACGTTCGGAATCGAGTGCTTTGGGCAGCGGTCGGAACAGCAGAATGCCGTGAACGGAAGGATCGCGGTTGACCGTCTCGAACGCCGTCTCAAACGCGTCCTGCGTGACGTCCTCCGGCAGAACAAGCTGCCGTAAGCTGACGCCGACCTCGGAACAGCGCTTGATTACGCCCTTTTCATACGCGAGATCGTCCGCGCGTTCGCCCACGCGCACCACGCAAAGCGTCGGCTCGACGCCGCGCTTTTTGAGCGTTTCCGCCGTCTTTTGCATCCGCGCGGTCATGGCGTCTGCGACGGGCTTGCCCTTCAGGAGTTCCGCCATAGATCAGTCCTGATAGATCGGGTACTTGTCGCAGAGCTTCTTGACTTCCGCGTCAATGTACTCCTTGGAGTTCTCAAAGTCGTTGATCGCCAGCGCGATGCAGTGCGCGATCGTCTTCATGTCCTCTTCCTTGAGACCGCGGGTCGTGACGGCGGGGGTGCCGATGCGGACGCCGGAGGTCACGAACGGGCTTCTCGGCTCGCCGGGAACGGTGTTCTTGTTGACCGTGATGTGGACCTCGTCCAGACGGTTCTGCAGCGCCTTGCCGGACACGTCGAGACCGATGAGGTCGAGCAGCATGAGGTGGTTGTCCGTGCCGCCGGAAACGATCTTGAGACCTTCCGCCTTCAGCGCTTCGGCAAGCGCCTTCGCGTTCAGAACGACCTGATGCTGATACGCCTTGAACTCGGGCTTCAGCGCCTCCGCGAGCGCGACCGCCTTGCCCGCGATGACGTGCATCAGAGGACCGCCCTGGATGCCCGGGAAGATCGCCTTGTTGAAGTTGAACTTATCCGCCGCTTCCTGGTTTGCGAGGATCAGCCCGCCGCGCGGACCGCGCAGCGTCTTGTGCGTGGTGGTGGTGACCACGTCCGCATAGGGGAAGGGAGAGGGATGCTCGCCCGCGGCAACGAGGCCCGCGATGTGCGCCATGTCGACCATCAGAACCGCGCCGACTTCGTCGCAGATCTCACGGAACTTCGGGAAGTCGATCGTGCGGCAGTATGCGCTTGCGCCCGCGACGATCAGCTTCGGACGGAACTCGAGCGCCTTTTTGCGAACGTCCTCGTAGTCGATGACGCCGTGCTCGTCCACGCCGTAGGAAACGCAGTGATAGTATTTGCCGGACATGTTGACGGGGCTGCCGTGCGTAAGGTGACCGCCGTTAGAAAGGTCCATGCCCATGAAGGTGTCGCCCGGGTTCAGCACCGCAAAGAACACCGCCATGTTCGCCTGTGCGCCGGAATGCGGCTGCACGTTTGCGTAATCGCAGCCGAACAGCTTCTTCGCGCGCTCGATCGCAAGGTTCTCCACGACGTCCACGAACTGGCAGCCGCCGTAGTAACGCTTGCCCGGATAGCCCTCCGCGTACTTGTTGGTGAGCACGCTGCCCATCGCCATCAGGACCGCTTCGGATACGATGTTCTCGGATGCGATCAGCTCAAGGTTGCCGCGCTGACGGTTCAGCTCGTCCTGCATTGCCGCGCCGATCTCGGGATCGTACTGTAAGAGCTGTTTCAATGCCTCGTTTACCATGTGTTTTCCTCCTGTAGAATGTGTTTGTTTATGAGCTTGATCGGCGCAAAACGCGCCTTTTCCACTATGCTAAATGTAACGCGAACGCGCGCGTGTGTCAACACCTTCGCGGAGTATATTATCTCGCGATCCGGTCGTACAGCGCAAAGGCTTTTTTCAGCACGTCCTCATGGTCGAAGGCAAGCCGGATCCCCTCGGGAAGGACAAGCCGATCGCCCTCCCGGCCGACGGCGATCCACGCCGCTTCCGCCGCGTCGTCGCCCGCGCTTGCCCGGATCTTTTCGCGTTCGACCGGCACGAGAAACGCATCCGAAACGACCCAGCCGCGCGGATCGCGCCCGGGCTTACTGAACAGCCCGATCTCGTGGATATCGGCTTCCGTGAAGCCGGTCACATTCGTTTCTTCGGCAAGCTCCCGGAGCGCTGCGTCCGCCGCGCTTTCACCCGGCTCCACGAATCCGCCGGGCAGCGCCCAGCAGCCGAGAAAGGGATGCCCCTTGCGCCGGATCAGCAGCACATCTCTGCCCTCCGACAGCAGCACGACGTCCGCCGTCAGATACGGCGCGGGGTAGTGCTTGTCCCGATATGCTTTGAGAAATTCCCGTTCCGTCAGTCCGTTTGCGTCGCGCAGTTCCATAGCTGTACCTCCGTTGTGTCTTATCTTTTTCATTATAGTACGGATCGTGTTTCGCGTCCACCGGTTTTTTCGGCGCGGCATGCGTTTTTCCCGTTCCGGGGGAACGGAAATGATTGAAAAAGAGAAAGCGGCATGATATAATAAAAAATACGAGTGCAATTCCCGAAAGGAGAAACGATATGAAACCGAAACGACTGATTGCGATCCTGCTCACCGCGCTTCTGCTGTTGCCGCTGGGACTTTTCCGCCTGCCGGAAAGCGCGTCGGCGGACGGCGCAGAGGACCTTTGGGCGCAGATCGAGCAATACGAGAACGTCCGTCTTGCGGAACAAGGCGTCAGCGTCAAAAACGCGTCCGCAAACGATTATATGGCGATGACCGACGGCGTCGTTGCGCTGGTCGAAGCGCACCAAAGCTACGCGCCCGGCACGCTCTATTGCAGCGGGCAGAGCGTGTTCTGGCACGACACGGACGGCATGGGCAACGGCTGGGTGCCGAACGCGCGGCAGAAGCAGCGCGCCAACCTGACCGGAAAAACGCCCGAAGAAGCCGCTTCGGTCGAGACGATCTCGTATGCATCGAAGGGCGGCTATCCGTATTCCTCGGACGTCGCGCTGATAGGTCCGTATTAC
>JAZNHI010000114.1:0-3483 GCA_045576895.1 Clostridia bacterium | reverse complement strand
GGCTGTACTTTGCCGCCGACGGCTCGCCGCTCCCCGCAGGATGGTAAGCGATCCGCGCATCCTTTCAGGCTTTCCGATCCCGGAGAGCCTTTTTGTTTTGTCCTGCAGGAGAATCAAGGGCTGGTATGCAGGACTTCACAGCTACCCCACCACCGCAAGCGGTCCCCCTCCCCTGACAAGGGGAGGTCGGAAACTGCGCCAATGTTTTACCTCCACTTGATGGGGGAGGTGCCGAGCGAAGCGAGGCGGAGGGAGAGATCATTCGGCTTCACTATGGATTGCCCTGTATGCATGGCGGGGCGTCCGTGGTCGGCGTCCCCTGCGGTTTGTGCGCAAGTTTCTTGCCTCCCCTGTGCAAGGGAAGGTGGATCGGCAAAGCCGAGGCGGAAGGGTTGTCTGGATGACGAGGCACGGGTAACGACATTACACAAAATGATGCGCGCCTGCGGCGTCCCCTACACGCACATGAATAAACGGATGCGTCATAAATGCATCTGTTCTGTGAACGTTGCGGCGGGCTTGTTGCAAATCGGATCGCCTTTTGCTATAATACAATAGAAATTATGTACCGAAAGGCGGATCCTTTGGAACCTGTTGCGCTGAAGCCGTACAAGACGGTTTCGAATCCTTCGGAAACGGAATACGTGATCAATCGCTCGCGCTTTATCGGGCGCTGTTTTCCTGTGACGGAGGAAGCGGAGGCGCTTGCGATCCTTGAGCGCATCCGCAAGCAACATTGGGACGCCACGCACAACTGCTTCGCGTATCGGCTGCGTTCCGGCGCCGCCCGCTACAGCGACGACGGCGAGCCGCAGGGAACGGCGGGATTGCCGATGATGGAGGTGCTGAAAAAGCGCGACGTGCTCGACGTGCTCGTGATCTCCACACGGTATTTCGGCGGGATCCTGCTCGGCGCAGGCGGACTGGTGCGTGCTTATACGCGCTCGGCGTCCGATGCGGTCGAGGCGGCGGGGATCCTACACATGCTTCCGTGCACGGGCTTTCGGCTGCGCGTGGAATATCCGTACTGGAACGGCGTACAGACCGTTCTGAACCGCTTCGGTGCGATCGAACGAACGGACTATTCAGATGCGATCGACTGCGTGTTCCGCTGCCGGTCGGACCGGGCGGACGCATTTTTGAAAGCGCTTTGCGAGCGCACGGAGGGACGCGTTTCGGCGGAAGCGTTTGACGAAGGGTATTACGGGTTTACGGAACCCGAGGAATAAGATCGGAGGACACATGAAGCGGATTCTGCTTCTCATCTGCACAGCGGCGATCCTGCTCACCGGCATTCTTTTGCCGACGGGCGTATTTGCCGACGGCGATCATCCGATCACACTGACGATCACCTGCGATCCGGTGCCGGAGCTCGAGGGCGACGGCACGATCCCGAGCCTGCTCTTTACGATCCGGAACGAATCGGATCAGGATTATCTGCTCGAAAACGCAAAGCTCTCCGGCGGGTATGAGAACCGCGAGATGCTGCTCGACGAGCGCATCACCGTGCTTGCAGGGGACAAGAAGGAATTCACGCTGACCGACGTTCCGGTCACCGCAGACCAGCTCGACACCGAGATCTTCTATACGCTGTCGTGGGAGGAGACGGAAACGTCCGTCGACGAGGAGACCGGCGATGCAACGTTCATCACGCACAAGCGGGAGGCGATCGCATCGCTTCTCATCGAACGGTTCGTTGTGCCGGAGCTTTCGGTATTCGCACTGTGCGAGGACGAGCGCGTCCGCGCAAACGATACGTTCACCGTCGACTATACGATCAAAAACGATACCGATTTCGATATGTCGGGCTTGAAACTGTACGATCCGGAGCAGAACATGCAGACGATCGCGCTCGAGTCGAACGAGCTTGTGGCGGGCGAATCGGTCACGGTGTCCGTCGAGTACACGATGGGCACGCAGGACATGACGTTCCGCCCCCGCCTGGAATACATTGCCCGACGCCGGGAGATGGTCACGTTGGCGGAGAACACGCTGACGGTGGAATCCGTTGTCGTCGATCTCAAAATCTCCGTGCAGCCATATCCCGCAACGGCGGACGGGACGGACTTTGCCGTAACAATAAAGAACGCAGGCAACAAGACGCTGACCGATATTCAGCTGTTCGACGAGATCAACACGCCGATCGATGCACCGTTCGACCTTGCCGCAGACCAGGTCAAGACGATCCATTATTCTGTCAAACCTGCGGTCTCGTCTGACCGCATCCGTTCCGTGCGATTCCATGTAACGGCGGTCGACTGCTTCGATGCGGCGCTGCGCGTCGACGATACGAACGCATACGAGATTCTTCCGTATGTCGCATCCGACGACGTACGCCTTTCTTTGGCGGCAACGCTGCAGACCCCGTATTATGACGAGAATAAAAAGCTGTGCGCCGCGATCCAGTTCCATATCCGGTACAGCGGCGAGATGAAGATCCGCAACGCCGTGCTGACCGAGCTGACGCTGTTCGGCAGGGTTGTGGAATATGAGGAGCTGCGGAACGGCGACCGGTATTATACGCAGACCTATCAGCTCGACGGGATCGACGAGCTGCGTTTCCGCATCGATGCAATCGATCCGGCGGGGCAGACGGTGTCGTCCGAGACGATCCGGCTCGACCTGTCCGGACTCCGGGAACAGGCGGACAAGAAACCGGACCGCATCTATGTACAGCCGACCAACCCGTATACGCAGGACCTTGACGCCAAGTTTACCGCCGTTCTGCGCACCGTTCTGATCATCGGACTGATCGTCGCGGCGGTGTGCGCGGTCGTGTGCATCGCGCTGTTCGCCGTGGAACTGAGCATCCGCAAAAAGCTGCCTGCCGAGTTCGAGGAGGATCTTGAACGCGCCATGCGCTCGACGAAGCGCCGCACGGAAAAGCAGCTGTTCTCCGATTCGCCCACCGAGCGGTTCGGCTATACCGCGCCGATCAAGCTCCGCAACTACGGTGAACTGACCGAGGAAGAAGCGAAGGCGCGCCGCGAAGCATATGAACGCGGCATGCGTGAAAACATGCGCCGGGAGGGCATTGCGGCAGCGAACGCACCAAAGCCGCAGCCTGCGCCCGTGCACCCCGAATCCGACGGTACGCGCGTGATGCCGACCGCAAAGCCGAACGCCGCGACCGGACGGATCGACAGACCCGTTACAAAGCCGAATACCGCAACAGGACGGATCGACAGACCCGTTACAAAGCCGAATACCGCGACCGGGCGGATCGACAGACCGCAGCCTGTGCCCGTGCATACGGAATCCGACGGTACGCGCGTGATGCCGACCGCAAAGCCGAACGCCGCGACCGGGCGGATCGACAGACCCGTTACTAAGCCGAATACCGCGACCGGACGGATCGACAGACCGCAGCCCTTGTACGCAGAATCCGATGGCACGCGCGTGATGCCGACCGCAAGGCCGAACGCCGCGACCGGGCGGGTCGGCAAACCCGTTACAAAGCCGGATACCGCGACCGGGCGGATC
>JAZNHI010000113.1:0-5479 GCA_045576895.1 Clostridia bacterium | reverse complement strand
GCAGATGTCCCTTTTTGATTTGCAGGAGGTTGAACCGCAAACGTCAAGTACGGGCGTGCTTTCTTTGCGCTACCCGCAACAGGTGATCGACGAAGCATTGACGCTCGGTGCAAACGACCGGAACAGCCGACTGATCATCTGCGTGTACTTTCAGAAGGATCACACGCCGGAGGAAAATGCCGCGTTCCTCAAAGAACACTACGGCACCAACGGCGCAGGGTTCTATCTGAATGACCGGCAATACGCCGTTTGGTACGATGCAAAGGGTTTTCGCATCTCTGCCGGAGATACCGTGCAAGGCGGCATGACCATGACGATTACATGGGAAGAAGCAGCAAAACGCATCCGAGAACTGTTGGATCTCGGACGGTATATGCCGCAAGAAGAACTCCTGCGCGTTAATGTGTATGAACGTTCAACGCTTGCCGAACGTTTACTGTACGCTGCGCGCGACCTCAGCGAAGAAGGCAAAGCACAAGGTTTCTTACCGACTTTCGAAGCGCTGTCCGGTGCATTTGACGATCAGCGCGATCAGCTCATGACAAAGATGGAGCACCCGGAATCACTGCATACGTTGATCGACGAATGGCGTTTCTTTGCCGAAGCACATGCGGAGAATCCCGGTTTATTGCGGTTTCGCTTCTACCGCCCCATGCGTCTGCTCCGGCAGTTAGAAGACTTGCGGCGCGAGCCGTTGCATTTCGCCGTGGCAGAGGAATATAACCCGCAGTTGTCACGGTTTATTTCCATGGACGAGATCGACCGCGTTCTGCGCGGCTATGAATCGGACGGCGGCAGCGAGCAGCGTCTTTCCGTCTATTCGTTCTTTCTCGCGCACCCGAACAGCAAGGAACGTGAATCCTTTCTCAAAGAAATGCATGGGACTTCCGGTTCGCATGGCGGAAACGATAATCTCTCATATGACAGCGGCGGCATGGTGTTCAGCCACGGCAGCATATCCGCGCCGTATGCCAAGATTGAATGGAACTGGACAAAGGTACGAAAACGGATAGAAACGCTGATCGAACAGAACCGATATCTTTCAGATGCGGATCGGTTACGGATGTCTGCATATGAGCAGAAGCAGATTGCACGATCCATTGTCAATGCCTTTACGGATGCCCCGCAGGAATATGAGCGCCCATTCCGTCAAAATGCGATTTCGGATTACTGGGAAAGCGTCGAGACGGTTCAGAATCAGTTGACGGATCCAACCCGTGTACAAGCGATCCTTGAAACGCTCACGTCTTTGGAAGCAAATACGCTCTCTACCGATCGCGGGTATGAGGATCGACACCATGCCGTAGAGAATCTGACTGCATATCGCAAGGGCGAGTTCTCTCTGTTCGGGGAGAAGCGGGAGCCCATCCCTTCCCCTGCGGAAGACATAATTCCGGAAGATGAACTGCTGCCGGATGATTTGGAAGGATCTTCTTCCGTCCTCTATCGCCCGTATGCCGTGGACGACACCGTCTATCTGGACGGCACGGAGTTTCGGATCACGAACGTGACATCCATGCACGTCGAACTGATCGATCCG
The DNA here is from genome assembly GCA_045576895.1 of Clostridia bacterium. GTDB lineage: Bacteria > Bacillota > Clostridia > Christensenellales > CAG-138 > UBA3792. Next base: position 3,939 of record JAZNHI010000113.1, on the reverse strand, counting down.
ACGATCCGATATCCGATCTTCCGTACCGAGAGCAAAGCGAACTTTGAATGGCTGTTGAAAGAAGATCAGCGGAATGCGATGTTCGTTCCTCCGGAACAGCAGTTCCAAGAACCGGCGCAAGAGGAACCCCAGGCGACGGAGTTACCACCTGCCGCGGTGGAACAATCTGAAGTAGCCGCGCCACAGGAAGAACCGGTCAAGCTGCACAGCATTGTGATCGACCTGCGCCCGTCATGGGAGCGCGAGTTCCAAGAGCCGGAACCGATCCCCGCCACACCTACCATGAACAAGCGAACCGACTTCCGGATTACGGACGATCATTTAGGCGAAGGCGGTGCGAAGACAAAGTTTCAGAGAAATGTCGCAGCGATCCGAACACTCAAAGCGATCGAAGCCGAGAATCGGCTTGCGACGCCGGAAGAACAAGCCATCCTGTCGCAATACGTCGGTTGGGGCGGTCTGCCGGATGCGTTCGACGATTCCAAAGAGCAGTGGCAAAGCGAGTATGCTGAACTCAAAGACCTGCTGACGGATCGGGAATACGAATCCGCACGGGCTTCCACGCTGAACGCGCACTACACCTCCCCGATCGTCATCCGTGCCATGTATGAAGCAATCGGCAACATGGGCTTTCAGACAGGCAATATTCTGGAGCCGTCCTGCGGAATCGGGAACTTCTTCGGAATGCTGCCGGAGAGCATGAAAAGTAGTAAACTCTACGGTGTGGAACTGGACGATCTGACAGGAAGGATCGCTAAGCAGCTCTATCAGAACGCGAACATCCGCATTGAGGGCTTTGAAGAATCCGTCTATCCCGACAGCTTCTTTGACGTTGCGATTGGCAACGTGCCGTTCGGGGACTATTCGCTTGCGGACAAACGCTACGACAAGAACCATTTTCTGATCCATGACTATTTCTTTGCGAAAGCGTTGGACAAGGTTCGTCCCGGCGGCGTTGTCGCGTTCATTACCTCCAGCGGTACGATGGATAAAGCGAATCCGGCTGTACGCAAGTATCTTGCACAGCGCGCGGAGCTTTTAGGCGCGATTCGGCTTCCGAACAATGCGTTTCGAGCGAATGCCGGTACGGACGTCGTTGCAGACATCATTTTCTTGCAAAAACGCGATCACCCGATAGAGATTGACGAAGACTGGCTGCGCATCGGCAAGTCTGAACTCGGCTATCCGATCAACGAGTATTTCCTGAAGAACCCGGACATGATTCTCGGCGAACTGACCGAGGAAAGCACGCGCTTCGGCATGGGACAGACCGTGAAGCCGGTTGAAGGCGCTGACCTTTCCGAACAGCTCCGGGATGCGATTGCCAATATCCACGGCGAGATCGTCGCATTGGAGCAGGAGGATGAACTGGAGGGAACGGCAAAGGCGACGCTGCCCGCCGATCCCGATGTACGGAACTTCTCGTTTACGCTCGTGGATGGAGAGATCTATTTCCGTGAGAACTCGATCATGTCCAAGATTGAGGTTTCGCTGACTGCACAGAACCGGATCAAGGGCATGATCGCCATCCGCGACTGCGCCCACAAGCTGATCGACCATCAGTTGAACGACTACTCGGACGCCGCGATTGCGGAAACGCAGCGGGAACTGAACACCCTCTACGATGCCTATACCGTAAAGTACGGTTTGCTCAACAGCCGTGGCAATAGCATGGCGTTCTCGGATGATTCGTCATACCCGCTGCTCTGCTCGCTGGAGGTGCTCGACGAGAACGGGAAACTGGAACGAAAAGCGGATATGTTCTATAAGCGCACCGTTCGTCAGTACACTGAAATCACGCATGTGGACACCGCCGCCGAAGCGTTGACCGTTTCGCTTTCCGAAAAAGCGAAGGTCGATCTTCCGTATATGGCAGGGTTGACCGGAAAGAGTGAAGATGCGCTCGAAGCCGAACTCACGGGACTGGTCTTCCGGGACATAGGCACCTACTACGAGGGCTTCTACAATCCGGATACTTTCGATCTCAAAGCGTTTCCGCTGGTGACAGCGGATGCTTTTTTATCCGGCAATGTACGCAGCAAGCTGAACACGTTCCGCACGGTACAGGAAAAGCTGCAAAACTCCGGCAAGGCGGAAGAAGCCGAAGCGCTCTCCGTCTCGATCTCTGCATTGGAGAAAGTACAGCCGAAGGATCTGGATGCTTCCGAGATCAATGTGCGTCTCGGCGCGACATGGATTCCGGAGGAGGATGTCAAAGCGTTCATCTTTGACACGCTGCAGCCCGGATGGAGAGCACAGCGATATGTACAGGTACATTACTTCGATATCACCGGCGAATGGCGAATCGAAGGCAAAAACCTCGATTACGGCAATGTCACCGCAAATGTCACCTACGGCACGAATCGAATCAACGCTTACGATATCCTTGAGGACAGTCTGAATCTCAAAGACGTCCGAATCTACGACACCGTCACCGACGACGACGGACGCGAAAAGCGTGTGCTCAACATGAAGCAGACGATCCTTGCACAGCAGAAGCAAACGCTGCTGCAGGAGGCGTTCCGCGACTGGCTCTGGAAAGATCCGCAACGCCGTGATCGGCTTGTCACCATGTATAACGAACGATTCAACAGTACCCGCCCACGGGAATACGACGGCAATCATCTTGTGTTTCCGGGCATGAACCCGGAGATCACGCTGCGACCGCACCAGGCAAACGCGATCGCGCGTGTCCTGTACGGCGGGAATACCTTGCTTGCCCACGTCGTCGGCGCAGGCAAGACCTTCGAGATGACCGCGGCGGCGATGGAGTTGAAACGGCTGGGGCTTTGTCACAAATCCCTGTTCGTCGTTCCGAACCACCTAACAGAACAGTGGGCAAGTGAGTTTCTGCAGCTCTACCCCTCCGCGAACATCCTTGTTGCGACCAAGAAGGACTTTGAAAAGCAGAACCGCAGACGCTTCTGCAGCCGGATTGCGACCGGCGATTACGATGCAGTCATTATCGGGCATTCGCAGTTTGAGAAGATCCCGCTGTCACTGGAACGGCAGAAGCGGACGATCGAGGAACAGATTGAGGAGATCACGTTTGGGATCGAAGCGCTCGAAGCCGAGAACGGAAACTATCTGTCGATCAAGCAGTTGGAGAAAACCAAGCGCGGGTTGGAAACAAAGCTGCAGCGGCTGAATGATCGGGAACGCAAGGACGATGTTGTAACCTTCGAGGAACTCGGCGTCGATCGGTTGTTTATCGACGAAGCGCACTACTACAAGAACCTGTATCTGTACACCAAGATGCGAAACGTCGCAGGCATTTCACAGACCGAGGCGCAAAAGTCCTCCGATCTGTACATGAAGTGCCGGTATCTTGACGAGATCACAGACAGCCACGGTGTGGTGTTCGCTACGGGTACACCGATCAGCAACAGCATGACCGAGATGTACACCATGCAGCGCTATCTCCAGTACAACCGTTTGAAGGACGCGCACCTGCAGCATTTCGATGCGTGGGCTTCCACCTTCGGCGAGACGGTAACTGCAATCGAGCTTGCCCCTGAGGGTACGGGCTATAGGGCAAAGACGCGATTTGCGCGGTTCTTCAATCTTCCGGAGCTTGTGTCTATGTTCAAGGATATTGCGGATGTGCAGACGGCGGACATGCTGCAGCTTCCCGTACCGGAAGCGGAGTACCACAACGAGGTGATCAAGCCGAGCGACTTTCAGCGCGAGATGGTGGCGAGCTTTGCCGAGCGCGCGGAGAACGTGCGAAAGGGTATTGTCAAGCCGTATGAGGACAATATGCTGAAGATCACCAACGACGGGCGCAAGCTCGCATTGGATCAGCGGCTCAATAATCCTATGCTGCCGGATGAGGATACCAGTAAGGTCAATGCCTGTCTGGATAACATCTATCGGATTTGGCTCGAATCTTCGGAGCAGCGTTCAGCGCAGCTTGTATTCTGCGATTTGTCCACACCG
>JAZNHI010000112.1:0-3384 GCA_045576895.1 Clostridia bacterium | reverse complement strand
CCGCCGATGTCGCGAAGACGAAGCTGCAGGGCGATCTCCGTCGCCGCCTCGCAGTTTGTCGCGGTGATCGTCTTTTCGAGGTTGTCCTTGCCGACGTACTTGCCGGTGTTGACGTCGATGACGGTCAGCGCTTCCGCGCGGTCGATGATCAGATACCCGCCGCTCTTGAGCCAGACCTTGCGGGCAAGCGCCTTGTCGATCTTGCTCTCCGCCTCGCAGCGTTCGAACAGCGCCTCGCTGTCCTTAAAGAGGATGCGCGCCTTGAGCTTCGGCGCCATGACGGACGCGATGCTGCAGAGCTCGTTGTACGCGTCGCGGTCGTTGACGAACAGCCGGTCCACGTCGCGCATCAGAAGATCGCGCACGGTACGGAACAGAAGGCTCTGTTCCTCGTGCAAAAGCTTCGGCGCTTTCAGCGACTTTGCCTTTTTCTGGATGTCGCCGTACAGCAGCTTCAGGCTTTCCAGTTCTTCCTTGAACGCGTCCTTGGTGCGTCCCTCCGACGCGGTACGCACGATCACGCCCATGCCCTCGGGCTTCAGCTCCTTGATGAGCTTTCTCAGGCGCTGCCGCTCCTCTTCCTTTTCGATGCGGCGGCTTACCCCGATGTACTCCACGGTCGGCATCAGCACAAGCGAGCGTCCCGCAAGCGTCAGATGCGTCGTGACCCTTGCGCCCTTCGTGCCGATCGGATCCTTCGCGACCTGCACGACCACGCTCTGACCGGGCTTCAGCATGTCGCCGATCTTGCGCGTTTCCGGGATCTTTTCCAATTCGTCGTAGGCGTCGCCGGGTGTGAACACGTCGCCCGCGTACAGGAACGCGTTCTTTTCGAGCCCAATGTCCACAAACGCCGCCTGCATGCCGGGAAGGACGTTCTGCACCTTTCCGAGATAGATATTGCCGACGAGGCGTTCACTGCCCTCCTGCTCCACGTAGAGCTCGACAGGCGTGCCGTCCTCGACGACCGCCACACGCGTATTGAACGCGTTGGCGTCGACTAAAATTTCTTTATTCATTTCAAAAACCTTTCTTTAACCGAGGCGCGGCAGCCGATCGGATCCCGTAAACAGGAGCGCCGTGCGATGCGCCGTAAAGCGTCCGTTCAAGTTCAGCCGTTCGAACAATGCCCGCGCGAACGTTTCCGCGCGCAGTCCGCCCGCCGCATTGAGCGTGCCCACGACCGCAACGACAGCGGTCCGATCCGATGCGGAAACTGCTTCCGCCTCCAAAATTTCAGGACGAATATTCGCGGGCTTGATGCCGCTTTTCGTCTTCTTTTCCACGATGACCTCGTCGCTTGCGAGGATCGTTCCGACCGCCGTGCACAGCGCTTCCGTGCCGACCGGCGCGTCCGTATACAGGGTAATGATGTATTTTGCCGCGACGAGCATCTTCGACAGCGTGTCGATCGATTCGTCGCCGACAAACGCGGTCACGAACCGCATGCCCTTCGGCAGCACGGCGTTCACCCGTTCGATGAACGCTTCGGGCGTGATCTCCTTCTCGAGCTCGACCTCAAGCCATTCGCCTGCGCTCGTATAGCCGGTTGCGAGCGCGGTCGCGAAGGAAAGCTTCGGATGCGGATTGAAGCCCTTCGAAAACGCAAGCGGCAGATTCGCGCGGCGGAACGCGCGCTGCAGCGTGCGCTGCACGTCGAGGTGCGAGGTATAGGAGATTTCCTTTGTCTTTTCAAACGCGGCAATAATCTTCACAATGCGCTCCGAAACATCCGTTGCAGCCCTGTCTGCAATCCTTTGTGGTGCGGGCTTCCTGCGCCCACTGCCATTCGCGCCTGAGATACGATACCGTGACGAGCGCGTCGATCGTTTCCCACGGTAAAGGTTCCTCCATGTCACGCTCGCGATGCGCGTATTCGTCCATCGTGAGCCCGTTTTGTTCGAACGCCGCCGCCCATGCGTCCGGTTTGAAATGCTCCGCCCAGGAATCGAAGCGGCATCCGCGCCTGTACGCGTCGATGAGCACGTTAATTAGCCGTCTGTCCCCGCGGGAGAACACCGCTTCGAGCACCGACAGCACCGAGGGATGGCAGTGCAGCTCCGCCCCGCGCACGCCCTTCAGCGCGGTTTTCAGAAGCTGCTGCTTCCGGACGATCTCCTCCTGCCGGTTTTGTGCGCACCACTGGAACGCGGTCCACGGCTTCGGCACGAAGGTCGACACGGACACCGTCACGCGGAAGCCCGATCCGCGCTTGTCCTTCGGAAGCCGATAGAAGCAGTTCGAAACCTTCCGCGCAAGCTCCGCAATGCCCACGATATCCTCGTCCGTTTCGGTCGGCAGCCCGATCATGAAATAGAGCTTCACACCGCACCAGCCCGCCGTGAACGCGTCGGTCACCGCGCGCAGAAGGTCCTCCTCCGTCACGTTCTTGTTGATGACGTCGCGCATGCGCTGCGTGCCCGCCTCCGGCGCAAAGGTCAGTCCGCCCTTTCGCACCGTCTGCATCTTTTCAAGATCGTCCTTCAGGATCGAGTCGATGCGCAGCGACGGCAGCGAGACCGAAACCTTCTGCTCCGCCATGTCGTCGATGATCCGCGGCAGAAGCGCGTGCAGCTCGGAATAGTCGCCGGTGGAAAGCGACAGCAGCGAAACTTCGTCGTAGCCCGTGCAGGCAACGAGCGCGCGCGTCTGATCGAGCAGCGTCTCTTTGGTCCGCTCACGGACCGGACGGTAGATGTACCCCGCCTGACAGAAGCGGCAACCGCGCGTACAGCCGCGCATGACCTCGACGGCGACGCGGTCGTGAACGATCTGCATGTGCGGCACAAGCTGACGCCCGATGTACTTTGCGTGATCGAGATCGCGCACGACGCGGCGAACAGGATGCTCCGGCGCTTCTTCGCACAGCCGTTCGGTGCGGACGTATCTGCCGTTTTCATAGACCGGGCGATACAGCGAAGGCACATAAACGCCCTCGATCGCGGAAAGGCGCAGCAGCAGCTCCCGCTTCGAAACGCCGTCCCGCCTTGCCTGTCTCACGCACTCGACGAGCTCCGGCTCGAGCTCTTCCCCGTCGCCGATGAGGATCGCGTCCATCAGTTCCGCAATCGGCTCGGGGTTCACGGTGCACGGACCGCCCGCTACGATCAGCGGGTACGATTCGTCGCGCTCGTCGGCAAGAAACGGAATGTCGGATAGATCGAGCATCGACAGCACGTTCGTATAGCACATCTCGTACAGGAGCGAAAATCCGACGATATCGAAGTCTTTAAGCTTTGATTTCGTTGCGAGCGTAAACAGCGGCTCGTGAAGCTCGCGCAGCGCCTGTTCCATATCGGCCCACGGCGCATAGCAGCGTTCGCAGTACACGCCGTCCATGTCGTTCAGCACGCGGTACAGAATGCGGCTGCCGAGGTGCGACAT
>JAZNHI010000111.1:0-10008 GCA_045576895.1 Clostridia bacterium | reverse complement strand
TGCCGGAGAATCTTCGGATTATGTGCGGGAGGTCGAGGTCGACCTCCCCTACAGACCGTTGGAGCGAATCTTGCCCGCCCTGTGTAAGGGAGGGTGGATCGCGAAGCGAGCCGGGAGGGTTGTAAAAAATCGGATTCGTTATGAATGGTCTTTTAGACATGAATAGGGGCAAAGCCGCATAAAAACCTCGAAAAAATCTGCAAAAAAGGGTTGACAAAGGGGCGGGGAACGTGTATTATATCCAAGGTTAAGTTCCGTCGCCAAAGACAGCCGGTGTCGCATTGCGTGTAAATCCTGCCGAGGTAGACAAGAAAGCGCCTTTTGTTTTCGAGTCCTCCGTTCTGCGACGGAGGGCTTTTCACGTTACAAGGAGGTGCAACCATGGCAAATGCAAAGATTCTCGAAATGAAGGCTGCAAAGGTCGCGGAGGTTGCGGACAAAGTCAAGAAGGCAAAGTCCGTTATCCTGTTCGACTATCGCGGTCTGACCGTTGCCGAGGATACCGCGCTGCGTGCCGAATTGCGCAAGGAAAACGTTGAGTACGTCGTTCTGAAGAACCACTGTGTCCGCCGTGCTTTTGATCAGCTCGGACTCGAAGGTGCAGACGATATGCTCCACGGAACCAACGCATTCGCATTCGGTTACGAGGATGCGGTAGCCCCCGCAAGAGTGCTCAAGAACTTCATCAAGAAGGCGAAGAAGTGCGAATTCAAGGGCGGTATCGTTGAGGGTAAGGTCACCACGCCCGCGGAAGTCGAAGCGATCGCTGAGCTCCCGAGCCGCGAAGTCCTCATCGCACGTATGCTGGGCAGCATGATGTCGCCGATCTCCGGTCTTGCAATCGTGCTCGATCAGATCGCAAAGAAGCTGGATCCCAACGCGGCCGCAGAAAACGCGGAAGCATAACAACCGAAACGGCGTCGCCGTACAAACCAAAAATCAAAAATCAATTTTTTAAAGGAGAAATATCATGAATAAGGAACAACTGATCGCCGATATTAAGGCAATGTCCGTTTTGGAACTCCACGAACTCGTCAAGGCTCTCGAAGAAGAGTTCGGCGTGTCCGCAGCAGCAACCGCAGTCGCAGTCGCAGGCCCCGTCGCCGCAGCTGAAGAAGTCGAAGAGAAGACCGAGTTCGACGTCATCCTGAAGGAGATCGGACCGGAGAAGATCAAGGTCATCAAGGTCGTCCGCGAGCAGACCGGCCTCGGCCTCAAGGAAGCAAAGGAAGTTGTCGACAACGCGCCCAAGGCCGTCAAGGAAGGCATCTCCAAGGAAGACGCAGAGAAGATCGTCGAAGCGTTCAAGGCAGTCGGCGCAGTCTGCGAGATCAAATAATCAGATCCAAAACATCGGGAGACGGGTTTTTGCCCGTCTCTTTTTTATACGAAAAACTCCCCCGCGAAACCGCGGGGGAGGATTGCTTCGGATCGGATTACGGGAACAGGATCGGCTGAACGGCATTCCACAGCGCCGGGAACTTGCCGGAGAAGCAGATCAGCAGGAAAACCGTGCAGGCAAGGATGAAGATATAGTACAAAAGCCGCATGATCAGGCAGGCGAGGGAGAAGCGCTTGCGCGAAATATTCTTCGTTTTGCCGCAGCCCCAGACGATCATGAAGATCAGACCGATGAGCGGAATGTGGAACAGGATCGTCGTGAAGATATAGCCCGCCGTTGTCATCAGCGAACGCGAATCGGTCGCAAGCACGACCGGCTCCTTCTTGTCGGACGCAGGCTCGGGCGCGGGCGCTTCCGCAGGCTGCGCAGCGGGCGCGGGCGCGGGTTCGGGCTCGGATTTAAACATCGGCACGGGTTCGGGCGCAGGTTCGGGTTCCGGTGCAGGCGCGGGTTCCGGTGCGGGCGCGGGTTCCGGTTTCGCCGCTTCAAAAACGGAAGGCGATTCGGGCGCTTCGATCGGCTCGGTCAAAGGCGCTTCGACGGGTACCGGCGCGGGCGCAGCGACGGGCTCGGGTGCGTCCAGCAGCGACGCGCCGCAGAAATAACAGAATTTTGCCTGATCGGACAGGACTTTTTGGCAAACAGGACAGTTTTTCATGGGGTCTCCTTTCGTGATGGATCGGCGGACACGTTCGTGCCGTCGAGTCGGAATGTAATCGAACCGTCAAGATCGGTGCGATAAAACGCCGTACGGGTGTCGTACAGCAGCGAAAGCGTTTCCAGGTGCGGATGCTCGTATTCGTTGTCCTTCCCGCAGGAGGCAACCGCGTAATCCGGATCGACGGCAAGGAAGAACCAATAGTCGATCGCGTTTGCGGAACCGTGATGTCCGAGCTTCAGAAGATCGGCGCGCAGCATGGAGCGGGGGAACGTGTCGAGCATGCGGCTTTGCGCCGTCGCTTCGGCGTCCCCGGTCAGCAGCACGGCGGTGTTTCCGTACCGTACATGCAACACGATCGACAGATCGTTCATCTCCGCCGGTTCGTCCGCATAGGCGGGGATCGGATTCAGAACGGTGACCGTGCAGCTTTCCGCCCAGGGGATCGTCATGCCCGCCTCTGCGCAGCAAACGGTGCAGCCGTTCCGATCGAGCGCCTTCTGCACCTCGGCATAGCGGCCGACCGGCTGCGCCTGTGCGATCGTGTAAAACGTGCCGACGGGATAAGCGTTCAGCACGTCCGCCATCGAACCGATATGATCCTCGTGCGGATGCGTCGCGACTGCGATGTCCAGCGAACGGATCCCGTTTGCATTCAGCACGTCGGAGATCCGGTCAAAGGAATCGGCAGGTCCGGCGTCGATCAGCATGGTCCTGCCTTCCGGCGAAACAAGCAGAATGCAGTCGCCCTGTCCGACGTCGATTGCAACGACCTTGAGCGAGGGTTCGTCTGCGGCGGATCCGATCGGTCGGGTCGCTTTGAGCTTTTCCCACAGCGCATCCTTTTCCGTGCTCTGCGGCTCGATCTCGTCCGTGTGTCGGCAGCCGTGCGGCGCCGCGCATCCGAACGCTGCGAAAAACAGCAGCGCAAGGAAAAGAGCGAGCAGGCGAAGCAACGGTTTCATGCGTATATTATACAATACTTCCGCACGCTTTGCAAGCCGTGGCGTATGGGGATTTTCTCTTTTCCGCGGTCGGGACCGTCTTTTTCCCGCGCACGACGAGCGCGATCTCGCCGCGAAGGCGGTGCATCAGAATGCGATATCGAATCCAATTCATCATGTTCATTGTCCTCCTGTTTGCTTTCATGTACAGTTTACGGCAGGACCTGTACGATAAACCGGAACGCAGCCGGTATTTGCAATCTGAATCCGCGTATGATATACTGATAAAAAATGTAAGATACGGAGGCGCCTATGAGAAGAATTTCGGCGATTCTGCTGTGCGCATTGCTGCTTCTGCCGCTTGCATGCGCGAAACGGAAGCCGACGGAGATCGGCTCTGCGACGGAACCCGTCGCGGATCCGATTGCGATCGAAACGGCGAAGATCCCGGAACCGTCGGACGCTACGCCCGACGTCACATCGGCGCCGCAGATCGGGACGACCGGCGAAGATCCGTCGGAAACGCCGGAAGCGGAACGGACGGAGACGCCGCAGACACAGGCGCATTCCGCACTGCCGATCGAATGCAAAATCGATTGGGAGCAGAAGGAAGGCGAGCTGATCCGGTTCGACATCGATTCGGACGGCAGGGAGGAAACGATCTCCTATCGCATGGACGTCGAAAACGACGATACGATTATCCTGATCGACGAAAAGGAGGTCCTGTTCGATTTCAGCGCACAGCTTACGGAGGTGATCCTGATCGATCTCGATCCCGAAACGCCGTGGGTCAACCTGCTCGTTGAGATCGACTTTGCATCGGACGATTATGTTACCACCGAAGTACATCTCGTAAACGGCGAGCCGGTCAAGGGCGTTCGGACGGAAGGCGTTTCCGTCGACGAAAACGGCAGGGTCGTCGTGTATTTCCGGACCGAGTTTCTCGGTACAAGATCCTGTTCATGCACCTGCAGCGGAGAAGCGCTGACGCCGGACACGGTATGGCTCGACTGCTGGTATCCGTCCGAGCAGGAGATCGCGGAGTCGTTCGACGAGCTGGTCGAATTCTATGAACTGCAGATCGCCAAACGCGACGTTCCCTGCACGGTCGACGGCAAGGAAGCAAAGATACCGAAGGACAGCTATGTTTATCTCAGACGGATCAATCTGCAGGAGAAGCTTGCGGAGATCTGCACGGTGGACGGGATCACGGCGATCATTGCGTTTACCGAGGACGAGGAGAGTTGGAGATATCTGATCGACGGCGTTTCGCAGGACGAATACTTCGACAACATCCTTTATGCGGACTGACCTTCCGAACGGAAGATGAACCGGCTGCGCAGGCGTCCGTTTCGGGACGGCGCACAGCGGCGGGAGACGGTATGACGATCGAAGAAAACGTGTTTTTAAGACAGCGCTTTCTGCCGGAGGCGATGCGGGAATTCGGTTTCCGGAAAACGGATGCGGGATATCTGTATGAAACGACGTTCATGGACGGCGATTTTTCCGCGCGCGTGACGGTAACGGAGAACGGCGCGGTGCGCGGGCTTGTCATTGACAGCATGAACGGCGAACCTTATGCGCCGCTCCGTGCGGAACGCTTCAACGGCGCGTATGTAAACGCGGTGCGGTCGGCGTATGAGGAGATCCTCTCGGGGATCGCGGCGCACTGCTGTCGCGAAATGCCGTTTGCGTCGGAGCAGGCGAACCGGATCGCGGATGCGATTCTTGCGCGGTACGGCGTAAAACCGGATTTTCCGTGGGGACAGAGCCCGCACGAGCATTCCGGCGTGTTTCGCCACGCAGAGAACGGCAAGTGGTTTGCGCTGATCATGCGCATCCGGCGGGAACAGCTGACAAAGGACGGCGATCAAACCGCGGTCGACGTGATGAACCTGAAGATCGACCCGAACGCGCCGAGTCCGCTGCGCGACGGCGTCTATCCGGCGTTTCACATGAACCACAAAAGCTGGATCACGGTCTTGCTCGACGATACGCTGACCGACGACGCGGTCATGGCGCTCACGGAGACGAGCTTTTGCATGACGGGGAAGAAGGGGAGCAAATGAAGCTGATCGAACCGACGATGGAATACGACCGCGAGATACAGGCGTTCCGGAGCGAGTTTCTGCATCCGGGGATGTCGATGGACGGCGGCGGATCGCTGATCCGCTTTGACAATACCGCGGAATGGCTCGAGCGCGTCGAGGCGTTCAGACGGCAGGAGACCGTGCCGGAAGGCTATGTGCCGACGACGCAATATATGTTTGTCCGGGAGGAGGATCGCAAGATCGTCGGCGTGATCCAGATCCGGCATTTCCTGAACGACGAGCTGCGCCGATACAGCGGGCATATCGGCTATTCCGTTGCGCCGAGCGAACGGCGCAGGGGCTACGCGACGCAGATGCTCGGGCTGGCTCTGCCGGAATGCAGAAGACTCGGCATACAGAGCGTTCTGATCTCGTGCATCCGGGGCAACGAGGGCAGCAGGCGCACGATCCTGAAAAACGGCGGGGTCTATGAATCGACGGTGTATCAGGCGGAGCGCGATCGGTATCTGGAACGCTACCGGATCGACCTTTCTTGAACGCGATATTCTGCCGTTTGCGCGGAATACAAGGCACGGTTTTCGCCGATTTTGCGTTGAAGCGCGGCTGCGCGCGTGATATAATACGTCCGATACCGAAAGACGGGGCAGGGGCATGGCATATCAACGGCTTCCTTTTGAGGAATACTTCATCAATACGAGCGAGGATTACACGCACACCGGCAGGGCAACCTATTCGGTGAAATACACTGCGGTCAAATACAACACCACGAAGTTCTTCAAGCTGTTCGGGCTTGCGCACGAGGTCAATTACGAGATCCATTACGAGCCGGACCGCGACGTGATCCAGATGCATTTTCAGCGCACGCTCGGCGCGATCGACTGGGTCGCGAACGTCTTTGAATTCGCAAGCCGGTATTACCGCGCGATCGAGTTCGAGGGCGAACCGCTGCAGCTGCGCGTCCATCACGGCTGGGGCAATATGTATCTTGCGATCAAAAACGAGGTGCGCGAAAAATGGCGGGAGCTGCACGAAGCGCATCCGGACGCGGCGACGGAGATCCTCGGCTGGTCCCTGGGCTCCGGCATCGCGTGTCTGTGCTGTCAGGATCTGAACTACAACTTCGGCGTGAAGCCGTATCTCTACACGTTCGGCAGCGTTCGCCCGTTCAAGTGCACGCCGCTGAACAGGAAACGGATGCACCGCTATCTTGCGACGCTCTGCACGGACTGCGAAAACTTTGCGGACGTCAACGATCTGATCTCCTACATGCCGCCGTTTCGCGGGTTCACGATGATCCGCCGCGTCAATGTCGGCACGGAGTATAAACGCTCGTTCTTCCGGCTTCTGCATCCGCTGCGCTATCATGTGCACTACGACCTGCCGGAGCTGTACCGCAAGATCGGAGAGGTCCCGCAGCCGGAAACGGACGGCGGTCCGCAAAGCGTGTGAGCGGGGGAAGACCATGACGGAGCGGGAAAGGACCGGATCGGCAGCAGCGCAAGGGAAGGTCGGAACACGATCGCAGACGCCGTACACCGTGTATATCCTGCGCTGCAGGGGCGATCGGCTCTATACCGGGATCACGACCGATCTTGAACGCCGGTTTTCGGAGCACGGGGGAACGGAAAAAAGCGCACGGTTTACGCGCGCGTTCCGCCCCGAAACGGTCGCGGCGGCGTGGAAGACGGATTCGCGTTCCGCGGCGCTGAAGCTCGAAGCGCGGATCAAGAAGCTGACCAGACGGGAAAAGGACAGATTGATCGCGGAAAACGCGCTCGATCGTTTCGGTGATGCGTTCGACGCAAACGCGTACCGGCGCGTGCGGTGAGGTATACGGAACATCGTTTCTGCGCAAGCTATGCGCATGAAACAAGCGATCCGGAACCTGATGCAATTCGATAAGCCGTATCGGCGATTTGAACTTCTGGAGACGGAGTCCGAAGGGACCCCGTCCTTTTTTGTGCACCGAAAGGCGCGGAAGGCACATGTCCGCAGGGAGGAGGGACGGATCTCGAAGGACCTCCGGACGAACCGCGCATGGCTCGAAACGCTGTTCCGCACCGCGGTGAACACCGACCTGATCCTGCGTCCGCTGCGTGTGGGCGGCAGGATCGATGCGCTTGCCGTCAGTATGAACGGCATGGCGGACGACAAGCAGATCGCGGATTTCATTCTTCGCCCTGCGTTCCGGATCGAGATCGAGGGCGTGCCGGCGGGGAGAATTCCCGCGTATTTTCGCACGCATGCGCTTGCCATGCACGAAACGGAACTGACAGAAGAAAGGCAAACGGTCGCCTCCGCGATCCTTGAGGGGCGCACGGCGATCCTGTTCGACGGCGCGGGGGAGGCGATCCTATGCGACACGCGCGGCTTCGTCTCGAGACCGGTCGAAAAGCCTGAGAACGAGATGACGATCCTCGGTCCGAAGGAGGCGTTCACGGAGAACATCCGCACGAACGTGACGCTGCTGCGCCGCATCCTGAAACGCCCCGACTTTGTCTGCGAATTCCGCGACGCGGGCGGCACGAACGGAACGAAGCTCGTGCTTGCGTACCTGGACGGCACGGTGAACCCGTCGCTGCTCGACGAGGTAAAGCGGCGGCTCGATGCGATCTCGACCGATATGCGGCTGACCGTCGGCAGGGTGGAACAGCTCATCGAGGACTATACCTATCTTCCGCTGCCGCAGATGCTGAAGACCGAGCGCCCGGACCGCGCGGCGTCCGCCGTGCTGGACGGACGGATCGCGCTGCTCGTGGAGGGCTGTCCGATCGCGGGCGTGCTGCCGATCACGGTCGGCACGCTGCTCAAAAGCGGCGAGGATCTCGATATGCGGCAGCCGGTGGGCACGATCGTACAGACGATCCGCATGCTCGGCGCGATCCTTTCGACCTATCTGCCCGCGTACTTTCTTGCGCTTGCGCTGCATCATCCGGGACAGCTTTCGAGCGAGATCCTCGAAACCGTGATCGCGTCCCGCGCGATGGTATTTCTGCCGCTGTGGATGGAGATGATCTTTCTGCTGCTGGTGTTTCAGCTCGTCCGCGAAGCGGGACTGCGCGTGCCCGGCTCGATCGGTCACGCGATCGGGATCATCGGCGGGCTGCTTTTGGGGCAGGCGGCGGTCTCCGCGAACATCGTTTCGACCGTCGTGCTGATCATCGTTGCGCTGACGGGGCTCGGAAACTTCGTGATCCCGGATTACAGCGCGCAGGTCGCGACGGCGTACTACCGGATCCTTCTGTGCGTCGCGGCGACGCTTGCGGGACTTTTGGGTATCACGGTCACGGGGCTCTGCGCAACGGCGATCATGTGCTCCGTGAAGTCGTTCGGCGTGCCGTTTTTTGCGCCGTTTGCGCCGGTCACAAAACACCGCGAGCATCTGTTTTTCCGCACGCGCATTGAGAACCGGGGCGGTCCCTCGGACCGGTCGAATCCGCAAAGGAGGCGCGCATGAATCTTCGTATAGGCGCGTTCGGCAGACAGGAGGCGGCGTCCGCCGTCCTGCTTGCGACGTTTTTCGGCGGCTGCTTCGCCTTTGACAGCCGTGCGCTGTTTGAGAACGGAAACGCCTCGTGGATCGTGGAGATCGTCGCGTGCCTGCAGGCGCTGCTGCTGTTCGAAGCGACGGTGTGGGCGCTTCGCGTGCGCGGGGGAAACGACCTTTCCGCGCTGATCGGCGATTCAAAGCTCAAGAAAGCGCTTGCAGCACCTCTGATCTTTGCGCTGCTGCTTGCCGCGATGCAGCCGCTGGAAGGCTTTCTGATCCCGATCACGCAGTTCGTTTTCGCCGGATCCAAGCAGGTCACCGCATGCCTGTATCTGCTTTCGTGCCTGTTTCTTTTATCCGTGCTCGGTGCGGAAACGATCGTCCGGACGGCGCGGATCCTGCTGCCGGTCCTGCTCGTTTCGATCCTTGCGGCGCTGCTTTCGGGGATCGGGGAATACCGTTTGGACCGGATCTTTCCGATCCCGGTCGGGGAACCGACGATGCTTCTTAAAGAGACGGGCAGCGCACAGCTTCGCGCGGCGTCGCCGCTGCTGGCGCTTCTGTGCATCGGAGAGGGCACGCAGGACCGGATGGCAATGCGAAGCGCGGGACGCATCGGCGCGATCGCGGGCGGACTGCTTTCCGCCGCCGCGCTGTTTGCGCTTTCCATGACGTTTCCCTATACGCAGCTGAGGGAAATGCCCGCGCCGTTCTATCGGATGCTCGTTGAGGTGCGCGCCGAAAACCCGACGCTGCGCCTCGACCGCGCGGTGCTGTTCCTGTGGCTGATGGGCGCGATCCTTTCGTCCGGATTCTATATCTACGCGGCGTGCGTGCTGTTTGCGAAGACGTTCGGCGTGCGGGACGCGCGTCCCGTTGCGCTGTGCCTTTCCGCGCTTGCCATGTCGCTGATCCTTGTGCTGCATTACGACACCGAAACGACGCTTGCTGTGCTCAAGCTGCTTTACCGCAACGCGTCGCTGCTCATCGGCGTCCCGATCCCGCTGATCCTGCTGAAAAGACGAAGGAGGAAACCGAAATGCGCCGTCTGACGCTGCTGCTTCTCTGCGCGCTGCCGCTTTGCGGGTGCATGCAGTCCAAGAATATCGACGAGTACGCATACGTGCTGAATATCGGCGTGGAGCGCGGCACAACGATGCCGTTCCTTGTGACGCTGCTCGTCTCCGCGCCGGGCGGCTCGGAGGAGACGAAGGTGGAGAATACGGTGATCTGTGCGGAGGCGCGGTCGTTCTCCGAGGCGTATGAAACGCTGAACGCCGCGTACCCGAGCAGGCTGAGCTTTTCGCGCGCGTCGCTGCTCGTAATCGGCGAGGACCTTGCGCGAACCGGGGAGCAGACGGTGTTTCTGGATTTCGCGTTCGTGAAAGCGGATCTGTGGCCAAACCTGCGCGTGATGATCGCAAAGGATCCGATCCGCGAGGTGTTCGAAGGGTGGCTTTCGG
>JAZNHI010000110.1:0-2928 GCA_045576895.1 Clostridia bacterium | reverse complement strand
CGCAATGTCCATCATGCGGTCCAGCTCGGCGAAGAATTCCTTCTCGTCCTTTGCAAGGTACGCGATGCGCGGCATGTTGATCGTGACCACGCCGACGGAACCCGTCGATTCGCCGGAGCCGAAGAAGCCGCCGGACTTTTTGCGAAGCTCACGAAGGTCGAGGCGCAGACGGCAGCACATCGAACGCACGTCGCTCGGCTCCATGTCCGAATTGATGTAGTTCGAGAAATACGGCGTGCCGTACTTTGCGGTCATCTCAAAGAGCAGCTTGTTGTTTTCGGTCTCGGACCAGTCGAAGTCGCGCGTGATGGAGTACGTCGGGATCGGGTACTGGAAGCCTCTGCCGTTGGCGTCGCCCTCGATCATGACCTCGATGAACGCCTTGTTGACCATGTCCATTTCCTTCTTGCAGTCGCCGTAGGTGAAATCCATCTCCTTGCCGCCGACGATCGCGGGAAGGTTCTCGAGGTCCTTCGGAACCGTCCAGTCGAGGGTGATGTTCGAAAACGGCGCCTGCGTGCCCCAGCGGGACGGCGTGTTGACGCCGTAGATGAACGACTGGACGCACTGCTTGACTTCCTTCTGGGAAAGGTTGTCGACCTTGACGAACGGCGCAAGGTACGTGTCGAACGATGAGAACGCCTGCGCGCCCGCCCACTCGTTCTGCATGATGCCGAGGAAGTTGACCATCTGGTTGCACAGCGTCGAAAGATGGCTTGCGGGAGAGGACGTGATCTTGCCGGGAACGCCGCCCAAGCCTTCCTGAATGAGCTGCTTCAGGCTCCAGCCCGCGCAGTAGCCGGTGAGCATACTAAGGTCGTGCAGATGGATCGCGCCGCTGCGGTGCGCATCCGCGATCTCGTTGTCGTAGATCTCGGTCAGCCAGTAGTTTGCCGTGATCGCGCCGGAGTTAGAAAGGATCAGACCGCCGACCGAATACGTGACCGTCGAGTTCTCCTTGACGCGCCAGTCGTTGATCTTCAGATAGTTGTCGACAAGGTCCTTGTAGTTCAGCATCGTGGAGTTGATGTTGCGGATCTTCTCACGCTGCTTGCGGTACAGGATGTACGCCTTTGCGACGTCCGCATAGCCGGATTCCGACAGCACCTTTTCGACGCTGTCCTGGATCTCCTCGACCATGATCTTGTCGTCCTTGATCTTGCTTTCAAAATCGCTCGTCACGTGCAGGGCAAGAAGCTCGATCACGCTCGGGTGATACTGTTTCCCCGTCGCTTCGAACGCCTTCGTGATCGCCGCCGTGATCTTGCCGATCGAGAATTCGGCGAGCTTTCCGTCTCTCTTAATGACCTCGTACATAATAAAATCCCCCTCTGAGGTAAAGTGTTGAAAATGTGGAGCCGCAGGCAGAACCCGCAATTCCGAGCAAGGCAACTTTACCACAAACGGGGGCGTTGTGTCAATATGTAGTGGTGATTGTTAACAAATCATACAATATCTTGTATTTATGCGTTGCATATGCAAAACTGCGTATACGGAGAGCGCACACCGCAAAAAGGCAGATTACAAGCCCCTCAGCGCGGTGTTCGGTACAGTTTTACGGACAGCTGCGGCATACAGCTCCATACATTCCCTTGTGGGTGCATGGAAGTTCTCATACACCACGGTATCGCGGTCCGTAAACGCTTGCAGGTAATACGCCTTCGCACCCGCGATCCACGCGGAAATCGCCGTAAAGTCTGACAAATCGTGCAGTTCGTCGACGACGGTCGTGCGGAATTCGTAGTCGATTTTGCTGTTCATCAGCAGAAAAATGCTCTCGTTGATCGGTGCAAGATCGATTTTTTCCAAACCGCATATATGCGCATAATGATGCGGTCCGCCCTTGACGTCCATCGCAACGTAATCCAGAAGCCCCTCGTCAAGCATCGCTTTGAGCCGATCCGGGTGCATGCCGTTGGTATCGAGCTTCACGGGATAGCCCAGCGCGCGGATCTTCCGGATAAGCTCCGGGAGGTCTTTCCGAAGCGTCGGTTCGCCGCCGGTGAAGGCAACGCCGTCCAGAAGCCCCCTGCGCTTTTCGAGAAACCGCAGCAGCTCCGCATCGTCCATGACCGGCTTTGCGGTGCCGTCGATCAGCTCTGCGTTGTGGCAGAACGGGCACTTTAGATCGCACCCGCCCAAAAACACCGTGCACGCCACGCGTCCCGGGAAGTCCAAAAGCGTCATTTTCTGTAATCCGTGAATCTCCATATCCATTCCTTTCATGTGCGTAAGCGCAATTCACGCGCCGAAGCGCAATTCATGATCAACCCTCCCGGCTTTTGCTTTGCAAAACCCACCCTCCCTTACACAGGGAGGGCAAGATCTGCCGCAGCAACAAAGCACGGTGCGCGCGACGGCATCGCTGTAACGAAGCGCATGAGGAGTTGTTCATGCGGCTCCGCCGTCAATTCATCTCTCCCTCCGTCGGCTGTTCGCCGACACCTCCCTCGTCAGAGGAAGGTCAAAGGAAATGCCGAGTATTTCGACCCGCCCTTGTCAGGGAGGGTGTCAGACGCAGTCTGACGGGAGGGTAGATGCTCAAATTCACCCTGAAGTGCAATTCATCCGAATATATTTCATCTTTGATGAATGAATTGACTCCGTCGTGAATTGTATCTTACGGTGCGTATTATCGTGTTACACCGCCGCCAGAATGTGCAGGTTGCGGATGCCGCCGTCGGCAATCGCGTCGTTGACCGAGTACGCGTGCTTTTCGAGATCGCCGCAGATCGCCTTGGTCAGCTCCTGCTCCTGCAGTTCTTCGATCACGTCCGCCGCGGCGTCCTCGATCATGTCGTACTTCGTTTCGGCGATCTCCGGTTCGTTGTCCGTCGTGAGGAGATACTCCGCCGTTTCCGCAAGCAGCGAGAGCTTCGGCAAAGCCCGCATCGCGCGGAAGCTCCATTTATAGTACGGCATGTACGC
>JAZNHI010000109.1:0-10798 GCA_045576895.1 Clostridia bacterium | reverse complement strand
TCGATCATGCTGCCTTCCGTGCGGCGCGCGGCGTCGAGAAGCGTACCGATCGTACCCTTCGTCGCCTCCAGCTTATTGAGAAGCGCCTGCATCTCTTCCTTTAAACTTTTTGCAGTATCCAGAAAATTCGTTGCCATACTCAT
The DNA here is from genome assembly GCA_045576895.1 of Clostridia bacterium. Taxonomy (GTDB): domain Bacteria; phylum Bacillota; class Clostridia; order Christensenellales; family CAG-138; genus UBA3792. The sequence goes on along the minus strand of JAZNHI010000109.1, from coordinate 10,655 downwards.
CCCCGCTTTTCATCGGTATTGCGCATTGCGCGTTCTATCATATCCCGGAAATTCGCGTCCGTCACCGCCATCACGATGCGGGCGTCCTTTCCGATCGCGCGGCCCACGGTCTCCACCCCGTAAAGCGGAACGCCGTGCGCGGCGCACAGTTGTTCGTAATGCGTCCTTGTCGCCTCGGACGCCGTTTCTTCCAAAAGGACCAGCTTTGCCTTGCCGGCGCGGATCGCCTTCTCCGCGGCGAATGCGCCGCTCTGCGCCTTGCCCGCTCTCTGACAAAGTCCGATCGCGTTATACAGCCGATCCGTCCCCATGTCCGATCTCCGATTCCAGCGCCGCAAGCAGCGTCTCGTTTGTCGGCGCTTCCAGCGCGCGTTCCAGCGCGCGGGTCTTGATCGCCTTTTTCAGGCACTCCGCGCTGCGGCACAGATATGCGCCGCGACCGTTCAGCTTTCCGGTCATGTCGAGCCGAAGCTCGCCTTCCGCGGTCTTCACCACGCGCATCAGGTCCTTCTTCGCCCGCATCTCGCGGCAGGCGACGCACATCCGCATCGGGATCTTTTTCAAGCGCTTACTCCTCCGCGTTCCGTTCCGCCGTCGCCGCGTCCACCGCCGCGTCCGCCTGCGACTGGCTCTTGATGTCGATCTTCCAGCCGGTCAGCTTCGCCGCAAGACGCGCGTTCTGACCCTCCTTGCCGATGGCAAGCGAAAGCTGGGAATCCGGCACGATCACGCGCGCGGCTTTTTCGTCCTCATTGACGTAGACCATCAGCACCTTCGCGGGGCTCAAAGCCTTTGCAATGTAGATCGCGCTGTCGGTATCGTACTCGATGATGTCGATCTTCTCGTTGTGCAGCTCGTTGACGATGCGCTCCACGCGCGCGCCGCGCGGACCGACGCATGCGCCGACCGCGTCGACCTGCGGATCCGTCGAGAACACGGAGACCTTGGTGCGGAAGCCCGCTTCACGCGCGATCGACTTGATCTGCACCGTGCCGCTCATGATCTCCGGCACCTCGAGCTCGAAGAGACGCTTGACGAGACCCGGATGCGTGCGGCTCACGACGACCTGCGGGCCCTTGTTTTCCTTGCGGACTTCGAGGACGTAGACCTTGATGCGCTCGTTCAGCTCGTACTGCTCGCCGGGGATCATTTCCTTTTCGGTGAGGATGCCGTCCGTCTTGCCGAGCTCGACGTACGCGTTGCCCTTCTCGACGCGCTGCACGATCGCGGTCAGGATCTCGTTTTCCTTTTCAATGTATTCGTCGTAGATGTTGCCGCGTTCCGCCTCGCGGATGCGCTGCACCATGACCTGCTTCGCGGTCTGCGCCGCAATGCGTCCGAAGTCCTTCGTGAACGCTTCCTCCTCGAGCACGTCGCCGAGCTCGTAGAGCGGATTGATCTTCTTTGCGCGTTCGAGCGAGATCTCCATAGCGGGGGTCTCGACCTTTTCGACGACGGTCTTGCTCGCGTAGATATGATACTCGCCGGTGTCGCCGTCTACCTCCGCGCGGACGTTCGCGGTCGAATTGTAATTGCGCTTATAGGCGACGATCAGCGCCGCTTCAAAGGCGGAGAGCAGGACGGATTTCTTGATGCCGCGCTCCTTCTCCAGTGCGTTCAGTGCTTCGATAAATTCTGCGTTCATGGTTCTTTCCTTTCTTCCTTAAAACCCTTCCGGTATTAAAACCTGATGTTCGGACGGACGAGCGCGCAGTCCTTCTTTTTGACGGTGAGCGTCTCCCCCGATTCCGTTTCGACGGTGAAGCTGTCCGCGTCGTATGCGGTCAGCGTTCCGATCCATTGCTTTTTGCCGCCCTGCGGCGCGTAGAGCTTGATCTCGAGCTCCGTGCCCATCGCGCGTTCGAAATCGCGGTCCTTTTTGAGCGGCCGGTCGATGCCGAGCGACGAGACCGAAAGCACGTATTCCGACTCGATCGGATCCGCTTCGTCCAGGATCGGTTCGATCGCGCGGCTGACTTCCTCGCATTCGTCGATCGTCACGCCGCCGGGCTTATCGATATAGAACGTCAGCACCCAGTCGCCGTATTCCTTCTGATATTCCACGTCGCAGAGCTCGAACCCCATGGATTCGATCTTCGCCTTGCAGAGGTTTTCACAGATCTCGGTCGTTTTCATGCCCTTTCCTCTCTCAAAACGAAGGAGTGGGATCTCCCCACTCCTTCAAGTTCAACATACCAACAGATGCAGTATATCACAGTATTTTACGGATTGCAAGCATTATTTCGCCAATCGGTCGAACTTATCGAATAATTTCTGTTCGTCCTCGCTCGGATCAGTCTTGTTCGGCACGAACAGCTGCGTCCTTGCGTAGTGCGTCAGCGCAACGTATCCGAGCCCGATCGCCGCTGAAAGCACGGCGATGTTCCACGGCTCCATCTTCGGGACCACAAAACTCACCAGCGTCATCACGGTGCCGATCGCAAACAGCCCCGTCGCCGTTTTGCCGTACCAGTCGGAAAACGCGACCTTATGCTGTCGCAGCATCACCAGCCCGCCGGCGACCATGAGCCCTTCCTTGACCACGATGAGGATCACCAGCACGAGGTAGACCCAGAAGAGATCGTCGTCGAACTTGCCGATCAGGATCACGATCAGCGCGGTGATCATCATCAGCTTATCGGCGAGCGGATCTAGAAGCTTGCCGACCGGCGTGACCCAGTTGAACCTGCGTGCAAGAAATCCGTCCAGCACGTCGGTGACGAACGCCAGCACGAATACGCCGAGCGCCCAGAGATAGTTCGCGGGATGCGGGATCTTCGCCGTCAGGAACAGCCATGCGAATACGCCGACCATGGCGATCCGCAGGCTTGACAGGATGTTGGGAATGTGCTTCATTCAGATACTGACGTCCTCTACATATAATTCGCGGACCGCATTCGGATCGATCGCGGGTTCCGCCTTCTTTTCGGGCGCGGGTTCCTTCGCCTTCCGCTCCTGCTCGTCGCGCCAGTCGAAATACTTCATCGCGACCTGCGGCAGCAGCGCATAGCTCAGAACGTCCTCCTCGCTTCTTGCGCGATCGCCGAGCTCCGCCTTGTACTTTTCAAGCTCCGGCTCCAGTAGATCCGCCGGACGGCAGGTGACGACCTCTTCGTCGCCGATCGCCATTCTGCGCACTTCCTCGTTGACGGGTCCCGGAAGCTTTCCGTATTCGCCGCGCAGCACCGCCTTCGAGTTGTTCGGAAAGGTCTTGTAGCGTCCGACGAGCACGTTGAACACCGCCTGCGTGCCGACGATCTGACTCGTGGGCGTGACCAGAGGCGGATAGCCGAAGTCCTTTCTGACCCGCGGGATCTCCGCAAGCACGTCGTAATACTTATCCTCCGCGCCCGCGTCCCGAAGCTGCTTGATGAGGTTCGAAAGCATGCCGCCCGGAACCTGATACAGGAGCGTGTTCGTGTCGACGTGCAGGGACTTATCGGAGATCAGACCGTCCTGCTTGAGGCGTTCGTAGACCTGACGGAAATACTTTGCGCACTCCGAGAGCGCGTTGAGGTCCAGTCCGGTGTCGCGTTCCTGCCCCTTGAGCGTTGCGACGAGCGATTCGGTCGCAGGTTGGGACGTGCCGTTTCCGAGCGGGGAAAGCGCGGTATCGACGATGTCGACGCCCGCCTCCGCAGCCTTTAATAGCACCATGTCGCCCGTGCCGGTCGTGTTGTGCGTGTGCAGGTGGATCGGAATGTCGACCTCTGCCTTCAGCTTCTTCAACAGAGAGTATGCGTCGTACGGGAGCAAAAGATTCGCCATATCCTTGATGCAGATCGAATCCGCGCCCATCTGGACAAGCTCCTTACTAAGCTTTACAAAGTACTCCTCGCTGTGCACCGGCGAGGTCGTATAGGAGATCGCCGCCTCGCAGAAGCCGCCGTATTTCTTGGTATATTTGATCGCGGCTTCGAGGTTTCTCGGATCGTTCAGTGCGTCGAAGATGCGGATCACGTCGATGCCGTTTTCGATCGCCTTGCGGCAGAACTGCTCGACGACGTCGTCCGCATAGTGCTTGTAGCCCAGGATGTTCTGTCCGCGGAAAAGCATCTGCAGCTTCGTGTTCGGCAGCGCTCTTCTCAGCGTGCGAAGACGCTCCCACGGATCCTCGTTGAGGTATCTGAGGCAGGAGTCGAACGTCGCGCCGCCCCAGACCTCCAGCGACCAGTAGCCGATCGCGTCGAGCATCTCGCAGGCGGGGAGCATCTCCTTCGTGGTCATGCGCGTCGCGGCAAGCGACTGGTGCGCGTCACGCAGGATAGTATCGGTAACAAACAGTTTTCCCATAGTCGTTCCTCCTCAGTTTCCGAACAGCGACAGGAACACGCCCGCCGCGATCGCCGAGCCGATGACGCCCGCCACGTTGGGACCCATTGCGTGCATCAGCAGGAAGTTCTTCGGATTTTCCTTCTGACCGACGACCTGCGAAACGCGCGCCGCCATCGGAACGGCGGACACGCCCGCGGAACCGATCAGCGGGTTGATCTTCTGCTTCAGGAACAGGTTCATGAACTTCGCAAGGAGCACGCCGCCGGCGGTGCCGCCCATGAACGCGACCACGCCGAGGATGACGATCGCAAGCGTCGTCCACGAAAGGAACGTCGTGCCGGTCGCCGTTGCGCCGACGCAGACGCCGAGGAAGATCGTGACGATGTTGCAAAGCTCATTCTGCACGGTCTTCGAAAGGCGCTCGGTCACGCCGCATTCCTTGAAGAGGTTGCCGAGCATCAGGCAGCCGACCAAGGGCGCCGCAGAGGGTACGAGCAGCGCGACGAAGATCGTGACCACGATCGGGAACAGGATCTTTTCGCTCTGCGAGACCGGGCGCAGCTGCGCCATCACGATCTGCCGTTCCTTTTTGGTGGTGAGCGCCTTCATGATCGGCGGCTGAATGACCGGCACGAGCGCCATGTACGAATACGCGGCGACCGCGATCGGTCCCAGGAACGCCGGAGCAAGCTGCGAGGTGACGAGGATCGCCGTCGGGCCGTCCGCGCCGCCGATGATGCCGATGGACGCGGCGACGTTCTGGATGTTCGTCCCCATCAGGTTCATGAACGGAAGCTGGAACACCAGCACGGAGAGCGCAAAGGCGATGTAGATGCCGAGCTGCGCCGCCGCGCCGAGGATCAGGCTCTTCGGGTTCGCGATCAAGGGACCGAAATCCGTCATCGCGCCCACGCCCATGAAGATCAGGCACGGATAGATGCCGAGCTTGACGCCGAGATACAGATAGTCCAGAAGACCCGCGCCGCCGGTGAGGTTCTCCCAGTGCACGTGCCCGCCCGCGAAGAACTCCTCATGGAACAGACCCGCGCCGGGCAGGTTCGTGAGAAGCATGCCGAACGCGATCGGCACGAGCAGCAGCGGCTCGAACTTCTTGACGATCGCAAGGTATAAAAGCACGCAGGCGATCGCGATCATGATCAGACATTTCCAGTTGTCCCCCTCAAAGAACAGGGCAAAGCCCGATCCAGAGAAGAACTCGGAAATGGTTTTCCAGATGGCTTCCATAGGCGCCCCCGATCAGGCGATGGTGCAAAGCAGCGCGCCGCTTTCGACCGAGGAACCCTTGGCAACGCCGATGGAGCTGATCCTGCCCGCGCACGGCGCAAGGATCTCGTTTTCCATCTTCATGGCTTCGAGGATCATCAGCTGCTGTCCTTCCTTGACGGTGTCGCCGGGATTGACGTTGACCTGCAGAATGTTGCCGGGCATCGGGCTTCTGACCTCGGTGCCTGCGCCTGCGGGCGCGCTCTTCACCGGTTCCGCCGCCTTCGGCGCCTGTGCGACCGCGTTCGCGTCGAGCTCTTCGACTTCTACTTCGTACTTGGTTCCGTTGACGTTGACTGAAAACTTACGCATGGTTTCCTTCCCCCCTGTTTAATCCACTTTTTTGAACGATACGATCCGGATCCCGCTGACGCTTTCGCCCAGCATGGTTGCAATGACGGCTGCGACAGCCGCCTTGATCTCGCCCATGTCGCCCTCCGGAACGGGAACGGCTGCGGGCTTTTCCGCCTCGACCGGCGGAACGGCTTTTGTCTTTTTCTTTCCGTATGCGCGCATGATCGCTCCCATCACCTTGATGATCAGGATCAGCGCGACCAGTCCGATGAAGACGATGCCGAGGCCCAGAAAGAACGTGATCAGCGTCGATGTTGCCGCGGCGCCTCCCGTGAAATCAAGGCCTGCGGCGCTTTCCGATGAAAACAGCATAGATACCTCCATCCGTTCGGGAGATCATATCTCAATCTCTCCCTCTTACTGATATATTCGACGGAAAACCTCTTTTTCCTTTTACCAGTTTTGAATAGTATATATCATTTTTTCTGATACGTCAACTCCCGCGTATGCCGCAGCGCGTTTTCGGACAGGCTATGCGTATGCTGACTTTGTTTTTACGTGCCGTCTTTCTGGACCTCTTCGTGCTGCTGATCCTGCGGCTGACCGGCAAGCGTCAGGTGAGTGATCTGCAGCCCTACGATCTTCTGATGACGCTGATCATCGCTGACCTTGCGAGCACGGCGATCGCGGACACGGACATTCCGCTGCTCTACAGCATCGTGCCGATCCTCGCCCTGTACCTCGTGCAGCAGGCGATCGCGAAGCTGTGTCTGAAATCGTCCGCGATGCGGCGGCTCATCTGCGGTACGCCGCAGATCCTGATCCTCGACGGAGTGCTGCAGGAAAAGATCATGCGCCGCACGAACTACACAGTGCGCGACCTCCTCGACAGCCTGCGTTCGAAGGACATCTTCGACGTCGGCGAAGTCGCCTATGCGATCCTCGAAACGAACGGCACCGTGAGCGTGCTCGAAAAGGCGGCGTTTCAGCAGCCGAACAAGCGCGAGCTCGGGCTCGAGCCGGGAAGCGCGGCGCTCTCGCACCTTCTGATCCTCGAAGGAAAGATCCAGAAGAGCGGGCTCGAAACCCTGCACCTTTCGCAAAAGGACGTGGAGACGATGCTGAAAAAGAACGGGCTTGCGCTTTCGAACATCTTCTTTGCGCAGATGAACGGCGACGGCGAGCTGCACGTCCAGCTGGACCGCAGAAACCAAAGCCGCGTGATGTGCTTTTCGGCAAACGAGCCATAAAACGCGCCGCGGCATTCCCGCAGGAAAGGAGTTAAAATGGGCTTTACGATCTTTCGCACGACCGTGACGCTGCTGATCTGCGCGTTTCTGGTGCTGCTGTTTCTGCTCCCCTCGGCGATCCTCCGGCGGTTTTCCGAGGAAGCGGGCGCCCTGATCGGCGGCGCCGAGACCGCGCTGCTCGGCGGCGATCCCGAAGCGGCGCGCGCGCACTGCGCCGCGCTCAAAGCCCTTGTGCGCGGTCGGATGCCGGTGCTGGAACGGTTTCTGAACCATGCAAGCATCGACGCGCTCGACGCCGCGGCTGCCGTTGCGGACTGCGCCGCGCGGGCGGATGACACGGGCGCGGCGGCGGAAGCGCTTGCCGAAGCGCGCTCCATCCTCGTCCGCATCGAGGGGATTGAACTTTTTTCGTGGAATTCTTTGCTTTAGCGATTGTTTTCGGGTGCAAATCGTGGTATACTGTAAAAAATATACGAAACGAGGTGCATTCGTTCCCATGAACGCAGGCGATCTTCCCCGGCTGATCACCGCCGCGCGCAAGGGCAAACCGGACCTTGTCATCCGGGATGCGCGCGTGATCAATGTCTTTACCAACGAGATCATGCACACGAACGTCGCGATCGCAGGCGATACGGTCATCGGCGTCGGAAACTACTCGTGCGAAAACGAATACAACGCCCACGGCGCGTACCTTGCGCCGGGGCTCATCGACGGGCATGTACACATCGAAAGCTCGATGGTCACGCCCGCTTCTTTTGCGCAGGTGATCCTGCCGAAGGGGACGACCTCGATCGTCGCCGACCCGCACGAGATCGCAAACGTCGCGGGCAAGGAGGGTCTCAAAGCGATCATGGCGCTTTCCGAGGACCTGCCGCTGGACATTCACTTCATGCTGCCCTCCTGCGTGCCCGCAACGCCGTTCGAGCACAGCGGCGCTTCGCTTTCCGCAAAGGACCTTGCCGTGTTCATGGACGAACCGAACGTGGTCGGGCTCGGCGAAGTGATGGATTACCCCTCGGTCGTGTCGTGCGCGCCGGAGATGATCTTCAAGCTGCAATGCTTTTTCGACCGTCCGATCGACGGTCACGCGCCGATGCTCACCGGACGCGCGCTGAACGCCTACTGCCTGGCGGGACCGATGACCGATCACGAATGCTCGAACTTCCCGGAGCTCAAAGAAAAGCTGCGCAACGGCATGTACATCCTGATCCGCATGGGCTCGGCGGCAAACGGCGTCCGGGAGATGCTCGACGGGATCGTTTCCGAAGGGCTTCCCACCGACCGGATCTGCTTCTGCACCGACGACAAGCATCTTGAGAACATCCGCACCGAGGGACACATCAACCACATCGTCAACACCGCGATCTCCCGCGGGATCCGTCCGCTCGACGCGATCCGCATGGCGACGCTGAATACGGCAAGGGCGTACGGACTTCGCCGCGTCGGCGCGGTCGCTCCGGGGTACCGCGCGAACTTTATCCTGTTCGACGACCTGCACACGATCGAACCGAAGGCGGTCTTTGCGAACGGGGTCCGCATCGACCCGAACGCGCCGATCCCCTCCCCCGCGGTTCCCGAGAGCGTGAAGAACAGCGTCCACGCCGCGCCGGTCACGCCGGACGACCTCCGGCTGAAAGCAAAAGCCTTCATGCCGATCATCGAGACCGTTCCGCACCAGCTCGTGACGCGGCTCGTCTCCGGCACCGTGCCGACCGACGAGAACGGGTACTTCGTCGCGGACGACGTGCTGAACAAGCTTGCCGTCATCGAGCGGCATCATGCCACCGGCAACATCGGCGTCGGCATCGTCGACGGCATGCACATCCGCGGCGGCGCGATCGCGGCGACCGTCGCGCACGATTCGCACAACATCGTGGTCGTCGGCGACAACGACGGCGATATGATCTGCGCCGCGGAAACGCTGAAGGCGTGCGGCGGCGGGTTCACGGTCGTCTCAAACGGCGAGGTGAAGGCGCTTCTGGAGTTGCCCGTCGCAGGGCTGATGAGCGACGCGCCGGTGGAGACCGTGCTCGAAAAGCAGCGCGAGCTGCTGTGCGCCGCAAAAGCGCTCGGTGCGGACGACGCCTGCGACCCGCTCGTTCTGCTGTCCTTCCTTGCCCTGCCGGTCATCCCGGAGGTGCGTCTGACCGACTGCGGACTGTTCGACGTGCGGACGATGTCGTTTTTGTACAATTCGGTCAGTTGAAAACAGAGTTTTCATTCGAGGTAAAAAATGTGTCTGTTCCGTAAAAAACAACCGTTCACCCAGTCCGAACATGAGGTCTGGCGGTCGCAGTGGCAGGAGCTGTTCCCGCCGGAATGCCGCAACGTTCCCGTGACCGTCGACGGCGTGACGCACATCGCGTATGTGCTCGTCGGTCACAACGCTATGATGCTGCAGGACGGGCTTTTGATGCAGGCGACGTTCTTCGACGTGTGCGAGCTGTTTCAGAAGGCGGGCTACCACGTCATCTGGCTGATGCGCTGCACGCAGGACATTTACAACGGCTTCCTGAAGCGCAAAAAGGTCGAGGACGGCGGCAAGCGGATGCAATGGCTCTGGAAGCGTCCGACGACGAATTTCGGGCGCTGGAGCTCCGATCAGAAGCACGCTTCGATCCTGTTGCAGATCGAGGAGCTCCCCGAAGCGGGCGCGATCGGCTGTGAGAAGAAGGTCCTTCAGCGACTCATCTGGGCGGAAAGCGACGACCCCGAAAGTATGGTGCCGAAGCGCACGACCTTCACGACCGTCAACGTGCCCGACACGCCGCCCGAGCTTGTCCGCTGGCTGAACGGCGAATCGCTGAGCAATTTTCAGAATTGATGCAAGTACGCCTCCCCTGCTTTTTGTCGGGGAGGCGTTCTTTTTTAAGAAGACAGTCTTCTTTAAGAATATCGATAGAATAATATCTATATGTATCGATCTATGTAATTACATCTATGTAATTATATGGATATAATAAAATCGATGTAATTAAATCTATGTAATTAAATCTATGTAATTAAATCAATGTAATTATATCAATGTAATTACATCTATGTAATTAAAATAAATACGACGTTTTTTGCCAAAACCCTTTTTTTGAATTGTGAACTTTTTTCGGTATTTTTTGCATGAAAAAGGACCGCCCGAAAGGGCGGTCCCCGGATTGTCAAAAGCCCTCGATGTGTCATTCTGAGGAGCCGCTGAGGCGACGAAGAATCTTTGAAAGCCGTCTCTGACAGGATCCTTCGCTTGCGCTCAGGATGACACCGGCATCATGTTGAACCTTTTAACACGCTGAGACCGCCCCAAAGGACGGTCCCAGATGTCATTCTCTTACCGCTCTTCGCGGAAATACGCAAGCCCGAGGCTCTGCGGCGGCTGATTCTCGCGCTTCTTGCGCAGCGAGACGATGATGAGCACCAGCAGCGTGACGACATACGGCGCGAGCTTATAGAGCTCCTTGATGCCGAGCGGAAGCGACAGATGCTCGGACAGGATGATAAGCCCGCCGAACAGGATCGACGCAAAGATGCTGACGCTCGGACGCCATGTCGTGAAGATGACCA
>JAZNHI010000108.1:0-20867 GCA_045576895.1 Clostridia bacterium | reverse complement strand
CCCCGCTTCGACAGGTCGTGACCGCGTGTGCGGACGGCGCGATCGCCGCAACTTATGCATTGGAGGCAAGCCGTGTTAAGTGAAGCAAAGCGCGCCGAAGCCCTCGGCATTCTGAAGGAAACCTATCCCGACGCGAAACCCGCGCTGCATTTCTCCTCGCCGTTCGAACTGCTGGTGGCGACGATGCTGTCCGCGCAGTGCACGGACAAGCAGGTGAACAAATGCACCGACGTACTGTTCCCGAAGTACAACACGCCGCAGGCGTTCGCGTCGATGGACTTTGAAACCCTCGAGCCGTACATCAGAAGCTGCGGCTTCTATCGCATGAAGGGGATGCACATCCTCGAGATGAGCCGCATCCTGCTCGAACGGTACGGCGGCGAGGTCCCGCAGACGCGCGAGGAGCTTACAAAGCTTCCCGGCGTCGGCAGAAAGACGGCAAACGTCGTCCTCTCGAACGCGTTCAAAGTCCCCGCGATCGCGGTCGATACGCACGTATTCCGCGTGGCAAACCGCATCGGGCTGACCGAGGCGAAGGACGTGGAGAAAACCGAACAGCAGCTGATGGCGCACATCCCCGAACAGGACTGGGGCGACGCCCATCACTGGCTGATCTATCACGGCAGACAGGTCTGCGCGGCGCAGCGCCCGAAGTGCTCCGTCTGCCCGTTAAAGGAGATTTGCGAACATGCAGTTCATTGACAAGGCAACGATTTTCATCAAGGCGGGCAACGGCGGCGACGGCTGCGCCGCGTTCCACCGCGAAAAATACGTTATGAAGGGCGGACCCTCCGGCGGCGACGGCGGCAGGGGCGGCAACATTGTGTTCGCTGCGGATCCGCAGCAGTCGACGCTGCTCGATTTCAAGCGCTACCGACACTTCCGCGCGCAGGACGGCGAGCAGGGACGCGCGGAGCTGCAGTCCGGCAGGGACGGCGAGGACCTGATCATCAAGGTTCCGGTCGGCACGATCGTGCGCGACGTGGAGACCGGCAGCATCGTCGCGGACATGAGCGAGCCGAACAAGACCCGCATCGTGCTGTACGGCGGCAGGGGCGGCAAGGGCAACGCGCGCTTTGCCACGGCGACGAAGCAGGCGCCGCGCTTTGCGCAGAACGGGATCAAAACCGAGGAGCGCACCGTCGAACTGGAGCTCAAGACGATCGCGGACGTCGGCATCATCGGACTGCCGTCGGTCGGCAAGTCCACGATCCTGTCCGTGCTGACGAGCGCGAAGCCGAAGATCGCCGCGTACCATTTCACAACGCTGACGCCGAACCTCGGCGTGGCGACGCGCTACGACCGCTCGTTTGTGATGGCGGACATCCCCGGGCTCATCGAGGGCGCGGCGGAGGGCGCGGGGCTCGGACACGACTTTCTGCGCCACATCGAACGCACACGCATCCTGGTGCATGTGCTCGACGCGTCCGGCAGCGAGATGCGCGATCCGCTGGACGATTACGAAAAGATCAACGCGGAGCTATCGAAGTTTTCCGACGCGCTGGCGGCTTTGCCGCAGGTCGTCGCGTGCAACAAGATGGACATTCCGGGCGCGGAGGAGAACTATGCGCGGATCAAGGCGGCGCTGGAACCGCAGGGCGTAAGCGTGTTTGCGGTGTCCGCGGCGACGACCGAGGGCTTCGGACCGATGCTCGACCGGATCGTTTCGATGCTCGACGCGCTTCCGCCGGTGCGCGTCTATGACGAGACCGAGCTTCTGATCGACGCGCAGTACGAAAAGGGCTTCACGGTGCACCGCGACGACGCGGGCGTATACGTGGTCGAGGGCGGCGACGTGGAGCGCATCCTCGACACGACCGATCCGGAGGACGACGTTTCGATGCGCCGCTTCCAGCAGCTTCTGATCAGGACGGGCATCATCTCTGCGCTTCGCGAGATGGGCGCAAAGGACGGCGACACGATCCGGCTCGGCGAATGGGAATTTGATTTTACGGATTAAGGAGGAACTACCATGACAGGCAAAGAACGCGCGGACCTGCGCAAACAGGCGAACACGCTGACCGCGATCTTTCAGATCGGCAAGGAGAACATCACGGAGCCGCTGATCGAAGCGGTCGACGCCGCTTTGAAGAAGCGCGAGCTCATCAAGCTTTCCGTGCTCGAAACGAGCGAGCTTTCCGCCAAGGAAGCTGCGGAGCAGCTTGCAGAGTCGACCGGCGCCGAGGTCATCCAGTGCATCGGGCGGAAGCTCGTGCTGTACCGCGAGAAGGAAGAGGAGTAAACGCGGGCTGTCCCGCTTTTTGCAGCGGGAACAGACGCCGTCATTGCGGGAGCGGACGCAGAAGGAAAACTGCTCCGGAACGAAACCGAATCAAAGAAAGAGGAACTGACAATGCTTGAGATCCGGAACCTGGTCAAATCCTACGGAAACGGACCGCGTGCGGTCGACGGGTTGAGCCTTACGGTCGGGGCAGGGGACATTTACGGGTTTATCGGACACAACGGCGCGGGCAAGACGACGACGCTCAAATGCGTTTCCGGCATTCTGCCGTTTGACGGGGGCGAGATCTTCGTCGACGGGATCGACGTGAAAAAGGACCCGATCGCGGCGAAGCGCATCATGCGCTATATTCCGGACAATCCGGACCTCTATACGTTTCTGACCGGGACCGGGTATCTGAACTTCCTCTGCGACATCTACGGCATCGGGGAAGCGGAACGGCGCGAACGCGTCCGGAAGTATGTCGCACTGTTCGGGATCGAACCCAGGCTCGGGGATCTGATCGGCTCCTATTCGCACGGCATGCGGCAGAAGCTGGCGCTGATCGGCGCGCTCATCCGGCAGCCGAAGCTTCTGATGCTCGACGAGCCGTTCGTGGGACTCGATCCGAAGGCGGCGCATACGCTGAAAGGCATCATGCACGAGCTGGTCGAAGACGGCAGCGCGATCTTTTTCAGCACGCATGTTCTGGAGGTCGCGGAAAAGCTCTGCAACAGGATCGCGATCATCCAAAACGGCAGACTGATCGCCGCCGGTCCGACGGACGAGGTGCGCGGCAATCAATCGCTCGAAGAACTGTTTCTGGAGCTGACGGACGCATGAAGGCGCTTCGGACACTGATCGGGCTGTATCTGAACAGCATCTTCCGGTTTCCGGTGATCCGGTATTCAAAGGATCCGCGGGAGCGCAGAAACGCGGTCACGGGCGTTGCGGCGATCGGCATGATCGTCGTGATGTACGGCGGAATGTCCGGCTGGATGGCGTTTCGGCTGCTCTCCGCGGGAGCGGATGCCGCGATCCCGTTTATGCTGTCCGCGGCGATGGCGAGCCTGTTCGCGCTCGCGATGGCGTTTGCGCAGGGCAGCGCGACGCTTTCGGGCTTTGCGGATTTCGACACGCTGATGGGCATGCCGATCAAAACCTCCGTGATCGTGCTCGCGCGGTTTTTCGCGCTGTATCTGGTCGAAGCGATCTATACGGCGGCATATCTGCTGCCGTGCGGCGCGGTGTATGCGATCCTGTGCGCGCCGACATGGCGGTTCTATCCTGCGTTTCTGCTGATGACGCCGCTGCTGCCCGTTGCTCCGATCGTGATCGGCAGCGGCGCGGACCTGCTGCTTTCCGCGGCGTTTGCAAGGAGCAAGTACCGGAAGGGGATCACATCGGCGGTCAAGATGGCGTTCCTGTTCGGGTTCATCGTCTTCTCCTATCTGATCCCGCGGTTCACGGACCGGTTCCTTTCCGCACCGGAAGAAGCGGCGGCCCGGACGGCGAAGATCTGCCCGCCGGCAATGTGGTATGCCTCGGGCGTGACCGGCGATTCCGCGCTTGCGCTGCTCTTTGCGTTCGGCTCACTTGCGGCGTGCGCCCTGTTCGTTTTCGTGCTGAACAAGACGTTCCTTCCGCTGCACGACCGGCTGAGCGCAGGGTATCATGTCCGGAACTACCGGCTCGGCACGCTGAGAAAAAGCAGCGCGCTGAAGGCGCTGTTCACAATCGAACGTAAGCGGTTCTTCGGCAGTACGGCGTGGATCGTCAACACGATCTTCGGTCCGGCGCTCATTGTCCTGCTCGGAATCGCGGGCGCGGTTCTGTCCGGAAAGATTTCGGCGTTTCTGCGCGAGACGCCGCTTGCGGATCATGTCACGGAGGCGATCACGGGGATCCTGCTGTTCTGCGCGACGCTCGCGCCGACGACGAGCTGCGCGATCTCCATGGAGGGAACGGAGCTGTGGATCGCAAAGACGCTGCCGGTTCCGGCAAAGAGCTGGCTCATTGCAAAGCTGCTCCTGAACCTCCTGCTGGTCGGTCCGCCGATCCTCTTTGCGATCACGCTGCTTGCGGCCTTTTACCACGGATTCCTGACCTCGCTGTCGATCCTGGGACTGTATCTGCTGCCGATCGCGGCGCTGCTGTTTACGACCGTCACGGGGCTGCTTGTCAACGCAAAGATGCCGCGACTCTCCTGGAAATCGGACACCGAGGTCGTCAAGCAGAGCGGATCCGTGCTCGTCATGATGCTGATCAGCCTCGGACTCGTCGTGTTTTCGGTGCTGCCGATGCTGCTTTTCGGGTCGGGATGGACGGCGATCGCGATTTCCGCGGTCATCCTTGCCGGCGCGATTGCGGTTTATGCGTATCTGACGGACCGAGCGGAGCAAATTCGCAGAAATTTGTAATAATTACGTGACAATTCTGACGCATTGATGTTATAATATAGTTGCCAGTGCGGTTTGCATATCCGGCAGCCCGCATGAAGGGAGGCGATCCGAATTTTGAGCCTGTTCGATATCATCAAAACGATATTCAACGCTCTGAAGCAACCGAGCAGATTGGCGAGCGTCATTTTTGACGTGCTCATTATCGCCATCTTTTTGTATAAGCTTTTGGAATGGACGAAGGAAACGCGAGCCTATCAGGTCATGAAGGGCATCGGGCTTCTGTTCCTTGCGTCCGTGGCAGCAAGGCTGCTTGACCTGATGACGATCTACTGGGTGCTGAACAGCATTCTGCAATCCGGCTCAATCTTCATCATCCTGTTCATCCTGTTCACACCGGAGCTGCGCCGCGTATTGGAGCGTATCGGCTCGCACCGGCTGTCCAAGCTCGGAACGGTCGTCGATGAATCCGAGGCACGCCGCACCGTGCAGGATCTGAAGCGTTCGATCCTGCGCCTTTCCAAACGCCGCGTCGGCGCGCTGCTCGTGTTTGAGCGTCGGTCGGGACTCGGCGACATTGCGGCTTCGGGCGTTGCGCTGAACGCACAGCTTTCCGGCGCGCTGATCGAAAATATCTTCGAGCCGAACACGCCGCTGCATGACGGCGCCGTTGTGATCCGCGGAACGACCGTGATCGCGGCGAGCTGCCTTCTGCCGCTGTCGGACGACACCAAGGTCGCACGCGAGCTCGGGACCCGGCATCGCGCAGCGCTCGGCGTTTCCTCCGCATCGGACTGCGTGGTCATCGTCGTATCCGAGGAGACCGGCGCGATCTCAACCGCGCGGGAGGGCAAGCTGATCCGCTATCTGGACGAAAAGGCGCTGAGCAATACGCTGGAGGGGCTGCTGGTGCAGGAAGAAGGACTGTTCCTGTTCCCGTGGAACCGGAAGAGGAAGGAGGCAGGGAAATAATATGACGAAACGGCAAAAGTTTTTCTCTGCGTGCGGACGCTTCCTGAAGGACCTTTTCACCAAGAATCTTGTGCTGAAGATCACGGCGCTGCTCTTTGCGATCCTGCTCTGGGGGTACGTGCTCGGCATCGAGAACCCGAAGTATGTCAAGCGGGTGCGCGACGTGGAGATCGCCTATACGGGTGAGGATTCGCTGAATTCCCGCGGGCTGATGCTCGTCAGCCGCGAAAAGATTCTTACCGATGTGGACGTGGAGTGCGAGCTCAGCAAGCACAGCGATCTGGACGAAAACGTAACCTGCACCGTCGACCTGTCCGACCGGGATATCACGCTGGACCGCGATGAAGACAGCACGACGATCACCCGTCCCGTGATCGCGAAGGTTGCATCCGGTTACGGCACGGTACAGGGAACGTCTGTCGGCTCGGTGAACCTGACGATCGCAAGGGTCTCTTCCCGCAACAGCATCCTTGTGGATGTGGCGACGGTAAACAGCCTGCCGGAAGGGTATGTCTATGATGTTCCGGATCGGCTGACGGTCTCTCTGCGCGGACAGAAGTCCAAGCTTGACCGGATCGCAAAGGGCATCGTGACGGTCGATCTCGCATCGTTCAATCCGTCCAACCCCACGCAGCTTGCCGGAGAATACGATCTCATCCTGCCCGTTCAGTTCCGGGACGAGGCAAGCAACGTCCTCGACGACATCGTGACGAGCAGCGGCGAGACGGTTACGACAAACGTGCATATCGTCATCCGCGCGTACAAAGATGTTCCGATCGTTCCGGATGTAGTTGCATCGAGCGACTTCGGCGCTTACTATGAGTATACGTGCACGCCGGCACAGGAAAAGATCCGGATCTACGGGACCCTTTCCGCGATCGAACAGATCGACTCGATCGGCACCGAAACGATCGTACCGAAGGAGGAAGTCGGCGGAGAACGGCTGACGGTCAGCCTGATCATTCCGGACGGAGTGACGATCGACAGCAAACAGAGCAGCATGGTCACGGTGCTTCTGTACGTTTCGGAGCGTGAATCGGACGAGATGTACTATCAGATCCCGATCGAATACTCCGCTGCGAGAAACGATCTGGTCCTGAGCGGCACAGAAGTGAAGATGATCCGGATCCGCGTACTGTCGACGGTCAAGGCGATGAAGTCGTTCGACCCGAAAACGGTCAGGCTGAGCGTTGATCTGACGAACTACGGTGAGGGCACGCACGAGCTTCCGGTCGTGCTCACATTCAGCGGAGACGCCGGCGTATACACGATTGAACTGGTCTCCGAGACCGTCACGGTCGAATTGATATCCACGACGGAGACCGAGCAGCCGAACGAATAAGCTGCGAACGGTCGATCACGGTTCGGATGAAAACGGTTTATCTGCAAAACTTCAGAAGAGAGCTCGATGCGACGGACGATGCGTTCGCCGCTTCGTGCTGTAAAAAGCTCGGCATTCCGCGTGACGCGCTCGTTCGCATGCGCATCGTGCGGCAGTCGCTGGACGCGCGTAAAAAGCAGGACATCTTTCTGTGCATCCATGCGGAGCTGACGCTTTCCGATGCGGCGGCAAAGAAGGTCCTTCGCGATCCGAAGCTGAAGGCCGAGCTTGTCGAACCGGCGGCGGAAGAACCGGTTGCGCCCGGCACAAGGGAACCGGACGGCAGGATCGTCGTCGTCGGGCTCGGTCCCGCGGGGCTGTTCGCGGCGCTGAAGCTTGCCGAAAACGGCTATCGTCCTTTGGTGATCGAGCGCGGACGCCCGATCGAAGAGCGCATCAGGGACGTGGAAACCTATTGGTCCGGCAGTATTCGCGAGCCGGATCCGGACAGCAACGTCGCCTTCGGCGAGGGCGGCGCAGGCACGTTTTCGGACGGCAAGCTGACCACGCGCATCCGCGATCCGCACATCGACGGCGTCCTTCGGGAGATGATCGCCTGCGGCGCGCCGGACGAGATCGCATACCTTGCAAAGCCGCATATCGGCACCGACCGGCTGCGCACGGTGGTGGGCAACCTTCGGAGAAGGATCGAGGCGGCGGGCGGGGAGGTGCGCTTCTCCGCAAAGCTTGCCGACCTTCGCATGCGCGACGGCGCGGTACGCGAGGTGCTGATCCGCGAAAAAGACTGCGAAACATGGGAGCCCTGCGCGGCGCTGCTCCTTGCCATGGGGCACGGCGCAAGGGACACGGCGCGGATGCTGTTTGAAAAGGGCGTCGCGATGGCGCCGAAGGCGTTTGCGATCGGCGTGCGCGCCGAGCATCCGCAAAGCCTCGTCAACGAAAGCCAGTACGGACCGATGGCGAACCATCCGCGGCTCGGCGCGGCGGAGTACCGTCTGACTGCGAAAAGCGGTGAGCGCGGCGTCTATACCTTCTGCATGTGCCCGGGCGGGCAGGTCGTGGCAAGCGCAAGCGGACCGGAACAGGTCGTCGTGAACGGCATGAGCAACTTTGCGCGCGACGGCAGAAACGCAAACGCGGCGGTGGTCGTACAGATCACGCCGGAGGATTTCGGCACGCATCCGCTGGACGGCATGCGGTATCTGGACCGGCTCGAGCGCGATACGTTCCTGCTGGGCGGCGGCGACGGCACGGCGCCTGCGTCCACGGTCGGCGCGTTTCTGCGCAATGAGGTCTCGAAGCCGTCGCGGTCGGTCGAGCCGACGTACCGGCCCGGCGTGCGCTATACGCGGCTTTCGGACTGCCTGCCGGACTTTGCGGCAAAGGGGATTGCGGACGGTTTAAAATCGTTCGGACGGCAGCTCAAGGGGTATGACATGGAGGACGCGGTCCTGACGGCGGTCGAAAGCCGCACGTCTTCGCCGCTTCGGATCCTGCGCAATTCCGCAATGGAATCCGTTTCGCATAAGGGGCTGTACCCGATCGGCGAGGGCGCCGGGTATGCGGGCGGCATCGTCAGCGCGGCGGTGGACGGCATGAAGGCTGCGGAGGCGGTCATGCAGATCTATGCTCCGCTTCCGTAATTTTCCAAAAATGCAACAGAGTTTCGTCATCCTTGTAAATAATGTTTCAACAAACGCCGCACAGCGTTTGTTTTTTTGTTGATTTGTGGTATAACGGAATCGGACAAACACCGGAAAGGAGGACGCGGAATGAAACGGATGCTTTGCATGCTGCTGGTCCTGATGCTGCTGCCGATCGCATTTCGGGCAACATCGGCGGACGAGACCGAAACGACCGTGCGCGTTCGCCTCTCCACTGCCGATGCGGATTCCCTGTCCCTGAAGCTTTCCGGGCAGTACGCCATGGACGACAAGACCGTTTCCGGCGGAACGGTCACCGCAAAGATCAAGAACGGAAAGATCACGATCTCGCATTCGTCCGCAGGCACGCTGAAAACGACGACCTCGTCTCTGAGGCTTTCCCGCGTCGGTTCGGACGCGGCGACCAAGGTCACGTATGACAATCCCAAGCACGGCACGCGCGTCTATTACGGCGATTTTGTCTTTTACAACGACGCGGGCACGCTGCGGCTGATCAATTATGTGGATATGAAACACTATCTTTACGGCGTGGTCAGCGGCGAGATGTCCGATTCCTCCAAGCCGGATCTGCTGAAGACCGAGGCGATCTGCGCCAAGGGCTTTGCGCTTGCCGAGATCGAATCCCGGAAGACCAAGTATTTCGACGTCTACGACACCACGACCTCGCAGCTCTATTACGGCTACGTCGCGGGGGACAGGAACACGATCGCAGCGGTCGACGCCGTCTGGCAGCAGACGCTCCGGTACAACGGCAAGACCGTGAAAACGTATTACAGCACCGCGAACGGCGGACAGGCGATCACGCCGCGCATCCGCTGGGGCGGAACGGCAAACGAAGGCGCGTACTGGTTCGGCTACGATCCGTTCGATCTTGCGGGATCGTCGAAGAACACGGTGCTGACGGTCGACGGCGCTTCGCCGCGGAACATGGATTCCGCGCTCTATGCGTTCCTGCTCGACAAGACCGGCGCAAAGGAGATTCTTTCGGTCGACCTGCTGGTCGGCGTATACGATCCGGAACATCCGACGGGGACGTCGCGTTATCCGAGCGCGCTCGCCCCGCAGGCACGGTACGACTGGACGCTGACGGTGAAGGACAGCGCCGGAAAGAGAAAGCAGGTCAGCTTTTCCTGCACGCCGGCGGAGGTCAGGGCGGCTGCGGCATCGGGCGCGGCGGGCACGGTCTGTTTCGCGGTCCATACCGCCGAAAAGGAATGGAAGCTCGTCTGGGGCGTTTCGAGCGGCCACCGCGCCGGGCTCTCGCACCGCGGTGCGGGACAGATGGTGAAGAAGGGCTATTCCTATGTGGACGTACTGAAATTTTACTACCGCGGCGCGACGCTTTACGACGCGGACGGAAGCGCGATCGAATCGACCGCAACGTTTGACTTCACCTACGAGGACGGTGAAACGCCGTTTACGACCGCCGTTCCGACACCGACGCCGAGTGCCACGCCGACGCCGAGCGCGACGGCAAGCCCGAGCGCAACACCGACGCCGACCGCGCAGCCGAGCGTGACGCCTTCGCCGACCGCGCAGCCGAGCGCAACGCCTTCGCCGACGCCCGACGAATACAAGTTCGATGTGATCGTCGTTTCGAACACGCTGAACCTGCGGGAAGGTCCGTCGACCTCCTATGCGTCCGTTCGCACGCTGACGCTCGGGACGATCCTGCGGTTCATTGAATCGGACGCAAGCGGCAAATGGGAGAAGGTCTATGATGAGGCGAGCGGCAGCACAGGCTGGGTTTCCGACAATTACGTTGCGTATTACGAGCGCGAGCCGCATCCGTATCGGGAAGGCGTGTGCAACGCGGACGATTCCAATCTGCGTTCCGGTCCGTCGACGAACTTCGCCAAATATTACCCCCTGAACAAGGGTGACAAGGTCTGGGTCTGCTATGAGACCGGCAGCGGTTACGGCGGAGATTGGTACTATATCATAGACCGCGCGACGGGGCAGGGCGCGTTCATCTGGAAGAACTACATCACGCTCGGCGAGGACGTCTCGGAATTCGTGCGCGGCGACGCCAACGGCTCCGGCGACGTTACGCCTGCCGACGCCGCGCTGATCCTGCGGTATCTTACAGAGCTCTCGCCGCTTGCGGATCTGAACCTGCTTGCGGCGGATTATACCTGCGACGGTACAGTGGATGCTTCGGATGCGGCGGCGATCCTGCGGCATGTGGTCGGGCTGGATTAAAAGAGCATGAGAAGGACGAACGGCGTTGCTGTTCGTCTTTTTTTATGTCTGCCCGCGATTTTCGGCAGTTTCCGCTTGCAATCGGAGAAAAAGAGATGTATAATATTTTGGTTCTTTTTTTGAGAGAAATACAGACAATCCGAAGAAAAGAGGAGTTTTATGAATATTCGCAACGTTGCGATCATCGCACACGTCGACCACGGCAAGACGACGCTGGTCGATCAGCTTTTGAAGGACGCGGGCGCGCTGCGGCGCAGCGAGCAGGGGACCGAGCGCATCATGGACAGCGGCGACCTCGAGCGCGAGCGCGGCATCACGATCCTGTCCAAAAATACCGCGGTCACCTACGGCGACACGCGCATCAATATCGTCGACACGCCGGGTCACGCGGACTTCGGCGGCGAGGTCGAGCGCATTCTGCAGATGGTGGACGGCGTTCTGCTTCTGATCGACGCGTTCGAGGGCTGCATGCCGCAGACACGGTTCGTGCTCAGAAAGGCGCTGGAGCTCAACAAGAAGGCGGTCGTCGTCGTGAACAAGGTCGACCGTCCCGAAGCGCGTCCCTACGAGGTCGTGGACGAAGCGCTGGAGCTTTTCATCGAGCTCGGCGCAACGGACGAGCAGCTTGACTTCCCGATCGTGTACGCTTCCGCGCGCAACAACATGTCGGGCTATGAGCCGGACCAGATGGAGAACAACATGCAGGCGGTCTTTGATACGATTCTCAAGGAGATCCCGTCCCCTGCGACGGACACCGACGCGCCGCTGCAGATCCTGTTCTCGACGATCGACTACGACGATTATGTGGGCAAGATCGGCATCGGCAGAATCGAGCGCGGCGTGGCGAAGCGCGGACAGACCATTACGCTTTGCGGCGGACAGGAGAACCGCCGCCGCGACACGAAGATCACGCGGCTCTATAACTTCGAGGGCCTGCAGCGCGTCGAGGTCGAGGAAGCGTACGCGGGCGACATCGTCTGCGTCGCGGGCGTGGAGGATCTGAACGTCGGCGAGACCGCGTGCGATCCGCTGTGTGTCGAGCCCATGCCGTTCGTCAAGATCGACGAGCCGACCGTTTCGATGATGTTCCTTGTCAACGACAGTCCGTTTGCGGGCAAGGAAGGCAAGTACGTCACGAGCCGCAACCTGCGCGACCGCCTGTTCAACGAGGTCAAGACGAACGTTTCGATGCGCGTCGAGGAGACCGAATCGACCGATACGTTCCGCGTGAGCGGCAGAGGCGAGCTGCATCTTTCGATCCTGATCGAGCAGATGCGCCGTCAGGGCTACGAGTTTGCGGTGTCGCGTCCGAAGGTCATCCTGCACAAGGACGAGAACGGCGTCGTGACCGAGCCGATCGAGGAGCTGACCATCGACGTGCCGCAGGAATACGTCGGCGCGGTCATGGAAAAGCTCGGCATGCGCAAGGCGGAGATGACCGACATGACGACGCTCGGCGACACCGGCACGCGTCTGAAGTTTTTGATCCCGGCGCGCGGACTGATGGGGTACCGGTCGGAGCTTATGACCGACACGCGCGGCAACGGGGTCATGAACCACATCTTTTACGGCTACGAGCCCTATAAGGGCGATATTGCCGAGCGCAAGACGGGAAGCCTTGTTGCGCACGAAACGGGCGATTCCTGCTCGTACGGGCTGTTCTATGCCCAGGATCGCGGCAGGATGTTCATCGGACCGGGCGTCCCGGTCTATGAAGGCGAGATCGTGGGAGAATGTGCGCGCGCGGACGACATCGTGGTCAACGTCTGCAAGAAGAAGCACGTTACCAACATGCGCGCGGCGGGCAGCGACGAAGCGCTGCGGCTCACGCCGCCGACACTGTTCACGCTCGAACAGTGCCTGGAGTTTATCGCGGACGACGAGCTTGTGGAGATCACGCCGAAGAGCATCCGCATGCGCAAGCGCATCCTCAGTAAGGAGCAGCGCATGAAGCTTGCCGCAAGGATGATGAAGGAGTAAGCATGATCCGCAGAGCAGAAGAAAAGGACGCGCCGCGCATCTCCGCACTTCTTAAACAGGTGCTTGAGGTGCATGCCGCCGTGCGTCCCGACATGTACCGCAGCGGCACGCAGAAGTATTCCGAAGCGGACGTATTGAGGCTTCTGGAGGATCCGGACTGCGTGCTGTTCGTGGAAACGGACGAAACCGACCGGACCGTCGGCTATGCGATCTGCTTTGTGCACGAGATCAGGGACGACGGCATCGTTGTCGGGCGCAGAGAGCTCTATATCGACGATCTGTGCGTGGACGAATGCGAACGAAAGAGCGGCGTCGGAAAGCGGCTCTTCGAACGCGTGAAAGCGTATGCAAAGGAAAACGGCTTCGACTGGATCACGCTGAACGTCTGGAACGACAATGTGAATGCGCTTGCGTTCTACCGGAAGATGGGGCTTACCGAACGCAAAACGATCCTCGAATACAGGATCGACTGAACCGGAGTTATGAAGAAAAAAGAGGTTTCGCTTTTCCTTGCGGCAGTGATCAGCCATATCTTCTGGGGGTTCAGCTTCCTCGGAACGAAATCCGCGCTCGGCGTGGTGCATGACGATCTGTATCTGCTGCTTGCGCACCGGTTTCTGATTGCGTTTGCGATCATGAATCTGCTGCTGCTCATCCGCGTCGTCAAGGTCGATTTCCGGGGCAAATGGAAGCGGATTTATCTGCCGCTGTTCATGGGGCTGATGGAGCCGGTGGTGTATTTCATCGGCGAGGAGCTCGGCGTCATCCATTCGACGACGATCTTCTCGGGCGTGATGATCGCGGTGATCCCGATCGTGGCGATCTTTGCGGCGATCCCGTTCCTGCATGAGAAGCCGACGCTCGGGCAGATTCTGTTCAGCTTTCTGTCCGTCGGCGGCGTCATCGGCATCGGACTGCTGACCAAAAGCAGCGGAGAGCTCGATTGGATCGGCGTGGTCGGTCTGGTCGTCGCGGTGCTGTCCGCGGCTGCGTACGGCATCCTCGACCGCGGGCTTTCCGCAGAGTTTACGGCGTTCGAGCGGACGTACCTGATGATTGCCATGGGCGCGGTGTGCTTTACGCCGATCGCGCTCGTTCGCACCCGCTTCGATCCCGCCGCGTTCTTTGCACCGATGGGGGATCCGAAGTTCCTGCTGCCGGTGCTGTTCCTGTCGGTCTGCTGCTCGGTCGTGAGCTACTTCCTGCTGTCGTATATGGCGACATATATGACGGTGACGCGCTCGACCGTCTATGCAAACCTGACCACCGCCGTATCCGTGATCGCGGGCGCGGTGATCCTGAAGGAGTCGTTTAACTGGCTCTCCGCGGTGTTCTGCGTCGTCATCCTCGTGGGGATCTACGGCGTGCAGAGGTTCGCGCGAAAAGGCGAGCCGGAAACCGTACAACAATCAATTCAATCAACAGAGGGAGAACAACAGTGAGAAAAGACGGAAGACGCGTAAAGACCGCACAGCCGATGTATCAGGTTGCGGCGCACATCATGGATCAGCGCTGCGACTCGATGAACATGATGGAGATCGACGTGCCGCTCGAGCCGATGCAGACGTATCTGAACAAAAAGCGTGCGGAGGGCAAGGAATACTCGCACCTCGGGCTGGTGCTCGCGGCATACGTGCGCACGGTCGCGGAGTATCCGATCATCAACCGCTTCGTCGTGAACAAGACGATCTATGCCAGAAACGAGATCGCGGTCGGCATGGTGGTCCTGAAGCCCGGCGAGACCGAGGGCACGATGAACAAGATGCACTTCAAGCCGGAGTTCACGATCGACGAGGTGCATCAGACGCTCGAACAGTACGTGACGGAAAACCGCGAAAAGGGCGACACGAATTCGACCGACGACCTGATCCGAAAGCTTTTAAAGGTTCCGGGGCTGTGCCGCTTCGGCGTGTGCGTGTTCAAGGCGATGGACAAGTTCGGTCTGCTGCCGAAGAGCATCATCGACGCAAGCCCGTTCCATTGCTCGCTGACGATCACGAACCTTGCGAGCATCCGCACGAACGCGATCTATCACCACGTTTATAACTTCGGCACGACGACGATGATCATTGCGATGGGCATCCCGCGCGAGGTGCCGCAGCGCAGAAAGGGCGAGATCGTGTTCGAAAAGTGCATCCCGATGGGCATCGTCATGGACGAGCGCGTCTGCTCGGGTTCGCAGTACGTCGTTGCAAGCCGCAAGCTGTTCAACTATCTGAAGCATCCGGAACTCCTCGAAGTCCCGCCGAAAGAGGTCGTTGAGGATATTCCATGATAACGTTTTATACGCCCGCGTCACGCGGGCTCAGTCTGCCGTAAAAGGGGACAGACCGTTTGCGGCGAGGTTTATAAAGAAATACTTGTCGGATGAAAAGGCGCAAAGAACGCCTTTTCTTTTTATTGTTTTGCCGCAAACTATCGATGTTTTCACTCGGTCGCATACCTTAGTATAGCTCCTTCGTGAAAACATGGATTCTGCCCGCCTTCCCGACAGCCTGATCCCGCGTGCTGCGGGCTTTTTTCATGCCCGAAAACGGCGGAAACAGAAGTGTCATGTATGTAAAATATATGAAAAGATTTGCTTTTTCTTCTATATTATTATTTACAAATCTTTGCGCTTGTGCTATACTCTTATGGTAAATTGCGAGGGGAGTATACCCATGCGGATCAAGGCGCTCGAACTGCATAGATTCCGGAATTATACGGACCTTGTTCTGTACCCGGAGCCGGGGCTCAACATCCTTTCGGGGCTGAACGCCGAGGGGAAGACCAACGTGCTCGAGTCGATCTTTTTGTGCGCGCTTGGAAGAAGCCACCGCACCCCGCACGACACGGAGCTGGTGATGGACGGGATGACGGACGGCAGCGTCGCGCTGGCTTTGGAAACGCGCGGCGGCTCGCGCTCGATCCGCATCGAACTCTTTCGCGGGGAACGCAAGCGCGTCTATCTCGACGACGCGCCGCTGAACCGCTCGGGAGAGCTCATGGGCTGTCTGAACGTCGTGATGTTCTCGCCCGAGGATCTTGCTTTGGTCAAGGACGGTCCGCAGGAGCGGCGGCGGTTCCTCGACATGGAATTAAGCCAGCTCAAGCCCTCGTACTACTACACGCTGCAGCAGTACAATCAGGCGCTGAAAAGCCGCAATCTGCTGCTCAAGGAGGACCCGGTTCCGTACGACATGGTCGAACTCTGGGACGAGCAGTTAAGTAAGCTCGGCGCAACGATCATGCAGGCAAGGGCGGGATTTGTCGAGGAGCTTTCCCAAAATGCGCACACGCTGCACGCAAAGATGAGCGGCACGAAGGAGCTTCTGGAAACGGTCTACGAGCCGACGATCCCCGTGCAGGATTACGACACGATGCGCGAAACGCTGACGGTGCAGCTCGGCGAACGGCTTGAACGCGACGTGTATCGCGGATTCACCTCGGTCGGTCCGCATCGGGACGATCTGGGTTTGCTGCTGAACGGCAGAGATCTTCGGATCTACGGTTCGCAGGGACAGCAGCGCACGGCGGCGCTCTCTTTGAAGCTTTCGGAGATCGACCTTGTGCGAAGGGTGCGCGGCGAGCGGCCGGTGCTGCTTCTGGACGACGTCTTTTCGGAGCTCGACGCGGAGCGGCAGGCGCGCCTTTTAGAGGTCGTTTCGGACTGTCAGACGTTTGTGACCTGCACGCATCTTGAAGAATTCGTCAAGGCGGGCGCTTTAAGCATGCAGGTGTACCGCGTTATGAACGGAAGGGTGGTGGAGGAATAGTGCTGTTGCACATCGGAGAGAACCGCTTTGTGCCGACGGCGGACGTGATCGCGATCCAGCCGGCGGAGCATGCGACGGCAGAGACGGAGCGCATCATCCGCGACTGCGTGGAGGCGGGGCATTATTACCCGTCCTACGGTCGCCCGAAGGCGTACGTGATCTGCTCGCGCAACGATACGACGTACGTATATGCCGCCGCAACGGCGGTGCAGACGCTTCAAGAGCGATTGAATGAAAGTTTATCATAGAAACGGAGAATAGAACGCAGTATGGAAGATTTGCAGCATGAAGTGAGCGCCGATTACGGCGCGTCACAGATCCAGGTACTGGAAGGGCTCGAGGCGGTTCGCCGCCGTCCGGGCATGTACATCGGCTCGACCGATTCGAGAGGCCTGCACCATCTCGTCTATGAGCTCGTCGACAACTCGATCGACGAAGCGATGGCGGGATTCTGCGACCATGTGAACATTGTGATCCACGAGGGCGAGACCGTAACGGTCAGCGACAACGGCCGCGGCATCCCCGTGGGCTATCACGAAAAGACCGGCAAGGACGCTTTGGAGGTCGCTCTTACCATCCTGCACGCGGGCGGCAAGTTCGGCGGCGGGGGCTATAAGGTCTCCGGCGGTCTGCACGGCGTCGGTCTTTCCTGCGTCAACGCGCTGTCCGAGGACCTCACGGTCGAGGTGCGCCGCGGCGGAAAGATCCACCGGCAGAAGTATCAGCGCGGCATCCCCGTGACGAAGGTCGAGGTCGTCGGCGAATGCGCCGAGAACGACACCGGCACGAGCGTCACGTTCAAGCCGGACGCGGACATCTTCGACGAGGTGAAGTTCGAGTTCGACAAGCTGAAGTCCCGTCTTCGCGAGCTGGCGTTTCTGAACGCGGGCGTGCGCATCACGGCGATCGACGAGCGCGAAGAACCGCATCTCGAGCGCGATTACTGCTTCGAGGGCGGTATACGGTCGTTCGTCTCGCACTACAACAAGAATAAAGAGGTCCTGCATCCGGATCCGATCTACTTCTCCGCAAAGCGCATGGAGAACGGCGAGGAGACGGCGACCGTCGAGATCGCGATGCAGTACAACGACGGCTACAACGAGGATATCTACACCTACGCGAACAACATCAACACGCACGAGGGCGGCGCGCATCTGGACGGTTTCAAGCAGGCGCTGACCCGCGCGGTCAACGATTACGCGAAGCGCGCGAACCTCTTCAAGGAAAAGGACAGCTCGCTTTCGGGCGAGGACATCCGCGAAGGGCTGACCGCCGTGATCTCGGTCAAGCTCCAGGAGCCGCAGTTCGAGGGGCAGACCAAAACGAAGCTCGGCAACGCCGACATCCGTCCGCTTGTTTCGAACACGGTCTATAAGGGGCTTTCGGAATTTCTCGACGAGAACCCGCCGATCGGCAGAATGATCGTCGATAAGTGCCTGATGGCGTCGCGCGCACGCGAGGCGGCAAGAAAGGCAAGGGACCTGACCCGCAGAAAGACCGCTCTGGATTCGACCGCGCTGCCCGGAAAGCTTTCTGACTGCACCGAAAAGGACGCGTCGAAGTGCGAGATCTTCCTTGTCGAGGGCGATTCCGCAGGCGGTTCCGCAAAGATGGGCAGAAACCCGAAGTATCAGGCGATCCTGCCGCTGCGCGGAAAGATCCTGAACGTCGAAAAGGCGCGTCTCGACCGCATGCTCAGTAGCGACGCGATCAAGTACATGATCACCGCGTTCGGCGCGGGCATCGATACCGAGTTCGACATCACGAAGCTGCGCTATCACAAGATCACCTGCATGACCGATGCCGACGTCGACGGCAGCCATATCCGGATCCTGCTTCTGACGTTCTTTTACCGGCACATGCGTCCCCTGGTGGACGAAGGCTACGTCTATATCGCACAGCCGCCGCTCTACCGCGTCAAGCGCGGCAAGATGCAGTGCTACGTGTATTCCGACGAGGAGCTCGACGCAAAGCTTAAGGAGATCGGACCCGATCCGAAGCCGGAGATCCAGCGCTATAAAGGTCTCGGCGAAATGAACCCGGAACAGCTGTGGGAAACGACGATGGACCCGGAACAGCGCCTGATGCTGAAGGTCACGGTCGAGGACGCTGTCGAAGCGGACCGGCTCTTTACGCTGCTGATGGGCGACAAGGTCGAGCCGCGGCGCGAGTTCATCGAGCAGAACGCGAAGCTTGTCACCGATCTGGACATCTGATGAGGTAATACCATGGACGAAACGACAATGACAAATTCCGGCCGCATCCGGCCGATCAATCTGGAACGCGAGATGCAGAAGAGCTTCATCGCGTATGCAATGTCGGTCATCACGAGCCGCGCGCTCCCCGACGTGCGCGACGGCATGAAGCCGGTACACCGCCGCATCATGCACTCGATGGAAGAGCTCGGCGTCACGCCGGATAAGCCGACCCGTAAGAGCGCGCGTATCGTCGGCGACTGCATGGGTAAATACCATCCGCACGGCGACGCGTCCGTGTACGACGCGATGGTGCGTCTGGCGCAGGACTTCAACACGCGTTATCCGCTTGTCGAGGGGCAGGGCAACTTCGGCTCCGCCGACGGCGACGGCGCGGCGGCAATGCGTTACACCGAAGCGCGTCTATCGAAGATGGCAATGGAAATGATGCGCGACATCGACAAGGACACGGTCGATTTCACGCCGAACTTCGACGGCACGCAGCAGGAGCCCACGGTGCTGCCCGCACGGTTCCCGAACCTGCTTGTGAACGGCAGTAACGGCATCGCGGTCGGCATGGCGACGAACATGCCGCCACACAACCTCGGCGAAACGATCGACGGTCTCGTCGCGCTGATCGACAATCCGGACATCACGGTGGACGAGCTGATGCAGTACATCCCGGGTCCGGACTTTCCGACCGGCGCAACGATCCTCGGTCGATCCGGCATCGCGCAGGCGTACCGCACCGGCAGAGGCAAGCTGATCGTCCGCGCAAAGACCGAGATCGAACAGCTTTCCCAAAACCGCAGCCGCATCATCGTGACCGAGATTCCGTACCAGGTCAACAAGGCGCGGCTCGTCGAGAGCATTGCGGATCTCGTGCACGAAAAGCGCATCGAGGGCATTTCGGATCTGCGCGACGAAACGGACCGCAACGGCACGCACATCGTCATCGAGCTCAAGAAGGACGTCAACGCGAACGTCGTTCTGAACAATCTTTATAAACACACGCAGCTGCAGGACACGTTCGGCGTCATCAACCTTGCGCTGGTCGACGGCGAGCCGAAGGTGCTGAACCTCAAGGAGATCCTGTACTACTATCTCGAGCACCAGAAGGACGTCGTTACGCGGCGCACGCGGTACGATCTGAACCGCGCCGAGGAACGTCTGCACATCCTGGACGGTCTTCTGCGCGCGCTCGACGTGATCGACGAGATCATTGCGCTTATCAAGGCGTCGCCGAACGGACAGACGGCAAAGGACGGTCTGTGCGCCAAATTCGGGTTCTCCGAGCGGCAGGCGCAGGCGATCCTCGACATGCGTCTGCAGCGTCTCACCGGGCTCGAACGCGAACGCCTCCTCGAAGAGGACCGGCAGCTAAAGGAGCGCGTTGCATATTTACGCACGATCCTTTCTGACGAGCACAAGCTTTTAGAGGTCGTCAAGGAGGAAGCGCTGGACGTCAAGGCGCGTCTTGCGGACCCGCGGCGCACCGAGATCACGCAGGCATTGGACGACATCGACCTCGACGACATCATCCAGGAAGAGGAGATGGCGGTCACCATGACGCACTTCGGGTACATCAAGCGTACCCCGTCCGAGACCTTCCGTTCGCAGAACCGCGGCGGCAAGGGCGTGAAGGGACAGGCGACGAAGGATGAAGATTACGTCGAACGCGTGCTGGTTTCCAGCACCCATGCGCCGATCATGTTCTTCACGAATATGGGCCGCGTGTTCCGCATCAAGTGCTACGCGATCCCCGAAGCGAGCCGCACCTCGAAGGGCATTCCAGTGGTGAATCTTTTGCAGCTCCGTACCGGCGAAAAGGTCACGGCAATGTTCATCGTCCCGCGCGAGGTCGAGGAGACGGGATATCTCGTCACCGCCACGCGCGACGGTCTCATCAAGAAGACGCGGATCTCTGAATGCATGAATATTCGCAAGGGCGGTCTTGTGCTGCAGACCGTGCGCGAGGGCGACGAGCTGATCTCCGTGGAGATGAGCAACGGCGAGCATGAATTCATCATCGCTTCGCGCAACGGCAAGTGCATCCGCTTCCGTGAAAGCCACGTCCGCGCCCCCGGCAGAGGCGGCATGGGCGTGCGCTCGACCAAGCTGGACGAGGGCGACGTCG
>JAZNHI010000107.1:0-2282 GCA_045576895.1 Clostridia bacterium | reverse complement strand
TGAGCACCATGTCCATGAAGATCTGGCGCGTCAGCCCCTGCACAAAGAGGATCGGCACGAACACGCAGATGGTCGTAAGCGTCGACGCGGTGATCGCGCCGGCGACTTCCTTGACGCCCCGGACGGCGGCTTCCCGGACGGGGACGCCGTCGCTTCTCAACCGATAGATGTTTTCAATGACGACGATCGAGTTGTCGACGAGCATGCCGATGCCGATCGCAAGACCGGACATCGAGATGACGTTCATCGTCACGCCGGAAAAGTACATCAGCACGAGCGCGAACAGCACGGAAACCGGGATCGAAATGCCGACGATCAGCGTCGGGCGGAGGTCGCGCAGGAAGAGGAAGAGGATCAGGATCGCGAGCGCGGCGCCGATCAGCAGGTTCTGCACGACCGACGAGATCGCCATGTGAATGAAATCGCCCTGACTCATCAGCGCGGTAAAGGTGAGCCCCGGGTACGTCTCTTCCAGCTCGCGGAAGCGCTTTTCGATGCTGTCGGAGACCGTTGCCGTCGCGTAGCTCGACTGCTTCGAGAACGAGAGCAGAACGCCGTTTTCGCCGTTGATCTTCGCATAGGTGCTGCCGGTGTTGTCCGTGATGCGGATGCGCGCGACGTCGCCGAGCGTGATCGTTTCGAGCGAACCGATGCCGGGCGAGAACAGGGGGATCTGCTCCAGGATATCGACGCTTTCGATCGCGTCGCCGACGGAGACGAGCCACTGCGCGCCTTCTTCACGCAGATAGCCTGCGGGCATGGAGAAGTTCTGTGCGGAAAGCAGCTTTGCGATCATATCCTTGTTCAGGATCTGATGGAGATCGGCGGCTTTTTTGGCTGCTGCAAGCTGTTCTTCCGCTGCCTGTTCCGCCTGTTCGAGCTGCGCCTTGCCGGCGGCAAGTTCCTTCTCGCCGTACGCAAGCGCCGTCTTACCCTGATCGAGCTGATTCTGCGCCGCGGTGAGGCCTCCGTAGATCCTGTTCTTCTGCTTCTGCAGCTCCTCGCGTCCTTTTTCGAGATCCAGCCTGCCGTTCTCCGCCTGTGCCAGAAGGTCGTCTATCGCCGCAAGACCTTCCTCCATCTGCGCGATTGCGGTATCGAGATCGGCGATCGCCTGATCGAGCGAGGCACGGTCGAGCCCGTTCGCCGCAAGCTGCGCGTCAACCTCGCTGAGTCCGTTCTCGATCGCGCGGTACTCCGCACTGGAACGGATCGCGTCAATAAAGCTTTGCTTCTGTTCGGGGGTGAGCGTCGGATCGTTTTCGATCGCGGCAATCGACTGATCGAACAATGCCATGCCCGTTTCCAGCGTCCGGACCGTGAATTTCAGGGCGAGCAGCCGCGTGCGCAGGGATTTCGCAGCCTCCAGCTGCTTCGGAAGCGCTTCCTTCTGCGCGTTCAGTTCCGCGATCGCGGCGGTCAGTTCGGCGTCCGCATCGTCCAGCTGCTGCTCCGCCTGATGCATCGCGTAATCCGCCTGTGACTTGCCCTTGTCGAGCGCTTCCTGTCCTTCGGCGAGCTTTTCCCGATTCTCCTCGATCTCCTGTTCGCCGTCTTTGACCTTTTGCCGCGCTTCGTCCAGCTGCTCCGCCGCTTTTTCGAATTCCTCGTCGATCGCGGAATACACCTTCCTGTTCAGCGCTTCGATCTTGTCGTCGTCGAGCTCGATCTCCACCTGGCGCTCGATAAGTCCGGAGGTCGTTACCGAAGCTACGCCGGACACGCCTTCGAGCCGCGGCATCAGCGTATCGCTGACGAATGCGGACAGGGCGAGGGAATCCATATCCTTTGCATAGACGGCGGCGACGGTGACGGGGATCAGGTCGGAGCTCAGCTCCATCATCACCGGCGTGCCGACGGATTCATCCCATGAAACGGTCAGCATGCCGATCGCCTTCTGAACGTCGATCGACGCCATGTCGACGTCGGTCCCGTCCTCGAAGGTGAGGTAGACGACGGAGACGTTTTCGCTGCTTTTCGACGTGACGGATTTGATGTGATCGAGCGCGGACATCGCCTGTTCCATCGGCTTTGTGACCTTTGCCTCAACCTCCTCGGGCGAAGAACCGGGACAGGTCGTGAACAGGACGATGTACGGAAAGCTCATGTCCGGCAGCAGGTCCGGCGTCATTTTGCCGACGGAAACATAGCCGAGCACGAGGATCAGCAGCACGACCACAAGAACGGTAAACGGTTTTTTGACGCTGAATTTTGCAAACATGGCTTTGACTCCGATTTCGGGACGGACATATCCTCCCATTTTGATACAATCAGTATACCAC
>JAZNHI010000106.1:0-3910 GCA_045576895.1 Clostridia bacterium | reverse complement strand
GATCCAGTTGACCGACTTGTTGAACGCGATCAGCTTGTCCTTGACCGCGGTCATCTTGATGAACCAGCTCTCTCTTGCGTAGTAGATCAAAGGCGTGTCGCAGCGCCAGCAGAACGGATAGCTGTGCTCGAACGGGATCGCGGAGAACAGCTTGCCGCTTTCCTTCAGCGCTTCCATGATCGGCTTGTCCGCGTCCTTGACGAACATGCCGTCCCACGGCGTGCCGCCGCACATATGACCGGAGGTGTTGACGAGCTGCAGGAAAGGCAGATCCCAGACCTTGCCGACGCGGTTGTCGTCTTCGCCGAACGCCGGCGCGATGTGAACGACGCCGGTACCGTCGGTCAGCGTGACGTAATCGTCCGCCACGACGCGATAGCCCTTCTTGCCGCGGAAGTTCACCGGCAGGTCAAACAGCGGCTCGTATTCGGTGCCGACCAGCGATTCGCCGGAGAACGTCTCGACGATCTCGGCGCCTTCGCCCAGAACGGACGGGACCAGCGCTTCCGCCATGATATAGGTCTTGCCTTCCGATACGACCTTGCAGTAGGTCTCATGTGCGTTGACGCACAGCGCGACGTTCGAGGGCAGCGTCCACGGCGTGGTCGTCCACGCAAGGATCGCCGTGCCGCTTCCGTCCTTCAGATAGAAGCGGGCGATCGCGGAGACCTCCTTGACGTCGTGATAGCCCTGCGCGACCTCGTGGCTCGACAAAGCCGTGCCGCAGCGCGGGCAGTACGGGACGATCTTGTGTCCCTTATAGAGGAGACCCTTTTCGTGGATCGTCTTCAGCGCCCACCACTCGGACTCGATATAATCGTCCTTATAGGTGACGTAGGGGTTGTCCATGTCGCACCAGAAGCCGACGCGGTCGGACATTTCGCGCCACTGCGATTCGTACTTCCAGACCGACTGCTTGCACGCCTGGATGAACGGCTCGACGCCGTATTCCTCGATCTGCTCCTTGCCGTCGAGTCCCAGGGACTTTTCGACCTCCAGCTCGACCGGAAGTCCGTGCGTGTCCCAGCCCGCCTTGCGAAGGACGTCGAAGCCCTTCATGGTCTTGTAGCGCGGGATCAGGTCCTTGATGCTTCTTGTCAGCACATGTCCGATGTGCGGCTTGCCGTTCGCCGTCGGCGGACCGTCGAAAAACGTAAAGGCAGGCTTGCCCTTGCGCCACTCCACGCTCTGTTCAAAGACGCGGTTTTCCTTCCAGAATGCCAGCGTTTCCTTCTCGCGGGAAACGAAGTCCATATCCGTGCTTACTTTCTTATACATGCTTTCCTCCAAAAATAAAATGCTCCGTCCTCAAACGAGGACGAAGCGAAACTCCGCGGTACCACCTCAGTTGACAGGGATTCCCCTGCCCGCTCATTGCCCCTTAACGCGGGGATACGGGAAGAGCTACTCTGCCGAAGCCTTTCGCCGTTCCACTCCCGGGTGATCTTCACGCACGTTCCGCCGCCGCCTTGCACCGTACGCGGCTCGCTGAGGTTTTCCGAAGCGCTACTCGTCCCGATCAACGATTTCCGGACTATTATATCTGAAAGCAATCCGTTTGTAAAGACCCGAATTCACGGTTTTTCGCGGTTTTCACCGCAATCCTTCCCCGCTCCGCTTGCCTTGGCGGACGAGGTGTGCTATGCTTTCTTCAGATCTTCCTTCGAAAGGAATCCCCCGCCATGATCCGGAAATTGAT
This sequence comes from Clostridia bacterium, assembly GCA_045576895.1. Lineage (GTDB taxonomy): Bacteria > Bacillota > Clostridia > Christensenellales > CAG-138 > UBA3792. Next base: position 2,211 of record JAZNHI010000106.1, on the reverse strand, counting down.
TACGATTGCGATCGTTGTTGCTCTCTGGCTGTATGAGGTCTTTCTGAAAAGGCTCGCCATGCGTTCGAGATTTAATCCGATCCCTGCGTGCGTTGCCGACGTCTACGACGAGCGTGCCTATCGGTTCATGCTTTCCTACCACGCCGAAAAGAACCACGCCGCCATACTGCAATCCGCGGAGGAGTTTGCCGTTGAGCTTCTGCTGCTGATCTTCAACGTCTATGCGTCGTTTGCCGGCCTGTTCGCGCGGGATCCCTGGAGCCAGATGTTCGCGGTGATCCTGCTGCATTCGCTTGCCTCGCTCATCCGGATCCCGGCTCAGTATTACGATACGATGATCATAGAAGGGCGCTACGGCTTTAACCGTACGACGATCAAGACATTCATTCTTGACCGCATCAAGGAGTTCGTTCTTGAGCTTGGGCTGATGATCGGCATCGGATCGCTGCTGATTTGGCTGCATCGGATGTTCGGCGACTGGCTGATCCTTGTCTTTACAGGGGTTTCCACGGCGTTCATCCTCCTTTATTCCTTTGTCTATCCGTTTTTCAGCAGGCTGTTCAACAAATTTAAACCGTTGGAGGACGGCGAGCTCAAAGAAAAGCTCACAACGCTGCTGCAAAAGAACGGTTATCGCGTCCGCGCGATCAACGTGATGGACGCCTCGCGCCGCACAACAAAGGCAAACGCATATTTTGCCGGCTTCGGCAAGACGAAAACGATCGTGCTCTATGATACGCTCGTCGAAGCCATGACGCCGGACGAGATCGTCGCTGTCTTCGCGCACGAGCTCGGTCACGGGCTGCATAAGGACACGCTGAAGACGCAGCTTTTCTCCTACCTAACTACGCTGATCCTCGGTTTCTTTGCATGGATCACGCTGAGATCGTCAGAGCTGTTCACCGTGTTTGGTTTTGAGGGTGTCAATTACGGCTTTACGCTGATTCTCGTTATCAGCGTCGAATTCGGACTGTACCTGCCGCTGCTCAGCCTGGTCATGTATGAGTTTACGCGCCGTGCCGAATACCGCGCCGATGCGCACGCGGTCAAAGAGGGCTGCGGTGAAGCGCTGATCTCGGCGCTCAAAAAGCTCGCGCGGCAGAATTTCAGCGATCTCTCCCCTGCTCCGCTGCTTGTCGCGCTGACCTATTCGCATCCGACGCTCGCGCAGCGCATAGAGGCGATCCGCAAGCTCGAACACGACGCCTGATCCGGCGCATGCAAAAACGGACCTTCGTGCGGAAGGTCCGTTTTTTATTGCGTTTATCCTTCCTTGATCAGCTTTTCGAGGAACTTGATCGTGGCGATGTTCTTCTTTGTCGCCGGGTACTTCTTTGCAAGCTCGTCGGCGCTGACCTTTCCGGTCGGCTTGTACCACTTGAACTGCTTATAGTATTTCAGGTAGTTGCTCGAATCGCCGAATTTGTGTCCGGCGCGGGCAAACATTTCGTTTCGGGCATACCCGAGAAGCTGCAAAAGCGTCAGATCGCTCGTCTGCGGAATGTCCCACAGCTCATCGTAATTGACTTCTTCGTAAATGCTCTTTGCCATCACGAGACCGTCATTGTCGAACGGGCTCCTGTTCCCATTCTCCTCAAAGACCATGCTGCCGCCGTTCAGCGTATAGACCCTGTAATCTCTGAGATCGTCGGTGCTCCTTGCGCGGTTGCGGTCCTTCTCCAACGTAAGCTGCACGTCCCTTGCGGAATAGCCCGTTTCCGATTCCAGATCGTAGACGTCCGCAATCAGGTAATCCGTGCCGCCCGACGTCGTGATCGTATAGACAAGGCGGAACACGTTCTTGTGCGTTGCGGAATCGTTGCCGACCGCGAAATAATTGAACTTGACCTCGCTCGATTCGATGCTGCTGCCGTACTTCTGCTCCTTCGCCGCGCGGATCGCCTTGCGCACGTCCGTCTGATCGAAGCCGTACAGCGAATCGATCGCGTCCTCATTGCGCGTCGGCGTTGCGGTCGGCGTCACGTTCGGAACGTCGTTGAATGTGCCGGAAGGCGTCGTCGGCGCTGTCGTTTCCGGCGCAGGGGTTTCGGACGCGGACGCTTGCTGCGTGGGCGTTTCCGGCGCGGCTGTTTCCGGCACGGTGACCGTACCGACGTGCTCCGCCATCTCCGCATCGGTCCATGTCCACTTGGTATTCCGATAGGCGATCCCCGCCGCCTTCAGGTCGTCCATGACCGTCGGCAGCGAGCT
>JAZNHI010000105.1:0-5486 GCA_045576895.1 Clostridia bacterium | reverse complement strand
CCGTTGATATCGGGCTTGCACAGCTTGCCATGCATTCTGCGGTCGAGACCGGCGGTATCAAGGATACGAATTACATGGTCCGTGCGGTCAAGGCGTTCTATGAAAGCGCACTGCAAATCAGGGACGACGGTTCAATTGTTTTAGAATAATTTGTCAAAACGAACGAAGCGGGAAGATCGTCTTCCCGCTTTTATCGTGCTTTCAATATTGTCCGAATTGCAAAGAGCTTCAATCGCTTCGGCAATATGCCATAAAAAATCAGCAGCGGATTTCGATTCAGAGAATACGCTAACCGCGGATGCTTGGCATTCAGTATTTTCTTGACCTTCTTTGCGACCTTTTCCGGCGAAACAGCCTTTGCTTCAACCGCATTCGTCACGCGCAGAAACGCCGACGCAACGTCCGGATAATGTTTCGTTCGGGCAGTAAAGGATTTGATGCTTTCGACTGATCCGCCCAAAAGCTGCGTCTGCACCGCACCGGGGCGAATGACGGAAACATGCATACCCAAGAGCTGCAGCTCCATCGCAAGCGAAAACGCATACCTGTCGAGCGTTCCTTTAGTGATGCCGTAAAGCCCTGTGAACGGGAGCGGATCGAGATTCGCAAGCTCGCTGGTGATGAGCACGATCCGCGCTTTTTCTATAAGAAGCGGCAGAAACGTACGAATCACACGATAGGCGCCGAACACGTTGATTTCGAAGATGCGGCGCATCCTTTCTTCATCGATCTCAACAAGCGAATCCGCATCATAGATTCCCGCCATATACACGATCGCGTCAATTGCGTTCGTCAGCGTTTTCGCTGTTTCAAACGATGCCGTTACTGCATCCGGATCTATCAGGTCCGCAAAGATCGGTGCAACGCCCTCCGGCATCTTTGCGCCGGGTCGATCGAGACCGAGCACACGTACCCCATCATCTGAAAGCATACGGGCGCAGGCGGTTCCCATTCCCCCGCCTGCGCCGATCAATAACACCGTTTTCATTATTGTTTCGCTGCTCTTAAGAGCGCTTCCCATTCCTTTACGATCGCTCGATCATCGAAGTAGTTGACGCGCATTGCGGCACGGACGCGGGCAAGCGTCTCGTTTGTGATCTCGATCGCCTTCTTCGTGCCTTCAAGCAATACATCGTAGACCGCGTCGATATCCGCTTCCCACTTTGCGCGTTCCGCACGGATCGGCGCAAGCTCGGATTCGAGAACGTTGATCAGGAACTTTTTGCAGGTTCCGTCGCCCAACCCGCCGCGCATATAATGCGCCTTCATCTCATCGAGATTCGCATAATCCGGAAGGAACTCCGCAAAGTGTGCATCGGTCGAAAGCGCATCGAGATAGGTGAACACGACGTTTCCTTCGATGTGGCCGGGATCCTCGATGCGGAGATGCTGCGGATCCGTGAACATCTTGCCGTTGACTTGTTTCTTGACCGTCTTTGCATCATCGGACAGATAGATGCAGTTCCCGAGCGATTTCGACATCTTTGCTTTGCCGTCAACGCCGGGAAGCCGCCGCTGTGTTTCGTTTTCCGGAATCAGTGCCTTCGGGAACACGAGCGTTTCGCCGTAGATGCGGTTGAACTTTTCGACGATTTCTCGCGTCTGCTCAATCATCGGAAGCTGATCTTCGCCGACAGGAACAACGGTTGCGTTGAACGCCGTAATATCCGCCGCCTGTGACACGGGATAGCTGAAGAATCCTGCGGGAAGTCCCTCATCCGCAAAGCCGCGCATCTGGATCTCCGCCTTGACGGTGGGATTTCTGGAAAGCCGCGCAGTCGTCACGAGATTCATGTAATAGAACGTCAGCGCATGCAGCGCGGGCAGCGCAGACTGAATACAGATTGTCGACTTGTTCGGATCGATACCGACCGAAAGATAATCCAAAGCGACCTGCACGATGTTGTCGCGGATCTTTGCCGGATTGTCTGCATTGTCGGTCAGCGCCTGATCGTCCGCAATCAGGATATTGATCGCGTCGAACTTGCCGGAGTTCTGCAGCTCCACGCGACGCTTCAGAGAGCCGACGTAATGCCCGAGATGCAGCCTGCCGGTCGGTCGGTCGCCGGTGAGGATAATGTTTTGCTCTTTATTCATACTTGCCTCGATTATTCAAGGAAATCCTTGAGCTTTTTGCTTCTGGACGGATGGCGTAGTTTACGCAGCGCTTTCGCCTCGATCTGACGGATACGCTCACGTGTGACATTGAACTCCTTACCGACTTCCTCAAGCGTTCTCGCTTTGCCGTCGTCAAGGCCGTAGCGGAGGCGCAAAACCTTCGCTTCGCGCGGGGTCAGCGTGTTCAGGACTTCTACAAGCTGTTCTTTGAGCAGCGCAACGGCAACAGCGTCCGCGGGCGCGGGTGCGTCGTCATCGGGAATGAAGTCGCCCAGATGCGAGTCGTCCTCTTCCCCGATCGGTGTTTCCAGCGAAACCGGCTCCTGCGCGATTTTCAGGATTTCGCGGACCTTATCCTCCGAGATTCCCATCTCCTTTGCGATCTCATCGGGTCGCGGATCTCTGCCGAGCTCCTGTACAAGCTGACGGTTGACACGGATCAGTTTATTGATCGTTTCGACCATATGAACCGGGATGCGGATCGTGCGTGCCTGATCGGCGATTGCACGGGTGATTGCCTGCCGGATCCACCACGTTGCGTACGTCGAGAACTTGTACCCCTTGCGGTAGTCGAATTTTTCGACCGCCTTGATAAGACCCAGATTGCCTTCCTGAATCAGATCAAGGAACAGCATGCCGCGGCCGACATAGCGCTTCGCAATCGAAACGACAAGACGCAGGTTTGCTTCCGCAAGCTGATGCTTTGCATCCAGATCGCCGTCCGCCATGCGCTGCGCGATCTCGATCTCCTGTTCTGCGTTCAGAAGCGGAACTTTGCCGATCTCTTTGAGATACATGCGAACCGGATCGTCAATGTTGATGCCCTCAGTCGAGGCAAGCACGGTCTCGATCTGTGCGATCTCTTCGTTGATATCTTCCGGAACTTCGACTTCCTCAACGATATCGATGTTCAGCTCTTCGAATTCGCCGTAGAGCTTGTCCATCTGATCTGCATCGACGCCGATCTCGTTCAACGTGTCCATGACCTCGTTGAACGTCAGGATGCCCTTTTGCTTGCCGCTTTCCAGCAATTCGCGAATCCGCTGTTCCGCATTGATGGGTTTCGGTTCGTCCTCGTCGTCGGATTCGGATTCCTCTTTCTCAGAATCCTCCGCAGGCTTCTCCGCTTTCTTTTTGCTCTTCGAAGCCTTCTTCGGCTTTTCCGGGACCGGCTCGGCTGCTTCGGCGGTCTTTACGTTCTCTGCGGATTCCGCAGTCGGTTCCGTCTTGACTGACGGTTCTTCTGCCGGTTCCTGCACGGCGATCGGTTCTTCTGCCGGAGCAGGTTCAGTCTTCTTCGTCTTTGCAGTCTTTTTCGGCTTTTCCGAAACCGTCTCGATCGGCTCTGCTTCCGTCGCTTCAACGATCGGTTCGATGGCTTCGGCTTCCGTCTTTTTCGGTTTTGACAAACGCTTTGCCTTCACAAGCTTTTCCGCTGCTTCGATCGGTGTTTCCTGCGTTTCTTTGACTTCTTCCTGCACTGTCTTTTTCGTTTTCTTGGTGGTTTTTGTTTCTTCCATGTCCCGTCTCCTTATTTATTTGCCCTGATACGGTCGGTAATCTCTTTCAATACAGCAGCCCTTTCCTCCGCTGTTAAATCCGTTTTGTTCAATTTCGCCTGCAGCTGCGCAATCTCATCCGATGTGTTTTCCCGCTGCATTCGCCGGATGCAGTCGTTTGCCGTTTCCGCAGCATTTTCGATGGCATCTTCTTCCCGCAAGACTGCCGAAGCGGTCTCCGCATCCTGATCCGGCAGCTCTCCGATATACTTTGCAAGGACAAAGGCACTGCCTTGTTCGCAGATTGCAAGGAACATATCCCGATACACCTCGTTGCGGAACAATCCTTCGGCAGAAGCTTTTTTTGCGGTTTCAACGGCGTTCCGATCGTGCAGGCACGCGAGAATCAGCGTACGTTCCGTGATGTCGCGCGGGTCTTCACCCGTTTCGATCCGTCTGCGGAATCCGCCGCGGACGATACCTTTACTGTCTCCGGTCTGTATTCCGCCGCTCCTCAAGCCCTGCGCCTGCAATGCTTCCAATGCATATCCTGTCTTTTTTGCGATCAGTTTATAATACCGTTCCTGTTCTATCGGCTGCAATCCCGCAACAAACGCGCATGCCGCCTTGGCGTACCGTTCGCGTCCGTTCTCGTCGTTCAGTTCGTAGCCCTTTGCCATCGCTTCCAGCTTGAACGCATTCAGTGAAAGTGCATTCTCCTTCAGGCGATCAAAGCCTTCCTTGCCGTAGATCTGCACATATTCATCCGGATCGAGATCGTCCGGAAACGTGATGACCCGAACTTCAAGTCCTTCATTTTTGAGAATATCCAGTCCGCGGACCGTTGCGTTCTGTCCGGCGGCGTCGCCGTCGTACGCGATGTAAACCTTTTCCACATAGCGTTTCAAAAGTCTTGCCTGCTGTTGTGTCAGAGCCGTTCCGAGACTGGCGACCGCGTTTCTGACGCCGGCTTTGTAGAGTCCGATCACATCCATATAGCCCTCAACCATGATGAGATCGTCGAGCTTTTCGTTTTTGTGCAGATACAGTCCGTAGAGATTGTTTCGCTTATTATAGACCGGTGTATCACCCGTATTGATGTATTTCGGTTTTTCGTCGCCCATCACGCGCGCGCCGAAGCCGAGCACCTGTCCGTTCACACCGAGAATCGGAAAAATCAGCCGTCCGCGAAACGCATCATAGACTGTGTCGCGGTCATTGTTGTGCACCAACAGTCCCGCGTCTACAAGTTCCTTTTCGGAATAACCCTTCCCTTTCAGCAGTTTCAAAAGGGAATCCCAGGTGTCCGGCGCATAACCGATGCCGAATCTGGTCACGATCTCGGAATTCAATCCTCGCTTTGTCGCGTACGCCTGCGCATCCTTGCCGATCTCCGGATCCAGAAAGCACTTGCAAAAATACCGCGCTGCTTCCGTATTTGCCTCTATGATACGTTTCTTGTATGCGCGCTGCCGCTGCATTTCACGATCGTTGATCTCATTCGGAAGCTCCATGCCGACACGGTTGGCTAAGCTTTGGACCGCTTCGTAGAACGTCAGACGTTCCATATCCATAATAAACTGTATCACCGTACCGCCTGCATGACAGCCGAAACAGTAGAACAGCTGTTTATCCGGTGAAACGGAGAATGACGGCGTTTTTTCGCCGTGCAGCGGACAGCATGCCCAGAGCTTTCTGCCCTTCGGCTTCAGTTCTACATAGTCCGATACAACCGAAACAATATCGTTTTTGTGCAGCAGTTCATCCAGCCACGCGCTCGGGAACGCCATCGTGCTTCTCCTTTCTCTGGGATTTGTACAGTATCGTTCAGCTCCAGCTCTTCGGAACAAACAGGTGTTCGTACGTGCT
>JAZNHI010000104.1:0-2720 GCA_045576895.1 Clostridia bacterium | reverse complement strand
ATTTCCGCGATCCGGAACCGTGTCGTGAAACGCAGGATCCTCACCAACAGCGCGGCGGCAATCGATCATCTTCGGCTTGAAGACGAAACGGTCCGTGTGATTGCAGATCAGATCCGGCAAAAACGCGAAGAAGTTGCGCAGGTGCAGGAGATACGGGAAGCGATCGAAACCAGGCAGAAACAGGAAGCCGACTTCGGCAGCCTCGCGAATGGGAAGTACTCCGCTGTGGATCGGACGAATGCGAAACAGAATTCAGCGAACGACGAAGCACAGCTGATCAACGGAAAATATCCGGTGATCCTTCCGGAAAGGACGCCCGTGCCGCCGCTGACGGAAGCGGATCTGAACCGAAAGCTCGCAGACATCATCGATACGACCGATGGATCGCATCTGTTTGAAATGAGAACTTCGGATTCCGAACAGAAAACGCGGATGCAGATCGAGGAGATCTCCAAAGCGCGGTTCGAAGCGCTCAGCCAAGCGGAGTACGATGCGATCGCGGCGCCGATCCATCAGCATTACGACACGCTGCGGCAGATCGAAGCGGAATCGTTCGGTATCGGCGCGGACAGACAGCAGAAGCTGCGACAGTATGAGCTGGTATCGCATTACAGCGAAGAAATGCTGCGGAAGGCGAGATCGGGAAACATGTATCAGCCGCTTCTGGACAAAACGGGGTTCACGGTTTCGGATCTGTTCAACGGCAGGAAAAATCTGCTGATGGATAAGATCCGCAAATTTGCGGTCTGCTTCGGCCTGTGCGTTCTGCTGCTGCTTTTGATCGGAATGATGCTCCTACGGTTCGGTTCGCACTTCGGCGGGTTCGAAACATTCCTGTCGATCGTGACGATCATCGCCGCCTCTGTTGCCGGGATCGTGTTCTTTGTGCGGCTGCTCATGAACGTGATCCGCAACGCGAAGCTGAACCGCGCAATCAAAACCTGCAGCAGCCCGGAAAACCTGCAAGCAGAGATCGATAATGAGATCCGGCGTTTGGTATATGAACGGGAAAAGCAGCTCTTTGACAGCCGCCCGTATGTCACGGAACGTCAATAACGCGCAAAAACCGCTTTTCGGTACGCGCTGAACAGCTTGTCGGAAACAACGGAATAAGGGCGATTCTTCATAGGACGGCCGACGGACGCGCCGCAAACAGTCTGGTCCCTTTTACGACAGCCCGGAAGCTCCCTTTGGGGAGCTTTTTCCGTCCGTTTTCGGAATTGTCATGGCGAATTCACAATTCCCACTTGCAAAAAATGGAGTTTCGGGGTAAACTATAACCATCTATTCTCGGAGTTGTGTATCATGTTGCTGTGGACCGATTCGACATGGCAAGCGTGCGGCGTCGCAGAATCCGACGGCGTGCTTGTCGCACTGTCCGGCGGCGCGGACTCCGTGGTATTGCTGCTGGAGCTTCATGAGCTTCAAAGAAAAGGCCTCATCTCGCGATTGGAGGCGGCGCATCTGCATCACGGCATTCGCGGCGTGGACGCGGACGACGATGCTGCTTTTGTGCGTGCGCTGTGCGACCGGCTGTCCGTTCCGCTTACGACGGATCGTGCGGATGTGCCGAAGCTTTCGCGCGAGGACGGAATTTCTCTGGAGCTTGCCGCAAGAAATGCGCGGTACACGTTTCTGGAACGCGTGCGCGCCGAACGGTCGCTCGATTTCATTGCACTCGGACACCATCGGGACGATCAGGCGGAAACGCTTCTGCTGCATCTTTTGCGCGGAAGCGGCACCGACGGGCTTGCGGGCATGCGCCTTCGAGCCGGCAGATTGATCCGTCCGATGCTGCTGACCGGCAAATCGGAGATCCTTGCGTACCTCCGGGAATGCGGACAGGACTACCGCACGGATGCGACGAACTTTGAAACGGACGCCACGCGCAACCGGATCCGGCTGAACGTGATTCCGGTGCTGGAAACGGTGAATCCGGCGGCAAAGAAAGCGCTTTCGGAGGCGGCGGAACACGTGGCGGAGGATGCGGCGTTTCTGAACACGCTTGCGGAGCGGGCGGCGAAGGATTGCGGAAACGATCGGGAAAAGCTGCTTGCGCTGCCGAAACCGATCCGCATGCGCGTGCTGCGCGGGATGCTGCCGTACACGGATTTTACGCGGGCGGATTTAGACCGGCTCGACGCGCTTCTTTCGGCGCAGACGGGCAGCCGCGCGACGCTCAAATACGGCGCGGTCGCGTGGACCGACGCAAGGACGATCCGGATCGGCATGCCGGAAAACGAACCGTTCCGGATCCCGGTTCCTGACAGCGGCAGTGTGAAGCTCCCGAACGGAACGCTCACCGTCGAACGGGTCAAACGCGCCGCGATCCCCTGCAAAGGCTGCGACGCGTACATCGACGCCGACCGGCTCACCGGGACCGTGATCGCAAGATCGGCGCAGAACGGCGATCGGTTCACGCCGCTGGGCATGAAGGGTGCAAAGCTTCTGAGCGACTATCTGACCGATCGCAAGACGCCGCGGTACGAGCGTACGATGCCGATCGTGTGCGACGGGGCGGGCATCGTCTTTGTTGCGGGGCATACGGTGGATGAACGAATGCGTGTTACGGCGGATTCGAAGCATATTCTACACTATCATTATGAGGAGGATTGACTATGTGGGGCAAAGCGTTTATGAACCAGGACATTGAAGAGGTTCTTCTCTCCGAGGAACAGATCAAAAAACGCGTGCAGGAGCTCGGCGATCAGATCTCGAAG
>JAZNHI010000103.1:0-2905 GCA_045576895.1 Clostridia bacterium | reverse complement strand
CGAAAGCAGCGTGTATACCGCGTAAAAAAGCGCCGCCGTCTCCGCAGCATTCCGCAGATTACCGTATAGTGTATCATACCGCAAAACGATCAACAGTTCAAGTCCCTGCGCGTCAAATTCGGCAAGATCGGACCGGTTTCGGAATTTGTTTACATCTCCGTTACGAAACAGCGACGCATAATGCCCGAATTCATGCGCGATCAGCGGCGGCATGTCGAAGCCGCCCGTCCATTCGCCGAACAGAAACGGCGCGCCGTACGCCGCAAAGTACGTCGTGAAGCTTCCGGGCATCCGCGTTTCGCCCGTACCGAAGTCATAAAGCCCGTGCCCGATCATGTATTCCCACGGCTTTTGAAGCTCCGGCAGCAGCACGCAGATCGCCTCGCCGACGCGACCGATCGTCTCCTCCTTTTGGAACGCCATGCCGTACAGCCTGCCCGCCGCCGCAAAGAAGTCCGGCGTCAGCTTTTGCAGCAGCGGCGAAAACGCCGCCTTCACGCGCGCGGAAAACGCCTCTGCGTCCTCCTGTGAAACGTCCCTTCCGCAGTACGCGCGATCCGGGCAGGCGTCGAAGCCGCACTGCTCCGCGATCGCGTTCCGCACCTTGATGAGCTCCCGGAAGATCGCGGACGCCTCCGCGTAAAACAGCTGCATATACGCCTCGTACAGCGCGGCAAAGTCCGCCTCCGAGAGCGAGGGATCGGACAGGATCGCGTCCCCCGTCCACCGCCGCCCGCCGTACGGCACAAACAGCGTTGCGGGCAGCGCGGCGTACCGCGCAACGAGCGCGCGCTCCCGCCGCCTGAGCGTTCCGATCGCATCCCCCGTCCCGCGCCGGAGCCCATCGGAAGGGTCCCTATTCAGATGCCGTTCCGCCGCGGCAAGCGTGTCCCGCAGCACGTCGATCCGTTCGCACAGCGCGTCGTACGCCCGCAGCTTCTCCGCGTCCGTCACGTCGAAGCAGTATTGCACATAACAAAGCGCGGCGTCGGAGCAAAGCAGCTCCAGCGCCTCCTTTCGCGCGTCGAGCGCCGCCTGCGCCTTTACGCCGTTCAGCCCGCCCCGTTCGATCCGATCCAGCAGCGCTTCCGCCTTTGCACATTCGCGCGCGGGATCGAGCCCCGATCCCCTGAGCTCGGAAAAGGGCAGGTCAGCGTGCGGCTTTTGCGGCTCAATCACGCCGCACGCAAGCAGAAGCAGGGACAACAGAACAGCCGATATCCGTTTCATCAAGAACCTCGCAACAGCAAACATTCGGTGCATCCTATGCGGAATTTGCCCGATTTTGTCCGGATCCGAAAGAATCGGTTGTCATAACGCGAAAAATATGATATAAAGATAAGATAGCGAGGTATGAGTATGAAAATCGTAGTTTTGGCGGGCGGGCTTTCTCCCGAACGCGAGGTATCGTTTTCCAGCGGCACGATGGCGACCAACGCGCTGCTTTCCCTCGGTCACCGGGCGATCCTGGTCGACCTTTTCTTCGGTCTGCCCGATTGGGACGGAACGACCGATCTGTTTGCGGAAGCGAAGCCGCTTCTTCCCTATCGCGTTTCGGAAACGGAACCGGATCTCGACGCGCTGCGTCTCTCCCGCAAGACGGGCTTCAACGACTATATCGGGCTGAATGTGCCCGAGCTCTGCGCGCAGGCGGACGTCGTCTATATGGCGCTGCACGGCGACTGCGGCGAAAACGGCAGGCTGCAGGCGTTCTTCGACGCGCGCGGGATCCGCTACACCGGCTCCGGCGCGGAGGGCTGCCGCAACGCCATGGACAAGTGGATCAGCAAGCAGATGTTCGAGGCGGCGGGGATTTTGACCCCGCGCGGCAGGCTTCTTTCGGCGGGCGAGCCGTTCGATCCGGACACGCTGCCCGTGCCCTGCGTCGTCAAGCCCTGCAACGGCGGTTCGTCGATCGGCGTTTCGGTGGTCACGGACCGGCGCGAGCTCTACGACGCGCTGCGCCTTGCGTTCTCGATGGAGAACACGATCCTCGTCGAGGAGTATATCAAGGGGCGCGAGCTGTCCTGCGGGATCCTCGGAAACACCCCGCTCCCGCCGATCGAGATCATTCCGCTCCACGGCTTCTATGACTACAAGAACAAGTATCAGGCAGGCGCCGCGCGCGAGGTCACGCCCGCCGAGATCGACGATGCCGCGACGGCTAAGATCCAAAGCACCGCGCTGCAGGTCTTCCGCCTTCTGGGGCTCTCCGTGTACGGGCGCATCGACTTCCTGCTGACCGAAACCGGCGACGCCTACTGTCTCGAGGCGAACACCCTGCCCGGCATGACGCCGACCTCCCTGCTGCCGCAGGAAGCGGCGGTCGTCGGCTACTCCTACGAAAAACTCTGCGACACGATCATTTCGCTGTCGCTCAATAAGTGATATGGCTGCAAGATTCACGATCAGAGAATTGCTGGAGGCGACCGGCGGCACGCTTTACGCGCCGTCCGATTTCGGCGACCCCGTCGTCTCGGGGCTTACCATCGACACCCGCACGCTGACCCCCGGCATGGCGTACGTTGCGATCCGCGGCGGCACGTTCGACGGACACCGGTTCATTCCGGATGCGGCTGCAAAAGGCGCGGTCCTTTCCATATCCGACACCGACGTTCCGTACCCGCATATCCGCGTGGAGAACACCGTGCCCGCGTATCAGAACATCGCGAAGATGCACCGCGCGCGGTTCGATCTGCCGGTCGTGTGCATCACCGGCAGCGTCGGCAAGACCACGACCAAGGAGATGGTGAAGGCGGTCCTCGAAACGACGCTCAACACCCACGCCACCGTCGGCAATCTCAACAACCAGACCGGCGTTCCCACCACGATCCTGCAGATCAACGAAAGCCATCAGGTCTCCGTCACCGAGCTCGGCACGAACCACTTCGGCGAGATCGCGGCG
>JAZNHI010000102.1:0-2279 GCA_045576895.1 Clostridia bacterium | reverse complement strand
TTCGCTTCCTTTCATTTCATTCGGAGCGAAAGCGGCCGCACATTTTCAGCCGTTTGTCAAGTGCTTTTTGCAAAATAAAAAGGCTTCTATGTTTTTTCTTTACATAGAAGCCTTTGCGTCATCTTATCTTAATGACATTGGGTTCAACGCCCCTCCTTTTTGTGTGCGTTATTTCAATATCCGAAGCGCTTCCGCTTGACCGCCATGAAGATGAACGAAAGCAGGGTCGCCATCAGCTCCGCGACGACGACGGAGAACCACAGTCCGTTGATGCCGAACAGCAACGGCAGGAGCAGGATCGCGCCGAGCTCAAAGACGAGCGTGCGCAAAAATGAAATGATCGCCGAGGTCACGCCGTCGTTCAGCGCGGTGAAGAAACCGGAGCCGAAGATCGCAAACCCGATGAAGAAGAAGGATATGCCGAAGATACGGAAGCCGGATTCGGTGAGCTCCATCAGCTTTGCGTCGTAGCCCACGAACAGCAGCGCCAGCGGTTTTGCAAGCAGCTCCGCCGCCGCGACCATCAGAACGCCGCCGATCAGCAGCAGAAACAGGCTCTTTCTGAGCAGGTTACGAAGCTCTCCGCCGTTCTTTGCGCCGAAGTGAAAGCCGATGACCGGTGCGGTGCCGATGGAGTAGCCGATGAAGATCGCGGCAAAGATCATGTTGACGTACATCATGACGCCGTACGCCGCCACGCCGTCCTCGCCCGCGTATTTTAACAGCTGTACGTTCATGACCATGCCGACGATGCTCATCGCCGCGCTGCTGACAAGTTCCGACACGCCGTTGGTCGTCGCCTTCCAAAGCGCTTTACCGTCGAACCGCGTCTTGCCGAGCCGCAGGATGCTGCTGTTTTTGCGGAAGAAATAGACCAGCGGAACGCCGCCGCCCACGATCTGTCCGAGCGCGGTCGCGATCGCCGCGCCGGCAAGCTTATGCTCCTGCGGGAGCAGGGTGACGAGCACCGCGTCACCGATCATGTTGGCAACGCCGCCCGCAACGATGACCCAGAAGCCGAGGTTCGGCTTTTCCGCCGCAACAAAAAAGCTCTGGAACAGCAGCTGCAGAATGAAGAACGGCATTGCCGCAATGACGATCCGCCCGTAGATCACGCAGTTGTCGAGCAGCGTGCCCGTCGCGCCCAGAAGCGCAGCGATCGGACGCAGAAAGACGATGCCGAGGATCGAGAACACAATGCCGAGCAGAAACGAGCTGTAGACGAACAGCGAAAAATACCGGTTCGCGCGTTCCGGATCGCCTTCGCCGAAGGTCTTGGACACGAGCGCGGTGCCGCCGGTGCCGAACATGAAGCCGACGGTCGACACGACCATGATGAACGGCATGATGAGGTTCACCGCCGCAAACGGCTCCTTGCCCGCGAAATTGGATACAAAATACCCGTCGACAACGCCGTAGATTGAGGTAAAGATCATCATGGCGATGGACGGCAGGGTAAACCGGAGAAGCTTTCGATATGTGAAGTGATCGGAAAGACGGATTCTCATGCGTTGCTTTCGAACCACTTTTCGGCAAACGCGGCGAGGGCGGCGGCAAGCGCCTTGATATCCCAGTCGCTTGTGTTGACGGTGAGATGATAGCTGTCGCATTTGCCCCATTCGCTGCCGGTCAGGAAATCGCGGGTGCGGGCGCGCGCCTTGTCGATCTCCTTCATCTTGCGGACGAGCTCGCGGTCGGTCAGCTTCTCATCCTCGCGGGCACGGGCGCGGCAGCGGGCGATCTTCGCTTCGCGGTCGGCGCAGACAAAGACGCTGAACGGCTTATACTCCTTCAGGATCGCGTCGGCGTTGCGTCCGATGATGACGCAGTTCTTGCCGAGCGCGGCGATTTGTTCGATGATCTTCTTCTGCTGCACAAGCATCTCGATCCGGCTCGCGTCGATGTAGTTGACCGAGTGCATCGTTCCGCCGAAGGAGATGGGGAAGTACTGCCATCCGTGATTGTCCAGCGTGGTTTCGACGTATTCCGGATCCAGTCCGCTGTTCTGCGCGATGGCGGAGATGATCTCGCTGTCGTAATAATCGTAGCCCAAAAGATCGGCGACGCGCTTTCCGAGCTCGCGTCCGCCGGAGCCGAATTCGCGGCTGACGGTGATGATATTCATGCGCATTCTCCTTTTCCGCGGCGATCCCGCCGCATGGATCATATACAATAACTATAGTACAAATCCGCGAAAATGTCAATCGAACGACGAAAAACGACGCGGTTCGGCGAAAGACTCTTGCAAGCGGCGCGGGAATGCGGTACAATAGACAAAA
>JAZNHI010000101.1:0-4197 GCA_045576895.1 Clostridia bacterium | reverse complement strand
TTCTTGAAAAAGGCGGTCATAATCAGCACCACGCCGATGATCAGCGCGATCGGGGCGACCGTGGACGGCTGGAACACGCGCAGAAACGTCGAGCCGGAGGAGTCGATGTCCAGAAGGCGGATGATCTGACCCGTGACCGTGGTGCCGACGTTCGCGCCGATGATGATGCCGAGCGACTGGTGCAGCGTCTGGATCCCGGCGCCCACCAGACCCGCGGTGATGACGATCGTCGCGGTCGAGGACTGGATCAGCGCGGTCACGAGCACACCGAGAACAAACGCCTTCAGGGGATTGTTCGTCACCTTGCTCATGGCGCGTTTCAGTGTTCCGGAGGAATTCTCCTTTAAGGAATCTCCCATGAGCCGCATACCGTACAAAAACATGGCAAGCCCGCCCAGAAGCGAGATCACATTGAATACATCCATACCTATTCTCCGCCCGGCTCTTTGAACCGTTCCGATTTCCGGTTTTATCATATCACGCGCGCAGCTTCTTCGTCAAGCGCCGCCGGCCCGTGTGCCGCAAAACGATCGGGGCTGTTCAAAAGCATTGAACAGCCCCGCAGCGTGCGTATATGCGATTTTCGGGATCGGCGCAGCGAACGTGCGTTTATGCGCCGTAGGTGCAGAGCGCGCCGACGTCGAGGTCGATCGTCTGGGTGATCTCCGCGCCGCCCTCGAGGTCTTCATAGACGTACACGAGCGTGTAGTGCGGAACGGGATTCGGCACGACGGGCGAGATCTTGCAGAGCAGGCAGCGGTTCTGTCCCGCCACGACCTGCGTCGCAAGGTTTGCGACCGGCTCATAGTTTGCGCCGACAAGCTTCTCAAGCGCTTTGCCGAGGCGGTCCTTGATCTCGTCGGTGATCTCATACGATTCCGCGTATGCCCAGCCGCCCATCAGCGTCTCGTCCGCGGGGATCGGCTCCGCCTCGCCGTACTCGTTCGGGATCACGGGCATGTCGGCAAAGTTCATGACCGTTGCGCCGCCCTGCAGGTCCTGATAGACGTACACGAGCACATAGGTCGGCTTTGCGTCGGGATAGACGACTGTCGCCTGCGCGAGGAAGCAGTAGTTGGTGCCCGCTACGACCTGCGTGCCGAGGCATGCAATGGGCGTGTAGTTCACGCCGACCAGTTCCGCAAGCGCCTTTTCAAAGATCGCGCGAAGCTCGTCGGTCATCGCGGGATCTTCGGTATTCGCCCAGCCGCCGGAGATCGGTTCGTCTTCCGGCATGCCGGCGGGCTCCTGCTGCTCCGTCTGTTCCGCGGCCGCCTGCGTTTCGTTGTTCGTCGCCTCCTGCGCCGCTTCCGCCTTGTCCTCCGCGGGCTTCACCTCTGCGGTCTTCCCGCATGCCAGAGCCGCAACGACCAGCAGCATGCAAAGCGTCAAAGCAATCAGTTTCTTCATGGTATTGATTTCCTTTCTTTATATTTATTGTTATTTGAGCAATTCCGCGCGGGCGCTTCAGCGTCCGTACATCATATATACCGTATGATACGGGATTCGGTTGCACGGCACAAGAGATATTTTGTAAATATTCTGCGAAACCGCAAAAAAAGCTGTGCGGCAAAGCCCTTGCAGGACGGGGAAAAGTATGGTACGATACCGGAAAGATCCGAGAAACGCAAAGGAAACCGCCATGCTGCCAGTGCTGCTTCTGAACGCTGCGAACACCGCGCTTGTCACGGGATGTATGATCTGGGCGATCCGGCATACGAATCCCGCCCGCGGTCTGTTTCGCTTTTTCACCATACTGTCCAACCTGTTCTGCGGGGCGGCGTCGCTGGTCACGGCGATCTTTGCGGCGACCGGCAGCCTGCCGTTCTCCGTGCTGCTGCTGAAGTACGCCGCCACGTCGGCGGTCGCGGTGACGCTGCTGACGGTGCTGTTCTTTCTGGTCCCGGTCACGCGCGATTTCAAGCGAATGCTGACCGGCCCGGAGTTCTTTCTGCATCTTCTGTGCCCGCTGCTTGCGATCGTGTCCTTCCTTGTCTTCGAAAAAAAGACCGCCATGCCCGCATGGACGATTGCCGTCGGCGTCGCGCCGGTCGTGCTGTACGGACTGGTCTATATGAAGCAGGTCATCTTTACGCCGGAGGGACGCGGCTGGGACGATATCTACGGCTTCAACCGCACCGGCAAATGGCCGGTCGCCTTCGCCCTGATGCTGCTCGGCGCGACGCTGATCGCGTTCCTGCTCTGGCTGATCTGAACGATCCCTTCCCGCCGCTCCGCGCGGCGTTCTTTTTTTTGCAAAAAATAAAACCTAACCGGTCGTCTGACACTCCTATTAGTCGAAAAGCAACACACGGGGGACAAAAACGATGGACAAATCGGGATTTGCAGTAATCGGCGGGTTCATCATAATTCTCTGGATCGTCGGTCTGGTGATCCGACTCTGCGCAGGCTCCAGAAGCGAACAGGCGGTTACGGACGTCGATACGGACACGGAAAAGCTGGACGCGCTCGCACAGCGCGTGCAGAAGCTAAACGGGATCTTTCGCGGCATGTTGCACGGCGATGCGGCGGAGAACGAGGTCAAGAGCCTCCCTGCGTACCTGAAGGAATACGCGGAGCTCGCGCAGGAGTATTCGCAGCGCCGCAAGGAGCTGCGCGAGCAGTTCAACAAGGCAAGCGAGGCGCTTGAAGGTCTGCGCATGTCGCAGAACATGCTGGGCGGTGCGAATGACCTCGGCGCGATTCCGTACTATATCCGCGAACGCGACTATAACAAAGCGGTACGGCAGTTCAACAGCATGTCCGCAGACGATCTTTTCGATCCGGAATTATACCGGCAGGTCTGCGAGTACTGGAAAAACCGCTGCGCTTTGACTGCATGAAACAAAGAAAGGAGATACTTCATATGAAACGCAAATTCTTCACAATCTTCACGGGTCTTTTACTTACCGCCCTTCTGCTCGGCACGGTCGGCTGCGCAGACAGCGCCCTGCAGACGTCTCTCGGGGGACCCTTCGAGAACGCAATTACGTTCGAACAGCCCGAGGAGCACGAAACAATCCCGATCCAAAACCCGCAGGACGACGAGCCCGCTCCCGCCTATGAAGCGCCGGAACCCGAAGAGATTCCGGAACCCGAGCCGGTGCAGGAAGAAGCGCTGCATCAGGAGATGCCGGTGTACACGGTTCCGCAGTACGTCATCTGTCCGCAATGCGGCGGCACGGGACAGTTTTATCAGCCGAACCTGTTCTTTGACGGCATGTTCTGGCAGGGCGGATATGTCGCCTGCCCGACATGCGGCGGCAGCGGACATCTGTATTGACCCATTTCCTCCGGTCAACCCTCCTCCGATGCGGAAAAATCTCTCCTGACGGGAGATTTTTTCGTTTATATGTTGGTTTTCGTACATTGTTTATGATATTCTGTATATGACAAAACCAAGGGACGGTCTTTTCTGTCCTTTCTGACAAAAGCAGCGCAGCCGCGCTCGAAAGGAGAACGATTATGAAAAAAAAGATTGCATGGATCCTCTGCATCCTGATGATGCTTGCCCTCATCCCCGCCGCATTCGCGGACGGAAACGTGCTGCCGCCTGCGGAAAAGCTCTGCGACGACACGGTTCTGGTCGGCGTTTCCGGCACGTTTACGGAGGATCACGCCGCGGTTCTGCGCGAACTGAACCGCATCCGCTATCTCGCCTGCTATTACGGCGATCCCGACCCGCGCAACCGGGAGCACGCGCTTTCGCTTGCGGACATGTCCGGCGGCGAGGAGCCCTCGGACGCCGTGCTGGCGCAGGAGAACGGCGACTACGTCCCCGCGCAGTGGGATTCCGATCTGCAGCGCATCGCGGAGATCCGCGCGGTTGAAGCAAGCATCAGCTTCAGCCATACCCGCCCGAACGGCATGAGTTGCTTCACCGTGGAGATCAACGGCACGGGCAGCTTCTGCGAATGCCTTGCGGCGTCGTCCGACGCGGTCTATTCGCTGACCATGTACCGCAGCGAACGGCAGGACTGGATCGACGGCGCCGACGCCGTGGCCGGTCACTATACCGCAATGATCTCGCCCTCCCGCCGGTATTACGGCATCGCGGGGTTCCGTGATGTGTCCGGCTACGGCGCTTCTTCGCTGGAAGCGTGCGGCTCGCTCGGCGGCAGCACGACGCCGATCGCGCGGAGCGGCGTCTATACGCAGATCACGGAGCTGCCGACAAGCGTCTTCGACGGCGCGGCG
>JAZNHI010000100.1:0-3327 GCA_045576895.1 Clostridia bacterium | reverse complement strand
AAAACGAGGAGGTTTATTTATCATGTCCGTGATCTCAATGAAACAACTTTTGGAAGCAGGCGTCCATTTCGGACACCAGACCCGTCGCTGGAACCCGAAGATGAAGCAGTACATCTTCACCGAGCGCAACGGTATCTACATCATCGACCTGCAGATGACCGTCAAGAAAATCGAAGAAGCGTATTACTTCATTCGTGACCTCGCGGCACAGGACAAGACGATCCTGTTCGTCGGCACCAAGAAGCAGGCGCAGGAGAGCATCGAGCAGGAAGCAAAGCGCTGCGAAATGTTCTATGTCAACCAGCGCTGGCTCGGCGGCATGCTGACCAACTGGAAGACCATCCAGACCCGCATCGCGCGCCTGAAGAAGATCGACCAGATGGAAGCGAACGGCGATTTCGATCTGCTCCCCAAGAAGGAAGTCATCGGTCTTCTCAACGAGCGTGAAAAGCTCGAGAAGAACCTCGGCGGCATCAAGGAAATGAAGAAGCTCCCGGCAGCGCTGTTCGTTGTCGACCCGCGCAAGGAGCACATCGCGATTGCAGAAGCCCGCAGTCTCGGTATTCCGATCGTCGCGATCATCGACACCAACTGTGACCCGGACGAGGTCGATTACCCGATCCCCGGCAACGACGACGCAATCCGTGCGGTCAAGCTGATCGCTGCGAAGATGGCGGACGCCGTGCTCGAAGGCAAGCAGGGCGAGCAGATGACCGACGCGGCAGTCGAAGCATCCGAAGAGAACGAAGACGAAGAATAATCGGGAGGTACTACCATGAACTTTACCGCAAAAGACGTACAGGGACTGCGTGAGCGCACCGGCGCCGGCATGATGGACTGCAAGAAGGCGCTCGTGGAAACGAACGGCGACGTCGAAAAGGCGATCGACTTCCTGCGTGAGAAGGGCCTTGCGAAGGCCGCGAAGAAGGAAGGCCGCATTGCGGCGGAAGGTCTTGTTGCAGATTACCGCGAGGGCAATGTTGCCGCTTTGGTCGAGGTCAACTGCGAGACCGACTTCGTTGCGAAGACCGACCGGTTCAAGGATTTCGTC
Organism: Clostridia bacterium; assembly: GCA_045576895.1. Taxonomy (GTDB): domain Bacteria; phylum Bacillota; class Clostridia; order Christensenellales; family CAG-138; genus UBA3792. The sequence goes on along the minus strand of JAZNHI010000100.1, from coordinate 2,276 downwards.
AAGATGATCGCAAAGCAGGTCGTGGAAGCGAACCCCGCGGATCTCGACGCGCTGATGGCAAGCGAGATCGACGGTCAGACCGTGCAGGCGCTGCAGACCGCAGCGGTTGCGGAGATCGGTGAGAAGATCACGATCCGCCGCTTCGTCCGCATGGAAGGCGCAGTCGACACGTACATTCACCTCGGCGGCAGCCGCGGCGTTCTCGTGCAGTTTGCAGAGCCGAGCGATCCCGAAGCCATGCACGACGTGGCGCTGCAGATCGCGGCGGCGTCCCCCGTTTGCGTAGGCCGTGCGGATCTTCCGCAGGAGTTCATCGACCGTGAGCGCGCCGTCCAGCTGGCGACCGCAAAGGAAGAGAATGCAAACGCCGCAAAGCCGAAGCCCGACGCAATCATCGAGAAGATGGTCGACGGCCGTATGCAGAAGTACTATAAGGAAGTCTGCCTCGAGGAACAGCAGTTCGTCAAGAACCCGGACATCACGATCAAGGACATGCTGAAAGCAAAGAACGCAAGCAAGGTCCTGGCATTTGTCCGCTACGAGAAGGGCGAGGGCATCGAGAAGCGCAAGGACAACTTCGCGGAAGAGATCGCGAACATGACCAAATAAGTTCCCGAACACGAAAAGCACCGGCCGATACCGGTGCTTTCTTTTCTTTCCGGATTTTTGCATCATCTATGGAACGTTTTGCCCCGCTCGCACGTCTTGCGTTATGAGAATGATCATTCGGACAATGAGCCGATAAGGCAGAACACGGAGGATACCGATGGCAACGATACACGACGATGTGTTTGTCGAGGAGATCAGAAGCGTCAAAAAGAACGCGTTCGGCGTGGCGTTTCTGATCCTGAAAAACACAGCCGACTGCGAAGACGCGATGAGCGCGGCGATCGTAAAAGCCTACGAGCATCGCGGCAAATTATTGAAGCGGGGCAGCTTTCGCGCATGGTTTCTGCGCATCCTGCGAAACGAGGCGTACACCCTTTTGCGCGAGCGCCGCAAGACATTTGATTCGGACGAACTCTCCGAACCGACCCTTTCCTTCCCGGACGCCGCAGAGCGGCTCGATCTGCGCGCGGCGCTTCTGAAGCTTCCCGAGGAACAGCGGAACGCGCTGTATCTCCGGCAGGAGGGGTATTCTTTGGAAGAGATCGCAGCGGTCATGCATACCCCCGTCGGCACGGTCAAGTCGCGTATCTCCCGTGCGAAGAACACGTTACGCAAGATCCTGGAGGAAAACGGTTATGAATAAAAAGAACATCCGCGTTTCGGATGCGATCCCCGAAATGCCTTTATCCTTTGACAGAACGGTGGAGCAGACGCTGCGCCGGGTCTGCACCGAGCAAAAGACCGCACAGGCGTCGGCGTCCCCGGCGCGATGGTCTTCTGACAGTTCCGCTTCGCGGCAAAAGCCGAAGACGCATCGGCTTTCGCAGATCCTGACCTATTCCGCGGCGGCGGTGCTGCTGGTCATGCTCCTCGGCATCGGCGGGATTCTGCTGAAAAGCACGCTGCGGAGCACATCGAAGCCCGCGGCGCACGCGCCGTCGACGTCGGCAAAGGTTTCGATCCGGCTGCTGCCGGAGCTTGAGGACGCCGAGCTGTGTGCAAAAGCGCGTGAGGACGCGCAGCAGCCCGCATTCTCTGAAGAGGACTGGGGCTGGATCCGCAGGATCGACGTTTCGATCGAATCATTTGAATACACCGAAGACACGCTGCAGTGGACGACCGTGTTCCGCGTCAAGCCCCAAAACCGCCCGGCGCAGTGGTCGGAAAATCCGTTCGAAACCGGCGACGCGGGCAGCCTGCGTATCCTTGAGGACGGAACGACGGTTTTCCCGAACGGAAGCGGGGAGCAGCTTTCCGTCAATACGGAAACATGGACCGAGATCGACGCGGACGGATCGTGGCTTGTGTACGTCGGTTCGCAGGCGGTGCTTTCGGACCTGCCCCTGTACGACGGCGTTGCGCCGGTGCGTCAGCAGTTCTGGCTGGTCGACCGCGCCGTGGACGATTGGGCGACGAGCGCAACGGTTGCCGTGATCGAGCAGACCTTTTCGGTCGACCTGACGCTGTTCTCGACGACCCCGCAGCCGAACGGGCTTTCGCCGACGCCGCAGCCGGACATGCCGGATGCGCTCGTTCCCGCGATCCGGTATCACGGCATGGTGTACCGCATCTCCGACAGCGGGTGGGAATATGCCGGCGAGGTGGACGAAAGCGTGATCCGCAGGACGACGGAGACTCCGGTTCCCCTGTCGCAATGGCCGACCGAG
>JAZNHI010000099.1:0-7837 GCA_045576895.1 Clostridia bacterium | reverse complement strand
TTCCCCTACGGGTTGTACGTTGTGTAGGGGACGATGGTACGCGCGACCTGACGCGCAATCTGCCTATGTAGCGCAGCGAAGCGGAGTGGAGAGATCCCGGAAGTCGGATCGTAGCCATGTCGTTCTGTGAGCCAAGGAGTTGAACCAAATCCTTGTCTTCCTAAGACCGCTTGGCCTCCGACTTTTCCCCTACGGGTTGTACGTTGTGTAGGGGACGATGGTACGCGCGACCTGACGCGCAATCTGCCTATGTAGCGCAGCGAAGCGGAGTGGAGAGATCCCGGCGTCCGTCAAACATCGCAGCAGCGAAGCAGCATACGCAATCCAACTTCCTTGTGTCATCCTGAACCGCAGGTGAAGGATCTAAAAAGATCCTTCGTCACGATGTTCCTCAGGATGACACATCGTTGTTTGCAGCAGCTGACGTGTGCGAAACGTCGTCCTCGCCGCCACTCCGAAGTAAAGACAAGCATGCGCGAAAAAGAGCGAAGCCAAACGGCTTCGCTCTTTCGGTCTGTCGGGTTAACTATTCGCCTATGTACGCCTGCGCTGCCTTCCAGTAGGTATAGATGGCCGCGCCGCAGTTCTTCTCATTCTCTGTGGCGCCTGTCCTCGTCAGCATCAGATACACGTACGACATCGGGGACGCATCGATCATCGTGGATTCGTTACTAACCTGCGTATAGCAGTTGTCGTCGGTGAATACCCAGATGAGGTGCATTTCTCCGAGCTTATGCGCCGGGATGTTCGGCAGCTCCGCAACGAATCTGCCGCGAACCTTCTGCATCTCGGCTTCATTTGCATTGTCGATCCTGCAAGTCGCAATGCCCGTATAGCTCGGATCGGGCTTAAAGGTCACCGTCATCTTCGTTTCGCTGTCGAGCGCGAGCATGAACGAAATGCCTTTGATGTTCTCATCGTTCATATTGTTGATTTTGAACAACAGGCTGTCCTCTTCGATCATATCCGCGATGGTGGCATAATCATAACTGGCGACCATCTCCGCGAGTTCCCCCGGCAGTACGATCGGCGCATACGATGCCTCGTCGTAGCCCAGCGGCAGGTTCTTCGCTTCCATAAGGTACTGCTGCGTACAGTAGCCGTAGCATACAAGCGCGCGGACAAGTTCTTTCGTCTGCTCGGAATACTCGTCCGCATGCTCCTTGAAAGCCTCGTAATACTGCATGATCGAGTATTGCTTTTCGATCGTCTGACCGTTGCCGTAGTGGAACGTTGCGGTGATCGTGTCCGCCATCTGGATCGCGTTCACATAGCATGCGAAAGCGTACAGCGTCCTCGATCTGTTCCTGTTGTTCACATCGCAATATACCGGATCGGACGGGACTGTGCCCTTGCCGCTGATCGTGAACGTCATGTAGCTCGCTGCCTTTTCCTCCTCAGTGAGACAATCGAGGTTCATATAGAACTTCACACCGATCTGTCCGTCCAGAACGAGCGAATGCGTTTCGAATGAAGGCTCCGCGGCTGCCGCTTCCCTGAACGTCGCCTTGACCGCGGCGTTCTCGGCGGGCATCTCGAAGGTCGTGCCTTCGATCTCTGTGATATCGAACTCGCCGGTGTTGAAGCCGGTCTCGCACATATAGACGAGCGTGTCGAGCTCGTAGCCCTCGTTCGGCGTGACCGTGACCGTGACGGTCTCGCCCGCTGCCGCAACGTCCTTATCGACCGTGACGGTGCCGTTCTTGTCTGTATCGTTGACGGTCACGAAGAACTTCGTGCGCTCCGCGTAGATGCAGCCGTCGTGCCAGCCGTCGCCGCCGTCACAGTTCGGACGGAAGTAGACGGTATAGACGCCGCTTTGCGGAATCTCGCCCGTATAATCGCCGTAGTTGTTGTCGAAGCCGCTCGGGAACCAGGTCTGATCCGTGATGCCGTCCGGCGAATAGACGATCTTGAACTGGCTGTTGTACGGCTTGCTCGTCCGCATCAGCGGAACTTCGATCATGTATTCCTCGGTCTCCGCGCCGGTTCTCGTCATCTTGAACTCCGGCATCACCGACCAGCCGTTCATTGTGCCGGCAAGGTAGTAGCCCTCTTCCTCGGTGACAGTCGGATCGTCGCCGCCGCCGACGTCGCCGTACGCGCTCCATGTGGTCGTCGCGTTGTCCCAGACGCCCTCCGCGAGCGTGAACAGGTTCTTATCGGACGGGACCGCAAGGTCGCCCGTCTGGTTCCACTTGTTGTTCCAGTTGTTGTCCGTAGTCGACGGGTCCATGCGGACGAAGATGACGGACGTATCTCCCGACGGAAGATCGGCTTCATAGATGTCTTCCGTTTCTCCGTCGACCCTGGTCATGCTCGTCCAATGTTCACCGCTGCCCCAGGAATACATCGCAAAGCGCGCGCCGTCCTGCTTCCAGTTGCTGTTGGGCCGCAGGTAGAGCGTCCGTGTGGTGGACGCCGGAGGCGTCGGCATCTCGCCGGAGGTGGTCTCATAGACGACCGCAACGCCCGTCGGACCGACGTTGCCGAAGATCCTGCCGTTCTGCACGCCGAAGGTATTGCCGGTGACCGAATCCTTATAGACGCCGTCGCTCATCAGATGCGCTTCGAGATCGACCCAGCCCGCGCCGTCGAGCTTCACGATCGAAACGCCCGCGCCGGACTGCCCCTGCGTACCGCGCTCGATCCAGGTGATCTTGGCGTCCTGATCGTAGGACAGCCATTCGCCCGTGCCGTCGTAATGGTTCTTGAACGCGTTGATCGCCGCGACCGCGGGGGATTTCCACGCGGTGTCGGAGCTTGCAAGACCCATGCGCTCGTTCGGTCTTGCAAGGAACAGAGCGGTGGAATCGGCTCTTGCGCCGACGATGCCCCACGTCTTGATGATCTTTGCGGAGGAAACGCCGGTCGAACCGCCGTCCTCATAGGTGTCGTGCGATTCCGCCCAGATGACGTAATCCTTCGGCGAATTGCCGCGGGTATAATCGGAAACCGCCAGAAGCCCCGCGTTCTGATCGACGACCGCGCCGCGCGCCGTGTTGCCCGCCTGGCTGTCGGTGAGGCCCATGTAGGTAATGAACTCGTTGACCCACGCGTCGGAACCGGAGCCGCTCAGCGATTCGCCGTAGATATACAGGTTGTTTGCGCCCGCGTAGTCGCGTACGCCGCTGAGGATGTACGGCCAGAAGTCGCTGCCGCAGCCGTCGTCGCCGGGGAGCTCGATGTGCTTCGCCGCGTCAAAGCGGAAGCCGTCGACGCCGCAGTCCACGCATTCCTTAAGGAAATCCAGCACCATGTCCTGCACGACGCGGTTTCCGGTGTTCAGGTCCGGCATCGAAAGGTGATACTGCGTCATGGTGTAGCGGCTGTCGTCGTTCGTGCCGTTCTCACTCGTGTGATACAGGTTCTTGCTGCCGTCCGGATCCTGCAGACGCTCCGCAACCTGATCGCTGACGTTGTATGTGCCGTTCACGGTATAGCCGCCGCCGGTGATGTTTGCGGTGTGGTTTGCAACGACGTCAACGATGACGTAGATGCCTTGCGCCTGCGCCGCGTCGCAGAGCGCGACCAGGTCCGCCTTGGAGCCCAGCCACGAGCCGTTCTCGCCCACAACGCAGAAGTCCAGCGGCTGATAGAGCTTCCACCAGTTTCCGCCGGTGTCGTTCCACGAGGCGTTATAGTCCTTCGGCGGCTGAACCGGCGAGGTCTGCACCGCGGCATAGCCCGCCGCCTTGATGTCCGGCAGCGCTGCTCTGATCTCGTCGAACGACCAGTCGAAACAATGCAGGATCGCGCCGCCCTGTACGATCGCCTGATCGATCGGCTGCGCATCCGCGACTGCTGCCTTCGGCGCAAAGATCGTCGGTACAAGGCTCAGCACCATCAGCAGTGCAAGCAGAACCGACAGCAGTTTACGATTCATATGCTTCATTCCAAAACTACCCTCCCTTTTTCAGTCACGTGGATGATCATCCACATCTATACATAATATATTTTAGTACGTTTGTGTTGCGTTCGCAATAGTTTTTGTTCATTTTCTATTCACTTTTTCAAAAAAACAGCGCCCGGGGTGTTTCCCCGAGCGCTCACTCTGTCAGAAAAGGGTTCGGCTTCCGCTTGCTGATCTGTCATCTTCCCGTACCGCTGTTGCGATGGGAGTTCGATGTCGACCTCCCCTGCACGCCGTACAACCCGTAGGGGCAGATCGTATCTTCCCGTGCCGCTGTTGCGATGCATGGCGGGCGGATCATATCCACCCCTACGGGTACGTTGGCAAGAATGTCGCGTGCCAAAAGCCTTCCCCTTGATATGGGGAAGGGGGACCGCTTGCGGTGGATGAGGTGGACACGCAGAAAAGCGGAACGCTTTTCGCGGATCCGTGAATTGCCTTGCAACCAGGCGGGACGCCGGGGATGTGTCATTCTGAGCGTAAGCGAAAAATCTTGCGTAAGCGAAGAATCTTGCGTAAGCGAAGAATCTTGCCGTAAGCGAAGAATCTTGCCGTAAGCGAAGAATCTGAAAAGATCCTTCGTCACTGCGCTCCTCAGGATGACACGCCGGGGGCAGGGCGGAACGATGGTTCGTTCGCATGTTTCCCGGCGGGCGGATCATATCCGCCCCTACGGTCCGTTGGCGCAAGCGTGCACTCCTTTGCCTTCTCCTTTGGGGGTGCGAAGATAGGCGCCCGGGGTGTTTCCCCGAGCGCTTTCAGCCGTTCTTATTCGAAGGTGATCGCTTCCGTCCAGAATTCGTTGCCGTAGATGTCCGTGAGGCAGTAGGTAACCTCGCATTCGAGACCGCCGAGATCCATGTAACCCACGGTCAGCGCGTTCTTCACCGTGATCTGTTTTCCGTACAGATAGCTGTTCTGATAGGAACCGTCCGCGCCGTAGCAATCGAAGATGAAGTCGATTTTGTCCCCCGCCTTCAGCTGGATGAAGCCCTTGGACAGCGTCGGCGTTTCGGATTCGTCATAGACCGGCTGCACGCCTGCGACATAGCCGTATTCGTGATCCTCGATCTCGTTGTCGAACACGATGAACATATAGTACCGCTCGCCGTTCAAAAGAATCGGAACGTAGCCGATCTCCGCCCAGTTCTTCCCGTCTTCAACGTGCTGCATGAAGTAGTACGCAACCGGCTGCTTGTTCACGGTCAGCCACGCATTGTCGAACTTGATGCGGAGGTCGCCGTCCGCGTTGCGCATGCCCTCGCCGTTTGCATCGAGAATGTCCGCATTGTCCATGCCGAGGTCGACGTAGTGATCGCCCTCCTTGGCGAACACGTTGATCCGGATCGATTTCACAAGGTCCCACTTCTCCTTGCTCAGCTCGAGGACGTATTCGTCGTTCTTTTCGGTGAGTTCCATGTCCGCAACGGTCAGGCTGTTCTGCTCATAGTAGTCCTTGTTCGCAAGGGCTCTGCCGGAGTCGAACCAGCCCGAAGAGTCGCCGCCGAGGATGCCGCCGAGGAAGTCCATTGCGCCGCCGGAGGACGAGCCGCCGTACAGCGATTCGGACCCGCCGAACAGCGAGGACAGCGAATCGTTGCTGCCGGAGCCGCCGAGGTAGCCGCCCAACAGCGTCGAAAGGATATCGCCCGAGGAGGACGACGGCGTGCTTTCATACCCGCCGAACAGCGAGCCGAACGGGGAGCTCGTCGTGCCGCCCGTTGCGATCTGACCGCCCGCGGCAAGGCTCGCGAAGCTCTTGATGCAGCGCGAATACTCGCCGGAGATGCCGATGCTGTTGTACAGCGCAACCGCGGAATTCATGCTCTTGAAGCTTGAATACGGGAAGTAGATCGACACGCCGTTCGAGTTCTTCATCGAGACGGACGTGCGGTTGTACTTCACGCAGCCCCTCAGCGCCTTTGCAAGCGCGTTCGCCTTGCTGCTGCCGATGCGGCTTGCGAAGTCGATGACGTCGATGTGATTGACCTTTGCGGAAACGCCGAACTCGCGCGCGTCGGCGCGGGCGTCCGCAACGGTCTTGTATTCCTTGTCGTCGAGCATCTTGCCGATCTCGCCGGAGAACGCTTCAAACGCCTCCGGAACCGTGCCCGCAAACTCCGCAAGGTCCACGATGGAAAGCGTCGTGTTGCAGCCGGGATAGTTCTTTTTGCTGACGTCGGTGAAGTCGTCGATCAGCGTCTTTGCAAGCTCCACCGTCTTGATCGAGGTGTTCTTGGAAAGCGCGGACAGCCAGTTCGTATAGTACCAGCCGGTGCCGGGCTCCGCTTCCTCGGAGGCGATCAGGTAATCCGCGTACGGCTCCGTCACGACCGCGGTCTCGAGCGTTCCCATCAGGCACGCGTCGAAGCCGACGAAATCGAACTTCACGCCGCCCTTTTTCAGCGCGCTGTTGATCTTGTCGAGCGTCATCGTGCCGGACGCCGTCTGATCGTAGCCGTAGCCGGAGATCGCGCCGCCGCCGTGGTCCCACAGGATCAGCATGTAACGGTTCGCCGGATAGTTCTTTGCGCAGAACTGGATGAAATCGACGAGCGTGTTCGGGTCGACCATGCTCTTCTTGCCGACGTTCTTGTCAAGGATCTGCAGCCCGCGGCTTGTGACGCGGTAGCGCTGATTCGTCTTGTTCGAAATGACCGAGTTGTTCCACTTCTTTGCGCCGCCCGTTTCGACGATGATATTGACCTTGTCGTCGTTCAGGTTCGCGTGCAGCATCTCGTTGAGGTCCGCCGTCGCCATGCTGTGCTCGCTCTCGAGGTCGCTGCCGCAAAGATAGACCATCAGCGTGACGGTGTCCTTGCCGCTGCCCTTGATCTTCGTGTAGCGGTCGCGCGCCTTGTTCGAGACGGTCAGGCTTGCTTCCGTCGAAGACGTGCTTGCGGAGACCGCCGCCGGCGCGCTGTTGTCCGTCGCGTCAAACGGGTCCTCGCTGCTGCTTCCGAACAGCTGCGAAAGGAAATCGGACGCGTAACCCTGCTGCACGGAGTCGTCCGGGAGCGTTTCGCTGCCGCCGATGTCCTGCGTATAATCGTTTCCGCCGCTCTGCGAATACCAGGAGCTGCCTTCGTTCTGCGTGATGCCGCTCTGCTCCGAGGTGATGTCCGGCAATGCGCATGTGCAGCCGCCGCCGAAGACGCAGCGGATCAGGAAGAAGATCAGAACGATCGCAATGACGATCAGCAGGATCTTGCCGATCTTGCCGCCGAACAGCCCCTTTCCCGTGCTGCCGGTGCTTCCGCCGAGCGTGCTGAACGTGTTCTGCTCCGGCGTGCTCTGCGGCTCCGTGAACTGGCTCTGCGTGTTCTGCGTGTTCTGGCTCTGCGAGCTCTGGTTCTGCGCGCCGCCGAACATTGAGAAGATATTGCCGCTCGGCGCGCTGCTTCCGGTTGGCTTTGCGCCGCCCTGCGTCTTTCTGCCCTGATAGCCGTCCTTCCTGCCGGCAGGACCGTTCGTCTCAACCGGCTTGTCGTCGCGGCGGTTCAGGCTCGCAGTGCCGGAGATGATCTTTTTTCTGCGCTTGTTGTCTTCCATCCTTGAATCCTCCCTTTGGGTACATTCGTTTGCAGTTTATATAATATCATTTTTACCGCGGAAAGAAAAGCCTTTTTTTCGGATTCTGTCGACACGGCGCAAAAAAGCCCGGGGATCTCTCCCGGGCTGTGGCTTATCTGATGCGCACTTGCTGCCTTATGTCTCTTTGTTTCGGTTGTCAGGAGAACCGTCCCCTCGTATAATACCTTTGGAGCCTGAGCAATCGCCGGCGCAGCGTATCCTTGACAAACCGAAGTCTGCAAGCGCTACACTTGTTCTCCCGAAGGCAAGCGCAGCGTTGTTTTCTGTTTCCTTCATCGCCCTCGTTTGCCTTTTCCCTGCGCTTGCAGGCTGTTTGTCATGGGCGGCAAG
>JAZNHI010000098.1:0-18649 GCA_045576895.1 Clostridia bacterium | reverse complement strand
TGAGCAGGCGAGTTTTTCCTCTCGCCTGCTCGTTCTTGTTCCTTAACTTAATGACATTGCCCGGCAAGGCTTGCTTTTTTGTTACCGTTCCATCCGGATCAAGAACTCGTTCGTGTCATCCACACGTTTTTTCAGCTCCGTCAGGTGAAACCCGTGCCGCTCATAGAAGCGGATCGCGCGCGGGTTCTTCTCGGGCACCCAAAGGCGCCTGCCGCCGAGCGCTTCCGCGGCGTATCGGAACAGCGCGTCGCCGATCCCGCGGTTCTGCAGCACCGGCTCGACGAACAGCTTCTCGATCTCACCGTCCTTCACGCGAACGAAGCCCTTGACGACGCCGTCGTCATACACAACGGTGTTTTCGATCACACCGGGTTCCTTCGAATAAAACGCCATCAGGTTCGGGACGGTCTTTTCACAGAAATAATACGCGTCGCTGCGGAAGATCGGATAAAAGTTCAGCCGGTAATTGAAGATCTCGATCTCCGCGATCCTCAAAAGGTCCTCCGCCCGCGCCGGGCGGAGGTGCGTCGTAAAATGCTCCGTCATCTCTATTGTTCTCCTGATTTCCTTTTACGGTGTTGATTGCTGCAACGAGATTATTTGATTATAGCAGAATTGCTCCTCGGAAACAAGTGAAAGTGAAATATCTCGCCTCGCTCTATGTGAAATAATCTCGCTGACGCGGATTGTGAATTATCCGGCAAGCCGGATGTGAAATGAAATGTGTCCACGTTCACTTTACGAACATTTCACAGCGAAGCTACTTCACAGCTGTGCTATTTCACTTGCCCGTCAGGGCAAATTTCGTTGAAAAAAGCACTTGCAAATGCAAGTGCTTTTTTCCTGGGAAAGAGCGCGCAAACGTACACCAAAGCATAGAAAGAAGGCCTAAAAGTATACCAGTACAACATAGATCGCATCTTTGACCTTGTATATTTAAGTACTGATTTTATCTATTCCGATCGAGTGAAGCAGTTTCTCGCCCACGTCATAGACCATTTTAAAGGCGTCTTCCTTCGGCAGCCTGTAACTGTCGTGCATCATCATGACCGCCAGGCCGTGGGTGTAGATCACGATATCCTTCACAGTATTGCCGATCGTCTCGGGCGGGACGTCATATTCCCCGGCAAGCAGATTTGCCGCGTCGGCGTCGAATTCAAACGAAAAGATGCTTTTGTTGTCCCGCACCGGCTCCCCGATGGTATCCATCGGGTCGTCCACAGTGATGAAGCGAAATACATTCGGGTGCTCACAGGCGATGGAAAGATAATAGACTCCGGAAGCAAAGAAGGCGTCGATGGCGTTTCTTCCGGTCATCTGCTCCGGGAGCCCTGCAAAAGCCCTCGCGTTCGCATATCGGAACAACTCCTTTTTCAGTTCCTTCATGCTGCCGAAAACCCAGGAAACGGGCTGCGTCGAGCAGCCGAGCCTTGATGCGATCGCCTTGATCCCGACAGCCCCGATCCCGGCTTCGTCCAGAATCTCATAGGCAGCCTGCAGGATCATCTCCCGCGTGATCCGAACTTTTCTGCCCATATCGGCCTCCTGTTAATACGGTTTGAAGTCGAGCGGCTTATCACATTCAAACGCCGCCGCTATCTGTTCAAAGCCTTTTGCGGCCTGTGTCTTCAATATGTGCCCGACGTAGATACGCACGGGGAGAGGGAATTTCTCGTGTCCCGTGAACTTTTTGCACGCTTTGGAATTGAAATCTCCGTTAACAGCATATTCCCGGCCCATGTCCGCATAGGGGTCGGTGACTTTTTCCCGCCATTCTCCTTCAAAGAAACGGATCATGAAGTTGTCGCCCTTTACGAGCGTTCCCATGTACGCGCATCCGAGTTTGCCCGCCAAGATCTTAAGATAGGCCTCTCCGCAGCGAAGCTGTACACCTTCCATAAATCCGCCCTGCAGGAGGAACGCCATCTTCGATCCGTCGCTTTTGGGTGTGAGAGTCTCAAGGAACTCCATCAGAAGCCCCGGGATGCACTCCACGTAGAGGGGAAGCGCGATCAAAATGACGGTGTTCCGGTCAAAGGCCTGCCGGATCTGATCCCAGGATCCTCTGTCGGAGATCTCGTACTGCTCAAAGGAGGCGCCGTTTTCACGCAGGCCTTCGGTGAATTTTACCAGGATATAATTCGTGTTGCTGTATTTTTTGACCCGCGGGCTTCCGTTTATGATCAGCACATGCATGATACCGCCTCCTTCATTTCGCCTCTTTCAAACACGCCCAGGGACTTCCGCATGAAGTTCAGGGCGGCTCTTTCGCTCCATCGCTTCAAATACGCTTTTTCAACGCTTCCGAGACAGATCAGTCCAACGTCGGGCAGTTTCTCATATCGCGGCACGTGCCGCAGCTGCCCTTTGTAAAACGTCAGATACATCGTCAGGATCGGAAGCATCCTGTCATAGACGTTCTTTCCTTTATGGTCCAGGAACCCGAGGGCCGTGTCCGAAATGACCCACATCTGGTCCGCGTGCACGATCTTTTTCAGGATCCTTTCAAAATCATCCTTGATCGAGCATTCCCCGGGGGTTTTCAGCCAGCAGTGATTGCAGCCGATGCAGGGACTGATCCGAAGACCTCCGGCCTCGATGATCTCAAAGTCGGCCCCGCGGCCTGCCAGGGAATTTTTCAGATCATCCGTTACGGATGTGTCTGCAGTGGTATTTACGATCAGTATCATCTCTGTCAAATCTTCCTTCCTGATATTTTATAAACATATTTATATTAACGTGTTTATATTATAACAGATCTTCGGATTTGTCAAGTGGTTTTTTCTCGATCCGCAAAAAACAAGTAAGATGACATTGGGGACGGTTACCTTTTCAAGATATCTCCTGTTCTGGAAGGTTCAAGTCCTGCCTCCTACACCTTTTTGTTCTTTCTTTACAGAGCAAAGAAACGCAAAAAGTACACCAGCGTTATTGCCCGTTTCCGGGGCTTGAACGCAAAAAATCGGGCTCCGAAGTGGCTGATCGACCGCTCCGAAGCCCGATTTCACTGTATTTTGCCCGTTTTTCGCCCAAAATGCAAGAAAAAACCTCTTTTGTTGTGGTAGTCAAAAGAGGTTTCTTTGATGGTACCCCCTCAGGGATTCGAACCCTGGACACCCTGATTAAGAGTCAGGTGCTCTAGCCAGCTGAGCTAAGGAGGCATATGGTGGAGCGGGAAACGGGGCTCGAACCCGCCACCTCAGCCTTGGCAAGGCTGCGCTCTACCAAATGAGCTATTCCCGCGAACAGATGATATTATAGCGTCTCATCTGTCTTTTGTCAACAGGAATTTTTGCGATTCTCAAAAATATTTTTTGTCCGCGGCGCGGTTCCGCTTACTGCTCCCATCCCGCCATACGGTCCATGACCTCGTACAGCGCAAGATACTTTTCGTCGATCATGCCGGTGCTCGTTCCGAACTCCATCATCCTTGCGGAATCCGTATTGATTTCCCACACGGGAAGCCCCTCGCCGTTCGGATCGCCGGTCTTCATGAAGTTCAGAACGAAGCCTTGCATCGTCTCGCTGAGCCTGTGATCCGCGGCGTCGAACAGGCGGGAATCCTGCGGCAGATTGCCGTACACATAGATCATTTCGCCGCTGTGCCACGCGCCGAGCCTGCCGTTGTGCCGGCTGAAATAATACTCGTAGACCGGGATGCCGTTTTCGACGGCAAGGCGGTTCAGGCAATAATGCGGATAATTGAAGAAGATCGCGCCGTAGATCTGTGCCCACATGTCCTTCGCTTCGTCGTCGGTCTTCGGGCTGTAGATCTTCAGCACGTCGTCCGCGTATTCCTTGAAATAGGCGCGGACGCGCTCCTCGTAGTTCTTCAGATTCGCATTGCCGAGGATCAGGAACGGTCCGCTCTCCTCGGCGTTATAGCCGTGCAGGATCGCCTGTTCGTTGTGCACGCCCTTTTTGTAGGACTCGTACGGCGTTTCGGTCAGCGCATAGCCGTCGACCGTCATGAAGTGCTGCGTGTACGCCTCGTTGACGATCGTCCCGGCGGAAAGCGCGCGCAGCTCGGCGGGCGTGTTCACGCTGTACCGCGCCTTGAGTTCCTTGCCGGACGCGATCGCATCGTCATACGAACGGAAGGAGTGCGGCGGTTCGATCGAGGCGACGGTCGAGCTTTCGAGCAGGACCCTTTGAAACAGCCCTTTTGCAAGCGGTGAGGTGCAGATCGCACTGACGCTTGCCGAGCCCGCGGACTCGCCCGCCAGCGTGACGTTCAGAGGATCGCCGCCGAACGCCGCGACGTTGTCCCGCACCCATTCGAGCGCCTTGATCTGATCCAGCAGCCCGTAATTGCCGGTCGTGCCGTGTTCCGACTCCGCGCGTAAGCCCTCGTCTGCGAGATAGCCGAACACGCCGAGCCGGTAGCCGAGATTGACCACGACCGCGCCTTCGCGCGCAAGGCCGGTACCGGCATAATCGCCGTACCACGGCTGTCCGGTCTGCAGCGTGCCGCCGTGGATAAAGACGAGCACGGGAAGATTCTCGACCTTGCCCGCAGGCTTCCAGACATTGACATAGAGTCCGTCCTCGCTGACGGCGGGGCGGTAGTTGTCGGAAAGCGAGATCCTGTAATCATGGAAGCCGATGACCTGCTTGAGGCTGCCGACGATCGGCAGCTCCGTGGGCTGCATGCACATCGGCGCAAAGTGATCCGCATCGAGCACGCCTTCCCACGCATCCGGATCCTGCGGCTCGCGCCAGCGAAGCTCGCCCACCGGCGGCTTTGCGTACGGAATGCCCGCATAGAGCTCGACCCTGCCCTCGTCGATCAGCACGCCGCGGACGTCGCCCTTCTCCAGCGAAATGGTCCCGGTGTACGTCGGCGTCTTTCCCGCATATGCGGGCACGCGCTTCATCGGCGGCCAGGTCAACAGCAGGATCGCAACGAACGCGCCGATCCAGCCAAGCCACCCGAGCAGCTTCCAGTACCATTTGCCGCCGTGCAGCACCTTGACGAACAGCAGTACAAAGCCGACCGTGACCAGGATCAGCAGCAAAAAGCCGAGCAGCGTGTTTTTGTTCAGCTCCAGCACGGCGAGCATGACAAGAAACAGCAGCGCGCCGACGATTCCGAATCCAACCATAATTCTCTCCTGTTCCGTTTGTTTCCTGTATTGTACCGTATTGCGGCGCATCCGTCAATCGGATATGAAAAAGCCCCGCAGAAAGCGGGGCTTTGTAGGTTCGGTCTTATTTGACTTTGCAGCTCATCACTTCGGACCATTCGCCGTAGTAGTTCATGCCCTCATAGAGGTGGTACGAACGGATGCGGACATAGTAGGTCTTGCCGGAGGTCAGGTTCTTGATGATGTCTTCGCCGATCTCCCAGTTATCGATCTTGTAGTTCTTGGAGTTGGTCTTGAAGTTCGCATCCTCCGCATACTGGATCTGATAGCCGGTGAAGTTCTTGGAGCGCTCCCACTTGACCGTCATCTGCTTCTTGCCTGCTTCAACAGACAGCAGCTTTCTGGTGGTGATGCGGACGGTGGTCTTCAGCGGACCGACGATACCGAGGTTGAAGTTGCCGGAATCGTTGTTTACGTTGCCGCCGATCTGCTCGCCGGAAACGGGGTCGGTGCGGCGCGCGAAGTATGCCTTGACGCCATACTGATAACGCGTGCCCGCAAAGACCTTATGCGCTTCATCGTGACCGTCGAGATAAGTCGTTTCGGTGGTGTTGTCCCAACGTGCGAACGCCGTCCAGCCATTGGTCGTGGTGCTCCATGCGCGGCGGTAGATGACATAGCCCGCTGCATCTTCGACCGGCGCCCAGGTGACTCTGATGCCGTCCGCTACGTTCTCAACGGTGGTGTTGGTCGTTGCCGGCAGATAGATCTTGAAGAACAGCACGGCTTCGCCGGTATATGCGCCTTTGAAATAAACGAACAGATAGCCGGTGCCGGGCTGCATGTTCTCTTTGTACTCGTAGTCGTAGTTCTCCGGATCGACAACAGTAACGCCGTCTTCATCATACACGGTGAACGCCGGCTCATGCTTGCCTGCAGCATGATCCCAGATCACATACGGCGTCTCGCCTCTGTAAAAAACCTCACCCTCGTTGAATACCACGAAGCCGGTACGCAGCGACGTTTCGGCGATGACGTACGGCGAGAAATCAGCCGCGATGTCATGCGGAGTGACGACAGAAGCATCGTCCGTAAAGGTCTCTGCAACAGCGCCCTTCTGGAGTTCAAATGCGATCTCTGTTCCGACTTCAAGCCCTTCCGCGATCTGGAACTGCATCGTGATGACCGGAGCGTTCTCCCCGATCTGAACGCCTTCCGAAGTCAGAGAGATGCGAAGCTCGCCCGGTACAGTGTCGTTGACTGCGAACGAATTGAAAGCGTCGTCCTTGTCGATGCTGACAAAGGTGATCAGCTCGGGATCATACGTCAATCCGAACGTCAGCGTCAGGAGCGTTTCCTGAACCGTTCCGTTCAGCGCAACTTCGACCGACAGAAGGTCCTCGTTCTCGTACACTTCGCCGCCCTCAATCACGAGCGTGAAATCCGCATCGTCCGCAGCCGCAACCGTGACGAGCGAAAACACCATCACAAGAGAAAGGAGCATTGCCAACAGTTTCTTCATAGGTTCTATCCTCCTACTAAATTATACGGGATACGCAAACGGTCCTGATCGGCATCCCGATCAATCGAACACTTCGCAGCAAATCTCCGCTTGCAGAGATCGCTGAACGTAGTTTTGTTCACAGTATCGTCATATTTTCTGATATATCATATCATACTCTTTTTGCTTTTGCAAGCTTTCTGACAAAAAAATATGTCAATGTTTCCGATCCGTTTTTTACCGCTTGTCCGACGCGGACCGAACAGAAAAACGGACGTGAAAAAGCGCCCGTTTCTCTGCAAAAAACCTTATCTGACCTTGCAGTCCAGCACGTTCGACCACTCGCCGTAATAGGTCATTCCCTCGAATTCGTGGTAAGAACGAACGCGGACATAGAATCGTTTCCCGCTCGAAAGCGACTTGATCGTATACTCGCCGGTCTGCCAGTCGTCGATCGTGATCTCCTTGAGACCCTGCGTGAACGCCGCATCCCTTGCGCACTGGAGCTGATAGCCCGTGAAGACCTTGGAGGGAAGCCACTTTGCCGTGAGTCTTCTGCTGCCCGGCGTGACGGACTCAAGCCGCCGCGTGGTGATGCGGACGGTCGTTTTCAGCGGACCGACGATGCCGAGATCAAAATTGTTCATCGGATCCGTCGGATACGCCTTGACGCCGTACTGGTAACGCGTGCCCGCATAGACCCTGTGGTTTTCGTCGGACCCATCGACCCAGCTCGTATCGGTCGTGTTGAACCAACGTTCGAACGTCGTCCAGCCGCTGCTGATCAGATTCCACGCACGGCGGTAGATGACGTATCCCGTGGCGCCATCGACCGGATCCCACGAAATGCGGATGCCCGTGCCGATGTTCTCGACGGTCGTGCCGGTCGTCGGCGGCAGATAGATCTTGAACCATGTTTGCGCAGATCCCGCGTATCCGCGGTGCATCGTGACCTCCGCCTGCGCCGTTCCCGCCTGCGTATTGTTGTAATACTTGACGGAATAGAATCTCGGATCGATCGTTTCGCCGGTGTCCTTGTTTGTCACGATGACACGCGGCTTCTTCTCCGTGCCGTCGTAAACGACGTACGGCGTCGATCCCTTATACTCCACGTCCTGCGGATCGAACGAGATCTCCGGTTCGATCGGGATATTTTCGATGCCCTCCGAAACGGTATACGGTTTTAGATCGGTGCCGACGGTGCGGCTCCTGTATCTGCCGTGTCCGTTCTGTTCGCTCATCGCAACGGATTCCGCTTCGATGTCGCTGCCGATCGTGAATACGATCTCCGAATCCGCATACAGGCTGCCGACAAAGTAGAAGTACAGCGAGATCAGGGGCATCCCCTCCCGGATCCGGCAGCCGTAATCGGACGCGAACACGATGCGAAGCTCGCCCTGTCTTGCGTTCCGGTCGTTGATCAGAACGGAACCGTCGGAAACGGTCGCGCCGTTCGCATCCACCGCCACGAGAGAATATGATCCGAGATCCTGCGAGCTCATCGCGTAATCGAGCAGCTCCGCATCGAAGCCGAAATCGAACGCAAGCGCCGTCAGCAGCTTTTCGTCGGTCACGCCGTTCAGATAAATATCCGTCCGCAGGAAGTCATACCCGTCTATCTCGGTCAGCGAGTCTTCGACCCGTCCGCCCGGGATCTGCAGGATGTAATCCGTTTCCGCCGCAGCGGCAGCCGGAAGCACGGCAAGCAGCATGAGCGCCGCAAGGATCGCTGCGATGGTCTTCTTCATGGCATTTCCTCCGTATCTAAGGACGTTCGGATGCACGGAGAAAACAGCTTTCCCCATGATCTGTAAAATTATAGCATATTTCCTGCGTCGTTGCAAGCGTTTGCCGGTATGAAAAAGCGCCTTCCGGAGAAGACGCTTTGATTCTTTATCCAACAATGCCGACGATCATGGCGACCACGCCGAACAGCATCAGCGCAGCCATGATCCAACAGACGATCCGGATCGTGCGCTGCTTCATCCGAGCGCCCCCTTGTACGCGTACATCGCGTCCTCAAACCTGATGTCGGAAATCCACTGCTCCAGACGATACTCGTCCAGCACGGCTTCGCGTACGCCGGGATAGTAATCGATCTTGATCACGCCGGAATCGCCGTCCATGCACATGTTGCCTTCCGCACGGCGGAACAGATAACCGGTCACCGTCACGGAGCCGTCGTCCGCAGTTACCGGCTCTTCGATGAACGAGCCGATCTCGCCGATCGCAAGCGCCGCAGCGGCATTGTACGCTTCCTGCGAAGAGAATATCTGCGCATGATCGTTCTCCCCGATGGGGTACGGTCCTTCGAGCGAGCTGCGATACGTGTCAATATTGTCGTCGGACTTTTTGAGCTGATCAAAATCGATCTCGCCCGCATTGACCTTATTGATGATCTCCTCGATCTCCTTCTTGGTGCCCTTCTGCAGCTTGATGTAGTCGATGTAGATGAATCCCTCGGGGACGTACATCATCGGCATGGAATAACCCATCTGATAGAGCATCATCGAATACCAGTACTGACCTTCCGAGTAGGAGGACTTCTTCGTGCCGTCCTCGTTCTCAGTGTACATGGAATCCTCGACGGACTTGCGATAGTAGTCCAGCAGGGTGGCTTCGTCGATGCCGTCTCCGTTCTCCTGATAGTATGCGTCGATCGCTTCTTTATAGTAACTGCCCTCAGCGTTTTCCTTCACAAAGGAATAGTATTCGTTCTCGTTCATGCCGATCTGCTGATAGTAAGAAGCGAGCTGCTTCTCCATCGCGGACTTGGAATAATTGCCGTTCTTGGAGATTTCCTTCGCAATGGATTCCTTCATCGAGTCGATCTGCGTCTGCGCAGACTTTGCCGCCTCTTCCTTCTGTTCCTTCGTCAGGGAAAGACCCAGCGCCTTCGCTTCCTTTGCGTAGACTCTCGGCAGCAGCGTCTGTTTTGCGGTGTTTTCCTGCAGATTCTTCAACTGCTTGTCCGAGAACGTCGTGGTCTGATAGCTCATCATCGTCGTATCGAAGTTCAGCCGATATTCGCCCATGCTGATCTTGACGCCGTCCGCGCTCGCCGCAGTTGCTTTTCTCTGGAAGCAGTTCATGCCTGCGCTGTCCTTCTGCAGCGCAATGCTCAGAAAGATCGCAATGCCGATCACAAGCACGATCAGCACGCCGATCAGAATGTTCCGGGTCAGTTTCTTTTTGCCATACTGTTTGCTCATTTCCGTCTCCTCGTGTTTCGAATGAAATCTTATGAATTCTACACTTTTTATCGGCGCTTGTCAACCGTCTTTACAATTTCCGTTTTCGGGCAAAAGTCGCAGGAACGCCGCCATGCCGCCGGTCTTTCCCTTATCGCGCCGATGCGAGTACAGCCGCTCGTCCTCGAACGTGCAGACGCCCATCAGATGGATGTGCTCCGGCAGGATCCCGCGCTCTAAAAACTGCGCCGTCGCCACCTGCCAGAGATCGACCGTCGCCTTGCCTTTCTCGTTCACACCGCGCAGCGTGCACAGCGGGAACGCAGTTTCAAAGCTTTCCGCAACGTCGGCGCCGACCTCGAAGCACTTCGGACAGATCGAAGGTCCCACGCCGCAGACGATGTTCTTCGGATCGGAACCGATCGCGGTCTCCATCGTTTTGATGACCTCGGCGCCGATGCGGTCCAGCGCGCCGCGCCAGCCCGCGTGGCAAAGCCCGATGCCCCGTTTCACGGGATCGTAGAAATAGAACGCCATGCAGTCCGCATGCCCGGTGATCAGCGTGACCTCCGGATCGTCGGTCACAAGCCCGTCGCAGTACGGCAGCGAAGGACGGTCGTAGCCCCTGCGGCAATCGAACCGGTTCACGCAGAGCACCGTCGTGCCGTGCTCGTACGTGTCCATGACCATGCTGTCTAAAGGGATGCCCGCCGCGTCGCAGAAGATGCGGTAGTTTTCCATGACGTTCTCGCGCTGCTCGGGCCGCGTGAAGCTGAGGTTCAGCGAGGAGAAGCAGCCGGTCGAGACACCGCCGGTCCGCGCCGAAAAGCCGTGGTCGATGCCCGGGTACGCCGAAAACGCCGGGATCGTAAAGATACCGACGCCTTTGTTCTCCCGATACCCGTATGCGGGTACGATGGAACGGTAGATCGTGAGGAATTCTTCGCGTGTCATTTCTCGTTCAGAAGCCGCTGCAATTCCTGCAGGAAGGTCTGCGAATCCTTGAATTCGCGGTAGACCGACGCGAAGCGCACGTACGCGACCTCGTCCACGTCGCGGAGCTTCTTCATGACCAGCTCGCCGATCGACTCGGTCGTGACCTCGGACTCGAGGGAATTGTTGATCTCGCGGCAGATCTCGTCGACCAGACGGTTCTGCACGTCCGCGGGGATCGGGCGCTTCTCGCACGCCTTGCGGATGCCGACCGCGACCTTTTCGCGCTCGAACGGCTCGCGCCGCCCGTCGCGCTTCACGACCATGACCGGGTTCTCCTCGATGCGCTCCCACGTCGTAAATCTGCGTCCGCAGCCAATGCACTCCCTGCGCCGACGGATCGCGCTGCCGTCCTCGTTCGGACGCGAGTCGATGACCTTGCTGTCCGTCCCTCCGCAAAACCGGCACTTCATAGGCTTGTCCTCCTTTGATGCCATACTTAAGGATAGTATAGCACACCGTATCGGAAAGCCGTACCTGTCCGGACGCGAATTTACGGATTGTTCATGCTTTTACGGCAGCTCGACTAAAATCACGTCCTCGCCGAGCTTTTTGATCTTCGAGAACGGGATCGGCATCCCCTCCCTGCCCTTCAGCAACCCGAAAAAGCGCGTGCCGCCGGGCACGACGATCGCCTGTATCTCGCCCGCGCACGGATCGAACACCAGATCGCAGACGTTTCCGTACCGCTCCCCCGTGCACACGTTGATGACCTCCCTGCATTTCAGTTCCGAAAACAGCATACGCGCTCCCCTGCTCCTTTCTGTCGTTTGAAGCTCCATCGACATTCTGACCGCCGACCTCCGTTTCGTTTGAACAGATTATGCAGGAGCGCGGCGAAATAGAAGCACGCTTTTTTGACGGATTTCATACCATGGCAGTAAAGAACCAAGGAGGAAGATGCGATGCAACAACCCTATGCAAACGGCGGATGCTGTTTTACGGACCGCATGCCCGCCGTCGATCCCACCGCGGTCGATAACGTCGTTGCCGCGGGGACCGTCTCTTCGGTCAATTCCTGCGGCATGTCCGGCGGCGGCTGCGCGCTTGCGACCGTTTATTTCCCGAATCAGACGTACCGCGCGGGCTTCTGCCCCTGCGAAGCGCTTGCCCGCGGTACGCTTTTCCCGGAGCTCGTCTCCGAATATCCCACCTGCAGGAACCGGGAGGTATGATTATGACAGACTGTACGGAACAGGCTCTTCTTACGAAGATCGGCGAAGTCCGCTTCGCCTGCGTCGAGCTGCAGCTCTATCTCGACACCCACCCCGAGGACCTCGACGCAACGAACGATTTCAACAGCTACGCGGAAACGCTGAAGCGTCTCTGCGCGGAATACACCGAGCGCTTCGGCCCGCTCGAGAACTTCGGCAACAGCACGCACGACGCCGGAAGCTGGGTCTACCAGAAATGGCCGTGGCAGAATTGAGGAGGTACGCTTATGTGGATCTATGAAAAACGACTCGAATACCCCGTCCGCATCACCAAGCCCGATCCCCGTATGGCAAAGCTCCTGATGGCGCAGTACGGCGGTCCGGACTCCGAGCTCGGCGCAGGGCTCCGCTATCTCACGCAGCGCTACTCGATGCCCGACGACCGCATCCGCGCGACCCTGACCGACATCGGCACGGAGGAGATCGCGCACTGGGAGATGATCGCGACGATGATCACACAGTGCATGCAGGGCGCAAGCCTTGAGGAGCTCTCCGCCGCGGGACTGGACGGCTACTATACGATGCACGGCACCGGCGTCTTCCCCGCCGACCCGAACGGCGTGCCCTTCACCTCCGCCTATATCGCCTGCACCGGCGACCCGATCGCGGATCTATCCGAGGACATGGCGGCGGATGCTGCAACCTTCTATTCGCTGCAAACTTCAAAATCCCTAAACCACCGGTTTTTCGGATCATGAAAAACCGGCGGAGAAGGGTACGATACGACCGGATCAGAACGCCACGGATAAAAAGAATATGGGACAAACTCGCACACATTCTCTGCTCGAAAATGTCGGTACGAAGCATCCGTGAAAAGCAATAAGGTATCGATTTGGAATGGTTTTGATATAGTTCAGTGCTGCATGAACCATTCCTTTTTCAGTTCGTTTGTCGGCGGAAGACAGGTAACCCCGCGGCAGATATAATAGGTTTGTCTGTTGTTCTGAAGCGGGTACTCCGCAGTTTGTTCCTCGAGCAGGAGCACGTTTGCGCCGAGCGGAGCAAGAAGAGGGATCGTTTCTTTGTCCTGTGCGCCGACGGCGACGATCTTTGCAGGCGGCTGTTCCTGATCCGAAAGCGCCGTGAGAAACGCTGTGTGCGCAACCGGCTGCAGCGCCGCCTGGGACTTCATGTATGCGAACTGTTTTTTCATAATGCCGCCCGACAGCGCATCCGGCGCAAGAACGGACAGTCTCAAAAGCACATAGCTCATGATCGAATTGCCGCTCGGCAGCGCGTTGTCGGCGGTCTCTTTGGAGCGAAACAGCAAGGTTTCGTTACCCGTACCGGTAAAGAAGAAGCCGCCGATATCCGAATCGAAGAATTCCTTGACCGCAATTTCCGCCTGCTTCGCCGCCGCGTCAAGGAACGTGCGATCAAGCGTCGCGTCATACAGCGCAAGCTTTGCAAGCGCAAGTCCTGCGCGATCGTCCAAAAACGCGTGGCTGCCTGTTTTGCCGTCCTTTACGCTTGTGAACAGGTTTTCACCGCGTATCGCATGGACCTCGAGAAATGCATCCGTTGAAAGTGCGGTGTTGAGATAGTCGTCTTTGCCGCTGACGCGGTACAGCGCGCAGAATGCCGTGATCGCAAGCGCATTCCAGAAGGTCAGCGCCTTGTCGTCCGTCATCAGGTGCGCACGCGCTTTTCGATACGCAAGCAGCGCCTGCTTTTCAGCTTCGAAACGTTCCGGCTCTCTCGGATGTTCCAAAAGGTTTGGAATGCTTTTGCCTTCAAAGTTACCTTCATTTGTGATGTCAAAACAGGCATTAAACGCGTCTCCCGCCTCTTTGCCGAGCACGGCGACGGTTTCTTCCGGCGTAAACACATAATAGAGTCCTTCCTGTCCCTCGCTGTCCGCGTCCTGCGCGCTGTAAAAACCGCCGTTATTTGACCGCATTTCACGCAGCAGATATGCTGCCGTCCGTTCGGCTACGTCCAAGTAGAATCGATCATCGGTCAATTCATATGCCTTTGCATAGGTAAGGATCAGAAGCGCGTTGTCATACAG
Source organism: Clostridia bacterium (assembly GCA_045576895.1). Lineage (GTDB taxonomy): Bacteria > Bacillota > Clostridia > Christensenellales > CAG-138 > UBA3792. Next base: position 4,652 of record JAZNHI010000098.1, on the reverse strand, counting down.
CATCTTTTCAAAGTGCGGAACAAGGAAGCGTCGGTCGGTCGAATAGCGGCAGAATCCGCCGCCGATATGGTCGAACATACCGCCTGCATACATGCGCTCAAGCGTGAACGTCGCCATATGGAGCGCATGTGCGTCGCCGTATTTCTCATACCGCTGCAGCAAAAACAGAAAATTCTGCGGCGCAGGGAACTTCGGTGCACGCCCGAACCCGCCGTTGACGCGATCGAAGCTGTTTACCAATGCGGAAAGCCCGCGTTCGATCGGATTCTCTTTTTCGGATAGAAACGTGCGATTCTGCTGCGTCGCCAATACGGTTGTCAGCGTATCCGCAGAGCGGATCAGGTTCTCCCGTTCATGTGCCCATGCTTCAAGGATCGCATGCAGCAGGTTGCTAAAACTCGGCATGCCGTACTGTGCTGTTTTCGGAAAATACGTTCCCACATAAAACGGCTTCTTTTCCGGCGTTAAAAAGACACTCAAAGGCCATCCGCCGCTGCCCGTCATCGCCTGACAGGCCGCCATATACACGTTATCGATATCCGGTCGTTCCTCCCGATCCACCTTAATCGAAACAAAGCCGCGATTCAGGAGCGCGGCAGTCTCCGCATCTTCAAAGCTCTCGTGCGCCATCACATGGCACCAATGACAGGTGGAATATCCGATGCTGAGAAAGATCGGTTTGTCCTCGTCGCGCGCCTTCATAAAGGCCTCCTCGCCCCACGGATACCATTCAACCGGATTTTCGGCATGCTGCAAGAGGTAGGGACTTGTTTCATTCCTGAGATGATTGCTCATTTTTGCACCCCCTTGAGATCGCCCGTTGCGGGGTTGTCGATCAGTTTTCCGTCCTCCGTGAAGCGTGAACCGTGGCAGGGACAGTCCCAGCTATGCTCCGCCTCGTTCCAATGCAGCGCACACCCGAGATGCGGGCAGCGCGGCACGGTCGGTGTAATCAGTCCGAGAACGGCTTCCGCCGCATTCGAAAGCAGTGCCGGACGCAGCATGGTTCTCGACGGAGAAAACAACTCCTCATACGGGTTTTCGTTGCCGGTCAACAAATCAGAAAGCAGCTTTGCTGCGATCATCGAACCGGTCATGCCCCATTTGTTGAAGCCCGTCGCCACATAAAGACCTTCCGTTCCCGCAGAATACCGTCCGATATACGGAACGGAATCGAGCGTCATGCAATCCTGCGCCGCCCACGCATACTTGACGGTCGCTTCGGGAAAGTACCGTTCGGCAGCCGCTTTGAGGTCCCGATACCCGCCGCCGTTCTTTCCCGTTCGATGACTGCCGCCGCCGATAAACAGATAATCGCCGTAGTTTCGGAAGGAAAGTCCCTTTTCGTCATCGTCCAGATACATGCCGTCGAGCTGCGGCGCGTTCTCCAGCGCGATCACATAGGAGCGGTGCTGGTATTGTTTGATGAAATACACGCCGTGCTTGTTCAAAAACGGAAAATGTGTGGCGACGATCACGCGATCGGCAAAAACCGTTCCGCCGCTTGTCACCGCAGCGACGCCGGTTTTCGTTTTTTTCAATTCCCGCACGCGCGTGTGTTCATAGATATGAAGTCCGTCGGAGATTCCCGAAAGGAATCGAAGCGGATGAAACTGCGCCTGCTCGGAAAACCGTATTGCACCCGCAACGTCAAACGGCAGCGGAAGCGTATTCGTCCGTTCTGCAGGTATACCGAGTTGTTTCAATGCGCGCATCTCTTTTTCGATTTGCTTCACGTCATTGAGCGTATAGATATAATTGTCCTTCTGCTCAAAATCGCAGTCGATCGTTTCGCACAGCGTACGATAGAGATACAGGGCTTCCTGATTTGCGCCGTAGTATTGGACGGCCTTTTGCTCTCCGAATTCACGAATCAGCTTGTCATAGATCAGCCCGTGCTGACTGGTGATCTTGGCGGTCGTGTTCTTCGTTGTTCCGCTGCCGAGCGTTTCCGCTTCGCAAAGCGCGTAATCGACGCCCTCACGTCCCAGCATATACGCCGTCAGAACGCCCGCCATTCCGCCGCCGATGATCAGCACATCGACATGCAAGTCCCTTTCAAGCTTCGCAAACGATCTCATATTGACCGTATCGTTCCAAACAGAACCCATTGTTTGCCTCCTGCATACATAATGCTTTATTCTTCCGCAAAACGGATGGTTTCATCCGGAAAAATGCGAAACGGCATGTTATAAACGCATGTATTGCGTTCTCCGTGCTAAAAAGCATCGGCGTTTCATATGGATTACTGTCAATTCATGGAAAAGGAGTCCGCGCATGAAGCAGGAAGCAAAAACCACGAACCAACCTCGCAGCATTTTTAAAAGCCCGGATGATAATGGAATCAAAAAACAGTACCTTCTGGAAGTATTTTGCGATTGCCGATATGCTGACGAATGAAATCTACATCGGAAACATGGTACAAGGAAAATATGGCAGCGTTTCTTATAAGACGAAACAAAACAAGCCGAGACCGAGGGATCAATGGTATGTGGTAGAAGGCACACATGAACCGATTATAGAACGTGAGCTGTGGGATACCGTGCAGCTGATGCTCAAAGCAAAAGCAAAGCCATTCTCCGGCGGTCAGATCGGGCTGTTCGCAAAGAAATCGCGATGCGCGTATTGCGGTTATATTCTGCGATCTCATAAGTGTCACGGAATGTATTATTTGGAGTGCCCGAACCATCATGTTGCGCAGGATTCCTGTCCGGGAACCTTTGTCTCTGTCAAAAAGGTAGAGCAAGCCGTATTGGATGAACTGCATCGCCTATCTGACGCCTACCTTGACAAGGATGAATTGCTGCAGAAGGTGGAGTTTCAACAAGATCTGAAGCGGCAAAGAGAACGTCTGCATGCCGATCTCGAAGCATATCAAAAGCGTGTTGAGGAATACAGCAAGGGTTTGCGCAGTCTCTATATGGATAAGGTGCGCGGATATCTTTCCGATCCGGATTTCGCGGAATTGGCAAAGGGACTTTCGGACGATCGCAGTCGTGCGGAAAAGCAGATTCAGGAGCTAACAAAGCAGCTTGATTTACTGGATCAGCAAGCGATCGAAGGAGATCATCGAAAAGAGCTGATCGACCGCTATACCGCGTTTGAGAGCCTCAACCGCCCGATTGTGGAAACGCTGATCGATTATATTCGCATCGGCAGGCGCGTTCCCAAAACATCCGAGCAATTGATCGAAATTCACTGGAATTTCTGAAAATGTGCACGGAAAGCTCCAAAATGTAGCGCATCGCAAGGTGCAGCCGATGGCACATTTTTGCAAGGACGTCAATTTCTGCAATCGTATGCCCGGGTATGCTTGTATCGTGCGTCACAAACTGTCCGCGCCGGAGCGCACGGTTATCGATCGCATGACCTCTCATTGGAAAAGGCATCCCGCTGCAGTGCAGGATGCCTTTTTCGGAAAGTCTTTTTCATTTGGCATTGAACAGTGCCGAAAGCGTGTCGGCGTGTTCCTCAAATACTTTGAGGACATACTTGTTCCAATGCCGCGCATCGGCCGTACTGCTGCCGAATACATAGTCCTCCTGACCGTAGTCCATGACGTCGAAGCCGGGGATCGCCTTGCTCGCGCCGGAGGTGCGGTAATTGGCAGCGCCCGCAAGCGTCATGGTGACGCCGTCCGTTCCGTTGAACGTGACCCAACTTGAAAGATCCGTGCCGGTGGCTTCGGTTGCGGTTCCGTTGGCGGTCTGACCGGACGGCGCCGCTTTGGTGATTTCCACCGCGCCGTCGACATACTTTCCGTACATCATATCCACATACAGAGCAAGCGAATCGCCGAAGATCTCGCTCGGCACATGGCCGCCGTTCCACTGCCATTCGATCTCGGCGTCCGTTCCGGCGTTCAGCCACGCAATCTCGAGGTTCAGCGAATTGAACATGGAGATGTCGCCTTCGCTTGCACCCATCAGGATCCGCGCCCACGTCGGATTGTTCGTGCCATCCGCACCGATATAGTTGACCGGATTGTACAGCTCCACGATGTTGTTGCCGTAAGCGTCGCCCGCTTCGATTTCAGCGATATCCGCCTTGTAAGCCGCGACCATCTCATCGAAGGAAGCATAGTCGGCGGAATCCGTTTTGCCCGTTGCCGACTGGGTGGTGCCTTTGTCCGGTGTGCCGGCTTTCTCGGAAGAACCGCCGTTCATATCGGGTGGACCGCCCGCGTTGTTGCCGCCGGGGAATCCGCCTTTTCCGCCGGGACCTCCGCCCATGCCGGAGGAGCCGCTGCCGGTGCTTCCCTTTGCATACAAGCCGGAAACAAACGCCTGCGCGCGATCAGCCGTGGTCATCGCCGCAACCTCTGCGTCGGACAGTGCGCTGCCGTTTGCATCAAACCATGTCCAGTCCTCGGCATAGTCGAGCCGTACAATATAGTCCCACAGGCTCTCTTGAAGCTCAGACAGGTAGAGCGTCACATAGGTGCCGGAATAGCCGTTTTCTTCATCGTATTCGATGGTCAGCGCAACCGTATCGAATGTGTCGCCGTCGCCGTTCAGGTCGAAGTCTACGTCGCTTTCCTTGACGGAAAGTTTTTTGCCGTTGATGTAATCCATGTACTCTGCGGCAAGATACGCGGCGGTCTGCTTTTGGAACTCGGTGTTGAAGCTGTACGTCGGATCGAGCGTATACTC
>JAZNHI010000097.1:0-8679 GCA_045576895.1 Clostridia bacterium | reverse complement strand
GTCATATGTGCGGCGGTACGCCGTGGGACGGGCTGTTCGTGAAGGACGCGGACAAGCCGATCATGGAAGCGCAGAAGGAAAGCGGCAAGCTGTTCTCCGCGATCCCGTTCGAGCACAGCTATCCGTTTTGCTGGCGCTGCGACACGCCTTTGATCTACTACGCCCGCGAGAGCTGGTTTATCAAGATGACCGCGGTCAAGGATAAGCTGATCGCGTTCAACAAGTCGGTCAACTGGATCCCCGAGACGATCGGCGAGGGCCGTATGGGCAACTTCCTCGAGAACGTCATCGACTGGGGCATCTCCCGCGAGCGTTACTGGGGCACGCCGCTGCCCGTTTGGATGTGCGACTGCGGTCACGTCCATGTGATCGGCAGCCGGGAAGAGCTCAGGAAGATGAGCCGCAACTGCCCGGAGAACATCGAGCTGCACAAGCCCTACATCGACCAGGTCGAGGTCGTGTGCCCGGAATGCGGAAAGATCATGAAGCGCGAGCCGGTCGTCATCGACTGCTGGTTTGACAGCGGTTCCATGCCGTTTGCGCAGTGGCACTATCCCTTTGAAAAGAAGGAAGAGTTCGAACGCCGCTATCCCGCAGCGTTCATCTCCGAAGCGGTCGATCAGACGCGCGGCTGGTTCTATACGCTGATGGCGGTTGCAACGTGCCTCTTCGACAAGGCGCCGTTCGAAAACTGCTTGGTCCTCGGTCTCGTGTGCGACAAGGACGGCAAGAAGATGTCCAAGCACATCGGCAACGTCATCGCACCCGCGGACGTTTTGGACAAGCAGGGCGCGGACGCGGTCCGCTGGTATTTCTACACGGCTAGTGCGCCGTGGCTCCCGTCGCGCTTCTCGGGCGAGGCGGTCAGCGAGTATCAGCGCAAGTTCATGAGCACGATCTGGAACACCTACGCGTTCTATGTGCTCTATGCGGAGATCGACAAGTTCGATCCGACGCAGCACGAGCTGAAGCGCGAAAACCTTTCGCTGATGGATCGCTGGATCCTGTCCCGGCTGCAGACGCTCGTGAAGGGCGTCGACGGAAACCTCGAGGCGTTCCGCATCACCGAGGCGGGCAGACTGCTGATCGACTTTGCGGACGAGCTTTCTAACTGGTACGTGCGCCGCTGCCGCGACCGGTACTGGGGCGCCGAGATGACAGACGACAAGGAAGCCGCGTACATGACGCTGTATACCGTTCTCAGGACCGTCACGCTGCTCACCGCGCCGTTCTGCCCGTTCATGACGGAAGCGATCTATCAGAACATCGTGCGGAGCGTGGACAGCACCGCGCCGATCTCCGTGCACCTCAATGACTATCCCGCGGCGGACGATTCGTTTGTCGACGCGGAGCTCGAGGAGGAGATGGCGAAGGTCCTGAACATCGTCACGGTGGGCAGAAGCGCCAGAAGCACCGCGGGCATGAAGACGCGTCAGCCGCTTGCAAAGATGTACGTGCAGGGCGCAGCGCTTTCGGAGCGCGCCGCCGAGATCGCAACCGAGGAGCTGAACGTCAAGGAGATCGAATTCATCGAGAACGCCGACGCGCTGATGAGCTATAAGGTCAAGCCGCAGCTTCGCACCCTCGGTCCACGCTACGGAAAGCTCCTGGGCAAGATCTCCGCGCATCTTGCGGCGAACGGCGACGCGATCGTCAGGGCGCACCATGCGGGACAGAACTATACCTTCGAGGTCGACGGCACGGAGGTGGAGCTCTCGCCGGACGACGTGCTGGTTTCGACGCAGCAGAAGGAAGGGCTCGTCAGCGAACAGGGCAGCGGCGTGACCGTCGTGCTCGATACGAACCTGACGCCGGAGCTTAAAGAGGAAGGTCTCATGCGCGAGCTGGTCTCCAAGCTGCAGACGATGCGCAAGGAGGCGGGCTTCGAGGTCGCCGACCACATCCGCATCGGCTACCGGAACGGCGGCGAAGCGGCGCGTGTGCTCGAAAAGTATGCCGACAGCGTCAAAGCGGACACGCTTGCCGAGCGCATCGAGGAGGGCACGTTCGGCTACACGAAGGACTGGGACCTGAACGGCAACGCGATCACGCTGTCCGTGGAACGGATCTGAATCATACGGAAAGGGAAACGGTTATGCGCGTATTGATCGTAGAGGATGAATCGAAGCTTGCGGAAACGCTTCGCGCGATGCTGAAGCAGAACCGTTTCGACAGCGATATCTGTCTCGACGGCGAGAGCGGGCTTGCCTACGCAAGGAAGGGCGCTTACGACCTTCTGATCCTCGACGTGATGCTGCCGAAGATGAGCGGCTTCGCGATCGTGCAGCAGCTCCGCAAGGAGGGCGACGCAACGCCGATCCTGATGCTGACCGCAAAGTCGGCGGTGGAGGATTACGTGCGCGGGCTCGATCTCGGCGCGGACTATTACCTTACGAAGCCGTTCGAAATGCAGGAGCTGCTTGCCTGCGTGCGCGCACTCGTTCGCCGGCGCGGCGAGGTCGTGATGGACGAGCTGAAGTTCGATGATCTGGTGCTGAACAAATCGACCTGCGAGCTCTCCTGCGGGGAGCGGTCGATCCGGCTCGGCAGGAAGGAATTCTCGATCATGCATATCCTGATGACGAACGGCAACGTGATCGTTTCGAAGGATGAGCTTCTGAACCACGCGTGGGGCGTGGACTCCGAGGCGGAGGACAACAACGTCGAGGTCTATATCTCGTTCCTGCGCAAGAAGCTGCGGTTTTTGCACACGCGCGTGCAGATCGAAACGCTGCGCAAGTTCGGCTATAAGCTCACCGGAGAGAACGCATGATCCGCAAACAGCACAAACGGTTTATCCGCAACTCCTTTCTGGCGGTGTGCGGCATCCTGATCGTGGTGTTTCTGGTCACGGCGATCATGATGGTGCGGTTTGTCGACGAGAGCATCGAAAGCGAGCTGCAGTCGCTGATCCGCTTTACGGGCGGCGGCGCCGCGAAAAACGAAAGCCGGTTCATCGAACTGGTGCGGCAGCTCGGGTTTGACGGTCCACAGGAAACGACCGTCGGCGGCACGCGGTTCCCGACGTACCTCTTTCAGATCTGGCAGAGCGAGCCGGACCCGAATGCGACGTCGGTCAGCCCGGACGACGAGATCCTGCAGATCCGCGGCGAGCAGCCGTATTCGGACGACAGCGGATCGTGGCGCGCGCTGTTCGACGTCATGCTGAAGAGCAAAAAGCGGATCGACCGCATCGAAAGCGAGGAGCTTTGCTATATGGTCGACCGCAGCGGATCGGCGATCGACATCGCGATCGTCGACTACAGCGGCTACGGCCGCTTTCTGCGGCGCCTCGCGCTTGCGGGCGCGGGACTGATCATCGCCTTTGCGGGCGCGTTCTATCTGCTGCTGCGGTTCTCGGCGAACAACCTTCTGCGGCCCGCGGAGCTTGCGTGGGAGAATCAGGAGCGGTTCATCGGCGACGCCTCGCACGAGATCAAGACACCGCTTGCGATCATCCTGTCCACGGCGGAGCTCGGCACAAGCGACGACCCGGGCGAAAATGACCGGCGCTTTGAGGTGATCCGCGACGAGGCGCGCAGGATCAACCTGCTGATCACGCGGATGCTCGAATCGGCGCGCATCAAGAACAAGGCGATGCAGCAGCGCAGCAACACCGTCTTTTCGGCGTCCGACGCGGTGACCGAATGCGCGCTGCGCTATGAATCCATCCTGTACGAACAGGGCGTGACGCTCGTCTGCAGCGTGGAGGACGATCTTCGGATCTTTGCCGAGGAGAACGCCTTCAAGCAGGTCATCGACGCGCTTCTGGACAATGCGGGAAAGTATACGCCGAAGGGAAAAACGGCGGAAATATCGGCGCTGAGGAAGCATAAACACGTGATCGTCACGGTCAGAAGCAACGGCGTCGGCGTCGGCGAAGCGGACCGGCAGACCATTTTCAACCGCTTCTACCGCGGGGACGAGGGACGCGCGCATGTCGACGGCAGCTACGGACTGGGGCTTGCGATCGCCAGGAACCTGATCGAAACGATGGGCGGCACGATCCGCTGCGAGAGCGACGGGGAGACGTACACGGAATTCATCATCACGCTTTGCGCAGCCCGACCGCCGAAAAACGCATAACAAAAAAACGAGCAGGAACGCTGCTCGTTCTTTCTTTTTGGGCTCAGGCTTCCTCCGCGGGGACTTCCTCCTCTGCGGGGGCTTCTTCGTCTGCAGCCGGTTCCTCCTCTGCGGGGGCTTCCTCCCGAAGCTCGACGCCCGTGCGGTTGACAGAGATCATCAGAAGCGCGATATCGAACATCAGCACGGAAAGGATATGCAGCATCGGTTCGCTGAACACGATCATGTAGACGCCGAGGACCGTTTCCGAGATCAGGAACAGCCTTGCCGCAAACCGCGCGCGGACGGGCTGTCCGCCTGCGCTGTAGCTCATGAGAAGGAGCACGACCACGTACAGCGCGGCGCCCCAGGCAAGCGGACCGATCTCATGGATGAGCGCGAACACGATCAGCACGGAGGCGATCGCCGAAACCGCCGCCCACTGGATCCACATCTTGCGCGGCATCGGCGAGCGGAACAGGAAGGCAAAGACCAGCAGCGCATGCGCGACCAGGAACAGGATCAGACCCTGCAGCACATAGAGGCACATTACGACGTCGGCGGCGATCAGCATGAAGATGCCGGGCAGCATCAGAAGCGTGCGCCTGGATTTCCGGTGCCGGATGAGGAAGATGCAGAGCAGCGCCGCGCCGAGGATCATCTTCCAGAGCATGCGCAGATTCGTATGGTCCGCAAAGAACCAGAACGCGAGCACCGCTTCCAGCACGGAGATGCAGAAGATGCCGAGACAGATCCACACAAGGACGCCGGGCTTTTTGCGGTTCCGCAGAAGGAGCATCGCCGCCCAGATGAGGACCGTGACGACGATCCCCGCGAGCGCCGCAAAGATCATCAGCGCAACGCGCCAGTTGATCCCGACGGAGTTTATTCCGATGAACTTCGCGAGGTCTGCCGCTTCATAGACTGCGGGGACGAAGTTGTCCGGCATCCGGTATTCGCCGGATTCCGATCGGTATGCCGTGCCGGTGCTGCCGCGGTTAACACGAACCGGATCGGAAGTCATTCCGTAATAACGCGCCGCAGCGTGTACGGAACATTCCGCAATCTGAACTTCGACGGTCCCGTCCTTCACGGCTTCCCATTTTACAACGTAATCGATGTCGTGCGGAACGGCAATCACGCTTGTTTTGCCGACCCGTTCCATATAATACGTATGCATCAGCGCATCGAGGGAAGCAGCGTCGTCGGAAAGCGCGGTCTGAAGGTATGCGCTCGGAAGGAGTTCGCCCGCGTCGGTCAGAGTGATCGTAAACTCGGGCTCGGAGGGTTTGGTCAAAAAGACGTTCACCGGTCCGCGAATTAAGACGTAGGAAAAAGAGAAGTCGTCTTCGAAGATGCCGTTTCGGATCAGGTCGATGTTCGCAAGATACGCATCTTCGCAATGCTCGTTAAAGAGACGGCGCGCAAGATTGCCGGTATTCTGATTTGCCTCTTTGAACTCGGTTCTGGTCAGCACATTGCCGAACACACGGAATACATAGTTTACGAGCGTGTCCACGTTCATGCGCCCCAATATGCCGGAATCCCGCTCCGCCAAAAGCAGACTCCGGACGGTCGACAGCAAATTGGAGGCATTTTGCTTCTGCATAACGCCGACGATGGCGGGCTGCAGTGTGGCGTTGTACCGCTCGCGGGTTTCCGCCACATTCAGGATCATGGACAGCAGAAGGCGCATACGAAGATTCAGTGCGGGACTGTAGTTCGCCTCAATGCCGAAAGCTTCCCGCGCAATGCGCGCGCGGGCGTCGGTGAAGGTCTCGCCCACGGAGGAGAACTCCGTGACCGGAATGAACCGGTCCTGCCCGAACCTGCCGAAGTTCCAGTCGGCGGGCATGACCTGCGGAACGAGGTCCATCGGGTTGATGATGTTGAAGATGTTTTCAAAGCCGCTTTCGGGAGGGTTCAGCACAGCGGCGGGCGTTGCGAAGGTATAGGCGAACACGTCCTCCTTCGGGAACATGCCGTCGCGCACCAGAAGTCCCGCCGTCACGTTGGACACCGCGGCGGCGCGGGAAAAGCCGGAGATCCAGATTTTGATCCTTCCTTGAATGCCGTTGGTGAGGATATAGCCCGCGAGGCGGTCGATGACGAGCTCGGACGCGGACAGGAACCCTTCGTGGATCTCGCCGCTGCCGGGCGTCATGTTGGACTGCCATTCGTTCTTGTAGCCGCCGCCGCAGACGCCGATCGCGATCAGCGTAAAGGGCGTTTCGCCCTCGCGTTCCATCGTCTTCGATCCCATTGCCATGGAGATCGTGTACATGCTGGTCTCCTTGGAATAGTCGTCCTTGCGGATATGCGAAAACCCTGCGTCCGTGAGGAATTCCTCCAGATGCAGGGACGGGTCGAAGTCCGCTTCCGGTTCTTCGGCGGGATCCATCGCGCGGTTTGCCGAAAGCGCCATGGCAAGCGACATCACCGCAAGGTTGCCGTCGTACTGCGCTGCGGACTGCCAGAACGGGTATTCCGTAAACCAGATGCTGTATTGATATGCTTCCTTGTTCGAACGCAGATTGATCCCCGCGCGCACTTCGCGGACGGGGCAGCCGTTGACGGAGACCGGTCTGTTCTGTGCGTCGCGCTCGACTTCGGCGCCTTCGCCGAACTGTTCGGCGTCGAGCGAAGACACGTCCGTTTCCGGCGCCTCGTCTTCCGCGAGCGACGCTGGCAGCAGGGAAACCGCCAGAAGAAGGATCAGGAACAGGGCGACGATTCGTTTGCGCATACAGTACCCCTTTCTGTTCGGATGCGTTCGTCGACGACCTCGCCGCGAAGCTTTACGCGACCGCCGTCGGGGCAGGACGCTTCAAAGAAGGCGGCGCGCGCGTCGCCGTGATCGAGCAGGGCGCCGTTCAGAAGCGCAAAGACCTGCGGATAGATCACGCTCCAAAGCTCGTGGCAAAGCGGCGGGCAGGTCTGTTCGACGATAAAGGTATCGCCGGCGGCGCAAAGCCCGTCGCGGCAGCGGCTTTCGAGGATTGTGAGTCTGACCTTGCGCATGCAAAACCTCCGCTCAGTTTGCGGACGAATAGATCCAGCCCGCATGGAAGCCGTCTTTGGAATAGTGCAGAAGCTCCGAGACGGTCACGAACTGATACCCGCGGGACAGCAGCTCCGGCACGATGCGGGCAAATGCGTCCACCGTCTTCTGCTGCTTGTCGTGACAGAGGATGATGGCGCCCGAAAGCCCCTTCCCGAGCTCGTCGATCTCCTGCACGCCGCGGTCATAGATCCGGTCCGCGTTGTAGGTATCGTAGGTGTCGTGCGTGCTGCGGGTGTGGTTGACGATCGCCATGTCCCATTCCTCCATCAGCGCGACGAGCGCGTTGCGCGTGTCGTCGCCCTTCTTGCCGTACTTGATGTACGGCGGACGGAACAGGCGGATCCGGTAGCCGAAGCGTTCGCGGATCGCGTCGTTCACCTTGCCGATCTCCTCACGCATCTGTTCGGGGGAGAGCTCCTCGACGTTCGTGTGCATCCAGGTATGGTTGCCGATCTCGCAGCCCAGAGACAGCATGCGCATCAGCTCCTCCTCGTGGCTGGCGATGTTGTCGCCCTTGATGAAGAAGGTCACGCGGATCCCGTTCTGCTCTGCAATGTCGAGGACCTGATCGGTGATCCCGGTGCGCGGTCCGTCGTCGAAGGTGAAGGCGACCATCTTCCGTTCGGGATCGATCGCCATCGTCGCCATGCGCGCCGCGATCGCCGCTTCATCCGGACAGTTGCCGTACGCGCGGACGTAATGCTCGATCTCCTGCAGGCGCTGTTCCTCCCAGGTCGGTTCCGGCGTGGGGGACGGCACAGGGGTCGGCGCCGCTGTCGGCAAAGGCGTTTCCGGCGCTTCCGCGGGCTTCGACGGTGCGCGGAAGCACCCGCCGATCAGCGCGATCAGAAAGATGATCAGCACCAAAAGCAGCACCGTGCAGGCGACGGTCACCGCAAAACGAAGCGGATTTGTGATTTTCTTCTTTTTCTTCATGTGCAAAATTATACCAAAGCTGTCGGTTTCTGTCAATTTGCGCGGGCGGATCGGATTGTAAATTCGTGGTTGACAAACGAACGTCTTGTGGTATAATGTTTCTATCTTTGAGGCGAATTCGGAAGCAGTAGCGTTTATCGGCTTCGGAAAGCGAGCGGCGGATGGTGAAAGCGCCGCACGGAGTACAGCGTGAAGACCGCCGGAGGATCAAAGCGGGCTCGCCCGTTACAGCGAACAGAGCACCAAATAGGGTGGAACCACGCAAAACACGGCGTCCCTTGTCGAAAGGGACGTCTTTTTATTTTGATAACAGGAGGTATTTGTTATGATCATTACATTCCCCGACGGCTCGAAACGGGAATTCGAGAACGGCATGAGCGCGCTCGACATCGCGGGCGCGATCAGCAACGGCCTTAAGAAGGCGACCCTTTGCTGCGAGATCGACGGCGAACGCGCGGACGCGTTCCGTCCGATCGAACAGGACTGCACGCTGAAGCTTCTGACCTGGGAGGACGAGGACGGACGCTGGGAAGGCGGATCGGAGCCATGTCGTTCTGTGAGCCAAGGAGTTGAACCAAATCCTTGTCTTCCTAAGACCGCTTGGCCTCCGACTT
>JAZNHI010000096.1:0-3574 GCA_045576895.1 Clostridia bacterium | reverse complement strand
ATCCAGCGTCCAGTCCGCGCTGTTGATCGTCACCTTGCTTGCGTCGGCAACGCCGATCGACGTCAGATCGAAGAGATAGTGTCCGCTGTCTTCGGTCATCAGGCCGTCCGCGGTCTGATTCAGTTCGGCATCCCTCAGTTGGACGCATGCGGACAGGTCGAGCGCGGCAATGTGATTGTTGTTGACATACAGCTCTTCCAGCGCAGGTACGGTCGACACATCCAGCGCGGTCAGATTGTTGTCGTTGGCGCGGATGCGCGTCAGGTTTAACAAGCCCGAAACGTTCAGCCTTGACAGATTGCAGTTGTCGCAGCTGAGGTCATGCAGGTTGTTCCACGGTGTGAAATCGAGGCTCTCGAAATCGATGTACGCGCAGTCGAGTGTTTCAAGATCAAGTCCATACAAAAACGACAGGTCCGAAAATCCCGATTGCGTCGACCTTGACGACACGAAGACGGCTGTTCATCGGGATTAGAATACGGGTTCCGTCAATCTGGCTGTTCCAGCATTCAAGTTCTTCGAGGTTCTCATGGATCTGGATCGTCCCCGAAAGCGGATTGCTGTGACAATCGAGCTTCTTCAGCGAAGGCATCGCCGACACGTCGATGTCCATAAGCTGATTGTCCTGGCAGATCAGAGTTTCGAGGCTTGTAAACAGCTCAATGCCCTGCAGATTCTCAATATTGCAGAAGCCGCAATCGATGACCGTGATGTCTGCGATCTCCGCCGGTGTAAAGTACGACGGATCGACATGATCGTGATTGTTTATCACATAATTCCGGAAGTTGTCGTCCGGGAAATTCGTGTTGTCAATCGAAACGTTTCCGGCGCGAAGCCCCTCCGCCGGTTCGGGATTCTCCGCCGCGGGATCTTCCTCCGCGAAGGAAGCGGGCAGCAGTACAAGGGTCATCATCAGGCTCAGAAGAAGAGCAATCAACCGTTTGCGCATGGTATACCTCCAAAGACAGTGATTATAGAACGAGGGATCGCCGTCGGACAGCGGTCGATCGGAAAAGCCGTTACGGCGTATCAAGGATCACACGGACCTCAAAGCCGATGTGCCGGAATCCCGTGTCGAACACATACACGAGCTCCCGCGGAACGGCGGCAAACGTGACCGTGCCGTTCTCGTCCGGCTGCGACGCTTCCCGCGTGCGGACCGTGACGCGGTCGAAATGTTCCGGCGAAACGAACGCGGAAAGATCGAACCGATACCCTCCGTTTCCGTCCGGCTCCGCCTTGTACGGACCGATCATAACGGTTTCGGCGATCCGGAACCGGTCCGCGTCCGCCGCATTGATCGGCATGCTCTGCGCAAGCGACAGTTCGGTGATCGGATTGTCGTCGCAGATGCAGTACGTCAGCTTCGTATACGCGGACAGATCGTGCTTTGTGAGCCGGTTCTTGTCGCACAGAAGGATCTCGATCGGCATGTCCGCAGGCAGCTTCAGCGTTTCGAGCCGGTTGTTGCCGCACGAAAGCAGGACAAGCCCCGCAAGGTTGCTGACGTCGAGCGACGTCAGCTGATTGAACGCGCAGTACAGGACCGTGATGTCCGGATTGCCGGAAAGATCCAGCTCGATGAGACCGCCGTAGTCGCAGTTCAGGTAGGTCAGCTTCGGATTGTTCGAAACGTCCAGCTTGGTAAACCCTGCCTGCCACGCATCCAGCTTTTCCAGCGCCGGATTGTTTGTCACGTCGATGCTGCCGATCGGATTGCAGTAGCACTGCAGATCGACAAGCGCCGGGTTCTGCGTGACGTCCAGCCCTTCGATCGCGTTGTCGTTGCATTTCAAAACGCGCAGATCCGGATTGCCCGAGACGTCCAGCGCGGTCAGCCGGTTTTCCGAACAATCCAGCGAAACGAGCGCGCGATTCCGGGACAGGTCGATCGTTTCGATCGCGTTTTCGCTGCAGTTCAGATCCTCAAGGTTTTTGAACAGCCCGATTCCGGTCAGATCGGCGACCTCAGCACGCGAGCAGTCCAGCGTCTTAACCGCAAGCAGCTCTTTCTCCGTCAGGTACCCTTTGTGCCGGTGCGGGATCTGCCGTTCGATCAGCGTGCGCAGCGATTCGTCCGGGAAGCTCTGCGCATCGACGGCAGTCCACGTCCTGCGGGAACTGCGAACGGCAAGGAATACGATCAGCGCCGCCGCAAACAGCGCGACTGCCGCCGCGATCCCGATGATCCGAATGTTCCGACGCTTGGTCGGCTTCTCGACCGCAGGCGCGATCGCCGGTTCCTCCTCCGCCGCTTCCGCTTCGGGTCTTTGCGGCGTGCTTTTTGCAGCGTCCGGCAGCGGTCCGCCCCGGAGAAACTCTGTCGCCGATATCTCAAATATCGCGCAAAGCTCCAGAACCTGATCGTAATCGGGCAGGGTTTGCCCGTTCTCCCATCGGGAGATCGATTTATTGGAAACATTCAGCCGCTCTGCGAGCTCTGCCTGCGTAAGGTCCCTTTCCTTTCGGAGAGACGCCATAAAGGCGCCGATCTTGTTCTTATCTGCCATCTGTACATACCCCGTCTATTATTGATTATATCAGCTGTTTTTGCATTGAAAAGGACAGAATATGAGAATTCTTTTTTCTCAGACCGGTGGACAGTTCCCGAGAATTGTCAAAAACATGCCGAAACAGAGAACAAAGCACCGGGAAAAACCTCCCGATGCTGTGAGAACTGCTTATTTTATTTCCGCTCGTTGATGTACCGACAGGCGGCAAGCGCGGCGGTTGCGCCGTCCGCGACGGCGGTGGTAAGCTGCCGGACAAACTTACTGCGGCAGTCGCCCGCAACATAGACGCCCGGCGTGTCGGTCTCGCACTGCTCGTCGGTGTCGAAATAGCCGTACTTGTTGAGCCGGTGCAGATCCTTGAACGGCTCGTTCTCGGGGATCAGCCCGATCGCCACGAAGAGACCGTCGCACGCGATCTCGCGCTTCTGTCCGGTCGTGCGGTTTTCGACCTCCACGCCCGCAAGCGCGTCGCCGTTTTTCAGAAGCTTATTGATCTTAAGATTCGTCAGCACGCGCACGTTTTTGCGCGATTCGAGCACCTGCTGCAGTCTCTGTTCGCCGGTAAGCATCGGCAGATCCTGCAGGATGATGACCTCTTTGCACTTCTCGGCAAGCAGGATCGCTTCCTGCAGCGCCGAATTGCCGCCGCCCGCGACACAGACGGTCTGATCCGTATAGAAATCGCCGTCGCAGACCGCGCAGAACGAGATGCCCTCGCCGACGAGCTCGTTTTCGCCCTCGAGTCCCAGCATGCGATGCTTGACGCCGGTTGCGATGACCACGGTCAGCGCTTCGTAGCGCCCGCCCTCCTCGGTTTCGACGATCTTCAGCTTGCCTTCGGTTTTGACGGAGATCGCGCGCTCCAGCTCCACGTCCGCACCCTGATGCAGGATCTGTTCGAGGAACCGGTCCGCGAACTCGTTGCCGCTCATCTGGATCGTGCCCGGGTAGTTTTCGACCTTCGGGGAGTGGGTGATCTGTCCGCCGAAGCCGTGCTTTTCGAGCACAAGCACCGTCTTGCCGTTGCGCAGCGCATAGAGCGCCGCCGTCATTCCGGCGGG
>JAZNHI010000095.1:0-3297 GCA_045576895.1 Clostridia bacterium | reverse complement strand
TTAGCACCTTACTGAGGCAGGTTGCTGTGCGGTCAAAGAGCTTGTCTCTCGCGCACTCTCGATGGCAATGCGAGTATAGCACCGCGTTCCGAAAAATGCAAACATTATATGAATATTTTTCGCGGATTTTACAAACAAAACAGCGAAAAATCATGCAATTTTGCCGCATACAGGAGTATACGGCGCTTGCTTAAATATACGAAAACAGACCGATTATACAGCTCCGTCGGGGACTTCCTCCGAAACCTCCTCAAAGCGGTATTCCTGCATAGCGTCGGGATACTTCTCTTTGTCGACCGGCGACAAAAACATCTCCTTCGGACGGATCCAGAGCGAATGATCGTCGTACAGCTTGCGGTAGACGACGTATTCCTCCAGCGTTTCGGAATGCTTTGCAACGCCCTCGACACGGTACAGCCCGCCCTTGAAGTGACGGTAGACGTGCCCGATCGAAAGCGTACGCTTTTCGGGTTCCTCAAAAACCGCTGCGCTGTTGAAGTACGCGTCGTACAGCGCTTTCGCCTCGTCCAGCCGGTCGTACGGCACGTACACCCGCACGAATCCGACGTTCACGCCGAGCTTCACGGTGATGCCCGCGCCGAGCACGGAACGGTCGGTGCAGGGGATGCCGTTGTCTGCAAACAGCTCCTTCAGCATCTCCGCCTGCATGTAGTGCACCTCCGCGACCATGCAGAAATCACCGGGTTCGACCTCTCTGAGCTTTCGGTTTCTGCAGGCACGGCAGGTCGGTCCCTTGACGAGCTTCATACAGTTTTCACAGTACAGCGGCATGATGTGTTCCTTTCGTCAGAAGATCTTTTTCAGCGTTCCCAGAAGTCCGCGAAACAGCGATTTGCCGACCTCGCGTCCGATCGAATTCATCGTGGAGTTTGCAACCTTGCCGAGGGCGGAGGAGGTCTTCTTCTTCCGATTCGCCTTCTTCTTCGCGGCTTCCTTTTCCGCCTTTTCCTTTGCCTTGGCTTCCTCTTTCTCGGCTTTTTCCTTCGCCTTGGCTTCTTCCTTTTCCTGCCGTTCGCGCTCCTTCTGCTCGGCTTCCTCGCGTTCCGCCTCCGCCTTCTGCTCGGCTTCCTCCTGCGCCTTGCCGGTCAGGATCTCGTACGCGGATTCGTTGTCGACCGCGTCGTCGTACTTGCCGTAAAGCGTGTCCGCCATGATCTCGCTCTTGCGGCGCTCGTCGTCGATCATGCCCATCATCGACTGCGGCGGCAGGATCGTGCAGCGCTCGACGATCGACGGGCGCCCCTTCGCGTCCAGAAAGCTCACCAGCGCTTCGCCGGTGCCGAGTTCCGAAAGGACCTCTTCGGTGTTGAAGTTCGGGTTCACGCGGAACGTCGCCGCGGCGGTCTTGATCGCCTTCTGCTCGGCGGGCGTGTAGGCACGGAGCGCGTGCTGTACGCGGTTAGATAGCTGTGCAAGCACTGGATCCGGCAGATCGCTCGGCTGCTGCGAAATGAAGTAGACGCCGACGCCCTTCGAGCGGATCAGCTTCACGACCTGCTCGACCTTGCTCTTCAGCGCGCGTTTCGCGTCGGAGAACAGGAGATGCGCCTCGTCGAAGAAGAACACGAGCTTCGGCTTTTCAAGATCGCCGACCTCGGGAAGCTGTTCAAAAAGCTCGGCAAGGAGCCACAGCATAAAGGTCGAATACAAAAGCGGGCTTTGATAGAGCTTTGCGCAATGGAACACGTTGATGTAGCCTCTGCCGTCCTCGTCGACCTGCATCCAGTCAGAAAGGTCGATCGCGGGTTCGCCGAAGAACAGGTTGCCGCCCGCGTCCTCGAGCTGCAGAAGCGCACGCTGGATCGCGCCTGCGGATTGCTTACTGATATTGCCGTACTGATGCAAAAGCTCCGCCGCGTGCTCGGTGATGTAGGCGATCATTGCGCGAAGGTCCTTGAGATCGATGAGCAGCCATCCGTTGTCGTCCGCCACGCGGAACGCGATCGAAAGCACGCCGGCCTGCACGTCGGAAAGGTTCAAAAGCCGGGACAAAAGCTCCGCGCCCATCTCGGAAACGGTCGTGCGCACGGGATGTCCGCCCTCGCCGTACACGTCCCAGAAGCGCACGGGGTACCGCCGCATTTCAAACCCTTCTGGGTCGATGCCGATGCCCTCCAAACGCTGCGCGATCTTGTCCGTCATCTCGCCGGGCTTGCAGCAGCCGGAAAGGTCCCCCTTGACGTCCGCCAGGAATACCGGCACGCCGAGGTCGGAAAACGATTCCGCCATGACCTTTAAGGTGATGGTCTTGCCCGTGCCGGTCGCCCCGGCGATCATGCCGTGGCGGTTTGCCATTTCGGGACGGATAAAGGCTTCGGTCTCGCCCTTGCCGACGAGGATTCGGTTGTCGATCAACATAGCTTGTTTGCCTCCGGACAATCCTGCATATTTTCAATCATATCATACCACATCTTTTCCGAGTTGTCCACGAAAACCGCCGGTTTGCCGGCGACGCCGCGAATTGTGAAAAAATTACAATAATTTTTGGCGTCCGTTCTTTGCTATACTCAAAGGCGAAGAAACGGAGGACAGAACGATGGCGAAGCGGAAGACCTTTTACGTACCGGCGGCGATCTTTGAGGGCGGGCATTCCGCCTATGCCGTCGCGGTCTACGCCTACCTCTGCTTCTGCTGCGACAAAAGCGGCGTCTGTTTTCCGGGGATCGAAGCGATTGTCGCGCATACCGGGATGTCGCGTTCTTCGGTCAAGCGGACGCTTGCCGAGCTGGAGCGGTCCGGCAGAATCCTTTCGGAAAAGACCACACAGCCGTGCAAAAACGGCAAGCGGCGACAGAGCACGAATCGCTACCGGATCCTGGACACCCCGGTCCGCAGAGAACCGGACCCCCGGTTCACAGAGAACCCCCACCCCGGTTCAGACAGAACCGCCCCCCGGTTCACAGAGAACCGCCCCCCGGTTCACAGAGAACCGGGAAATAAATAATAACAGTAAAGTTATAATGGGCGACGTCCCGTCAGTCTGTCATAACGCGCGCGAGGACATGACGGGACTTGACGCGATCTTAGCGCCCCTGTATCTCGATTCCTTTTTCGATCAGGTCTTTGCGCAGAGCGTGAAGCAGGCGATCAGAACGATGTACGACCTGAAATCCCTTTCGGTCAACGGCATGCGCATTCCGAACGCGCTGATCCGGAAGCGGCTGATGATGCTCACGATCGACCACATCGATTACGTGGAAAAACAGATCGACGCGCTTTCGGGCGAGATCACGAACGGCGAGCGGTATCTGATGGCGTGCATCTACAACGCGCCGG
>JAZNHI010000094.1:0-11249 GCA_045576895.1 Clostridia bacterium | reverse complement strand
CACAAGCCAGAAGCAGCCGTGCCGCTTGTTTTCGCTCGTCAGCATGGCGCGCGTACCACCGCACCGCGGGCATTTAACGTTCAGCGACATGACGAATCACTCCCTTCCTTTTGATAAGAACAGTATAACAGATCGCCGCATGCAGCGAAAGGCATCGTTTGCCGAAAAAATATTAGATATTTCCGAAAAATAATTGTTGACAGACGCGGCATGATTCGTTATAATAAACCTTGCGCTAAGTGCGTAGGGGAGCATAGCTCAGCTGGGAGAGCATTTGCCTTACAAGCAAAGGGTCACAGGTTCGAGCCCTGTTGTTCCCACCAAGAAATGGCCCGGTAGTTCAGTTGGTTAGAATGCCAGCCTGTCACGCTGGAGGTCAGGGGTTCGAGCCCCCTTCGGGTCGCCAATATGCCTCGGTAGCTCAGTTGGTAGAGCAAGGGACTGAAAATCCCTGTGTCGGTGGTTCAAGTCCACTCTGAGGCACCATCCTGCGGGAATAGCTCATTTGGTAGAGCGCAGCCTTGCCAAGGCTGAGGTGGCGGGTTCGAGCCCCGTTTCCCGCTCCATAACAACAAGGCGGCTGCAGCCGCTTTTTCATACAGGATTCGGCGCCATGGCCAAGCGGTAAGGCACGGGTCTGCAAAACCCTTATCCCCGGTTCGATTCCGGGTGGCGCCTCCAAAACAAAAGCACCCCAAAGCGGGTGCTTTTGTTTTGGAGATGGTACTCCCACGATCGAAGCGGCGCTTTAGCGTCGGTTCGATGAGGGTCGGTTCGGTGGTGAATGCGGATCCGGTGGATCCGCAGAGCCGAATCGTGACCGAGTCCGCAGGCGAGAAGCGCCTCCAGAAGAAGCCCCAAAAACCTCAGTGTTTTGGGGCTTTTTTCTATCTCGACTTGTGCTCATTTCCGAAAGTGGACACAAAGTGGACACAGTTCTAAAAAAGGATGCCTAAGATAGTCTTGTAGGTCATTTTGGTTAAGAGAAGTCCCTTCGGTTGCTCACGCAGATCTGTCTGCCGCTGCGGCTTTCCTGCGCGATCCGGCGTGAGCGTCCGTTTTTCCGTCCGATCGCAGAATTTACGAACCTGCGTCCTGACCCGGAGGAGCGGCAGGCGCCGGCACGGGCTTTCGTCAAAGACACGCTGTATCCGACGCTGTCCGAATGGCTGCATCTGATCGGCGGCAGACCCGGCATGGGCAAGTTGATGCTGCTTACAAAGCTTGCTGAAAGCGGAACGCCCGTGTATTACTACACGCAGGAACATCTGAACGTGCGCTGCGCAAGACGGATTTTATCGCTTCTTCCGGACGATGTCAGGCATATGGCGTTTTTTTTGCGGACAGCACCGCGGACCCGGACCTCTTTGCGCTTCTTCGCGCGGCAAGGCGCGAGATGCAAACCGGCGTGCTGATCTTAGACGGGCCGGAGCTGATGGTCGAAAACCGCAGCCCGTGCCCGGCGGCGAATCCGTACAACGAGGTCTGTCTTCGCGAAGCAGCCTCCGCGATGGTGCTCAACGAGTTTGCAAAGCAGTGTCATCTGTCGGTCCTTGCCGCCGTGCCGCTCTCGCGCGACACCGAGCACCGCACCAACCACCGCCCGACGCTTTCGGACGTGCGCTATCATCGACGCCGAAGCCGGACGGTTTACCGGTCTGCAGGCGTAAACACATACAAAGCCGCAGCGTCCCGAAGAGGGATGCCGCGGCTCTTTTTTTGATTACTGTCTGTTTCCTGTTCTTCGCAAAGATAATTTTCTTCCGTTTTAATTTCATTTTAGGAAGCGCGGGTATGATGGTACCATCAAAGAAAGCGAGGACACACAGATGGAAAGCGTACAAGCGCCGATCACCGTGATGCAGCGGGTCGAGTGGAAATACATTTTAAGCGCGGAGCAGACGGATTTCTTCTGCGCGCGATTGAAGGGACACATGGAACCGGACGCGTACGGGCTCACGACGATCCAGTCGCTCTATTACGATACGCCGAACAGACGGCTTGTCCGGACCTCGATCGAAAAGCCGGAATTCAAGGAAAAGATCCGGCTGCGCGCCTACGGACGCGCGACGAACGAAACGCCGGTGTTTCTGGAGCTCAAGCGCAAGGCGTTCGGAATCGTCTACAAACGCCGCGTGCAGGCGACGGTCCCGGAGGTGACGCAGTTTTTTGCGGGCGAGCCGGTTCTCGGCGAAGACGGGCAGATCGATCGCGAGATCACCTATTTCCGCGATTATTACAGAACGCTCGAGCCCGCGTGCATGATCCTCTATGACCGCACCGCGTACTACGAGCCGGACGGAGACCTCAGACTCACGATCGACCGCAATCCGCGCTATCGGCTCGATGCGCTGTCCTTCGATCACGCGCCGGTCGGGATCCCGCTGCTTGCGCCGGGCGACACGATCCTTGAAATCAAGGTGCAGGACACGATCCCGCTGTGGCTGGTCCGCATCCTCTCCGAGGGAAAGATCCGCCGCGGAAGCCTCAGCAAGTACGGCGAAGCATACCGGCGCTCGACGCCGATCCGCTGAAAGGAGTTATCTATGTTTGATTCGATCTATTCTTCCTCCGTAACCGCCGCGGAATTCTTTTGGATGGCGGGCGTCGCCGTTCTCTCCGGCATTCTCTTTGCCTGGATCATGTCGCGGCGGGTGCGCTCCACGAAGCGTTTCTTCATCGTGGCGTCGCTGATCCCGTTCGTGGTCGGCGCGGTGATCACCTTTGTGAACGGCAACATCGGCGCGGGCGTTGCGATCGGCGGGGCGTTCAGCCTGATCCGCTTCCGCTCGGCGCAGGGCACGGCGGACGAGATCGCCGCGATCCTGATCGCCATGGGCGCAGGCATTGCCTTCGGCATGGGCTATCTTGCCTACGGCGTGATCATCCTTCTCGTGCTTGCGCTTCTGTATTTTCTCTTTGCGTCGCTGCACCTGTTCGACAGCAAGCCGCTGCGCGAGGAACGGCTTTTGAAGGTGACGGTGCCGGAATCGCTGGAATACACCGATATGTTCGACGAGCCGTTTGCGCGGTATCTGAAAAGTGTTGAGCGTCTCGGCGTGAAAACGACCGGCATGGGCTCCATGTTCCGGCTCTCCTACCTGATCCGCATGAAGGATCCTAAGGAGGAAAAGGCGTTCATCGACGAGCTGCGCACCCGGAACGGAAACCTCGAGATCGCGCTGCTGCCGTACAGCGAGCAGCAGGCGCAGCTATAAGTTCAGTCTGGTGAAAACTCATTTTCAACAGACCGGTTGATCTTACGGCATCCTGCGGAAAAAAAGCTTTGCAAACCGAAAGACTGATTGTATACTGTTTGCAGAAAGGAAAGAACCATGAAACGCACATTTGCTATTCTACTCATATTCGCGCTTCTCTGCACCGCCTGCGGTGTGCAGACGAACACCGGCTCCTCTTCGATCGCCGTCGTGCCGGCTTCCGAAACGTCGATCCCCGTGACGGCGGCGGCGACAGCAGCGACGGTCGACGTCGAAACGCCGGACGATCCGACCGACAGCTCCAGGGAAGCGACGGACGATTTCACGATCACATCCGATGCCGGCGCAATTACGCCGGTCGGTTCGGTCTATACGATCACGGCGGCGGGCGAATACACGCTGTCCGGTCTGCTCTCGGACGGGCAGATCGCGGTGGACGTCGGCGACGATGACGAGGTGAAGCTGCTGCTCGACAACGCTTCGATCTCCTGCTCGACCGGCGCGCCGATCCTGATTCAAAACGCGGCGGAAGTTACGCTGAAAGCGGAAAAGGACACCTACAACACCGTGACCGATCTCCGGACCGGCAGCGCGGAGGGCGTCGAGGAGGACGCAGCGATCTATTCCGCCTCGGATCTGAAGCTTACGGGCAGCGGCACGCTGATCGTTGAGACCGCGTTTGACAACGGTGTGAAATCGAAGGACGATCTTTCCGTCAAAAACCTGACGCTGAAGGTCACGGCGGCGGGCAACGCCCTGAAAGGCAACGATTCCGTGACGATCAAGTCCGGCAGCCTCATCCTGATCTCCACCGGTTCCGACGGCGTCAAAACGGAGAATTCGGACCTCTCGTCGAAGGAGAAGCAGCGCGGGACCGTGTCGATCACGGGCGGGCAGGTCGATATCTATGCGGCCTGCGACGGGATCTCCGCAGCATACAACATCGAGATCTCCGAGGAGGAAAGCTGCACCGTCAACATTTATACCGCGTCGTACGCGGACGTCGGGACGGCTGCGGCGGATGCGGAAACGTATCTGATCGTTCCGACCTCGCTGTACAGCGACGGCTGCGACTACTATGCATATCTCTACAACGACGACGATGCCGCGGGCGTCTATGCACAGTGCACCTATGAAACGATGGTCTACAGCGGACGCACCGGGTATTACGGGCTCGTGTTCCGTATCCCGGACGGATATCGGAACATCCTGTTCGAGATCGTGGAGCGCGGTACTGCGCCGGACGGCGAAAACTACAAAGCGAGCACGACCGGCGAGACGGTCAACACCGCAATGAACGGATATCTGATGACCTCCGTTTCCGGCGGAACGATCTCGGGCGACTGGGTCAGCATCACAAGCGGAAGCAATTCGTCCAAAACGACGTATTCCTCCAAGGGCATGAAGGCTGAAAACGAGATCATCATCGACGCCGGAACGGTCACGGTCTGCGCGGGCGACGACGGTCTGCACGCAAACGGCGGGACAGAACTGCAGAACGGTGCGACCGGCGCCGGCAACATCACCGTGAACGGCGGCGCTGTGACGGTGACGGCGGCGGACGACGGCATGCACGCGGACAATGCGCTGACCGTGAACGCGGGAACGGTGCATATCGTCGAATCGCATGAGGGGCTCGAGGCGAACGTGATCACGCTGAACGGCGGCACGACCCTTGTCTATGCCGACGACGACGGGCTGAACGCCTGCAAAGGCGCGGCAACGCCGATGGTAACGATCAACGGCGGGTATGCCGAGATCCGCACGCCCTCCGGCGATACGGATGCGATCGACTCGAACGGCAGCTTTCTGATGACCGGCGGCACGGTACTGGTGCTCGGCGGCGCACAGATGGGCGGCATGGCGGGCTCGGTCGACACGGACGGCACGGTCACCGTGACCGGCGGCACGATCGTCGCGCTGGGCGGCATCTGCCAGATCCCCTCGGACGGCTCGGTCAACACCTACGTGTCGAACGGCACAAGCTTCTCCGCGGGCGCATACCGCATCACGGACGCAGGCGGAAACACGATCTTCTCGTTTACGCTGTCCGGTTCCTATTCCTCCTGCTGGATCGCGTCCGACGCCTTCGCGCTGAACGGCGCCTACGCGGTGGAGAAGGACGGCTCGACCCTGCTCTCCTGGACGCAGTCGTCCGCAACCGAGGGCGACGCGGGCAATTACGGCTTCGGCGGCTTCGGCGGACACGGAAGAAGATAATCCGCAAACAATAAACATCCACCGGCTTGACCGGTGGATGTTTATTCGTCAGGGACGCACTTGCGCACTATCTTACGGCGGTGATACCCGTCCGCACCGGGACGTGCGATTTCTTTTTCCGTTTGACCGAAATTCTGACGATGGGACACTGAAGCAAAAAGCCGAGGCAATTCAACCTCGGCTTTCATATTTTTACACATATTTCCTGCTTTCTGAACTGTGCGACGTCTGATTTATAAACCGGAATTTGCGTAATTAACGCATGACGTTACAAACCAAACTGTTTCTTTACTGCTTCGTATTCTTCCTTAAATGCAGGGTCGCGCAAATCTCTAAGGTTCGAAAAGGTATGCTTCGATTCCCAGTACGGGTTATTTGACTTTGCTTCAATACACGCTTTTACGGTATTCATATTGATGCTCGGCCAGTAGCGCATACCGTTATTGATGAAGCCACGGACCTGAAGCTTGTTGCCCGCAAGAGGAATCTCCCGGAAAGTCTTTCCTATGCAAAGGCATATCTTATCCATATCCCGAAAATTGATGGATCGTCCGTACATCACCGGATAATCAATCTCTTTCGGAAGCGATGCGTTTCCGATGATCTCGCAATCACCATAATAGAGTATATTGTCCATGATGTATTCAGAAGGACAGCTGTCCAGTTTGGCCAGCTCGTCTATACTGACATCCGGATCTTCCGTAACAATATGGTATATGGAAACGCACACAGCTCTTCCCATCAGAATGTCCCAGAAGGCACCTCCGGACTTTACCCACTTGTACACATCAAAAAGCACCCTACCGTAACCGTAGTGCTTACGGTCGAACCTAAAACGAAAGAAATCGCCTTCCTTGAATTTGCAGTGTTTTCTTTTCGCACTCGAAAAAACATTGAGATCGGCAAGGTCCTTCTCTGTTGTTTCCGTGATCCATTTGCTGATGAATTCCTCGGGAGGCAATTTCACGCAAGCCATCTCGGAACTATAATAAGTCGTCTGCGTATCGTAATTCCCGATCAGGACTCTTGCCGTGCCATCCTCATTCATATGTAAATCCATATATGTGCCAAGCGGACGGCAACGCATGATGTTCATGCCATTCAATCTTTTAGGTTTTCCTTTGGAAGTGATCGGAGCGATCACGGTACGGTTATTCTGTGTCTTCAGGTGATAAGAAGATTCTATGAATCCGCCGTCCTTCCAAATGCAGATTACTTTTCTCAAGATATCTCCGTCGAAATACACAACTACCGCATCGTCAGACAATCCCCAATGAGCTGTGTTGCTTGGAACCTCCATACGGTCCCAGGAAGGATCTACTGATTCAAGTCCAAAAAACAGACGCTGTTCGTTCGTTAATTCCATAGAACCTCCTTTTATCCCCTGAAATATCAGCTCCGATTTATGTGAATCACTATAGTATAGATGCTATGAAAATTGAATTCGCGCTTTTCGCCCCAAGCTATATTGACGTATGCAACCGAGCGAAAATGCGGATAGTTTGCGGCGAAATAAGTCACGAATCACCCGTGAAAACGGGTGGTTCGTGATTTTGCCGTTATTCCGGGAACGCAGCTTCCACGGTCAGGGACTGCCCGTCCGAGACCGCGTGGATCTTTCCCTTGTGCGCATCGACGACCGCCTTTGCGATCGCCAGCCCGAGCCCGAACCCGCCGGTTTCGGAATTGCGCGAGGCGTCGGTGCGGTAGAACCGGTCGAACAGGCGGGCCTGATCGCCCTTCTCCATGTTCTCCGCAGTGTTCGTCACGGAAAGCAGGGTCTGCCTGCCGGTCTTTCTGAGCGACAGCGCAACGGTCCCGCTGTCCGGCGAATACTTCATGGCGTTGTCCAGAAGGATCGAGACGAGCTTGCGGATCGATTTCTCGTCGCCGTGCAGGGAAAGCATCGGCTGAACGTCCGCGGAGAACGTCTTGCTTTGCGCTTTGGCAACCGCCCGGTACGGCTGCGCGGCGTCCGAAACGACGTCGGACAGCGGGAAATCCAGCATCTGCGGTCCTGCGCCTTCCTCCTCCATGCGAGACAGATAGATCAGGTCGTTGGTCAGCGAGGAAAGCCGGTCCGCCTGCGTGCGGATGTCCGCGATCCATTCGCTGTCCGGAAGGTCCGCTTCAAGCACGTCCGTGTCCGCGCGGATGATCGTGATCGGCGTCTTCAGCTCGTGCCCCGCGTCGGTGATGAACTGCTTCTGCTTTTCGTAGCTTTGGGCGATCGGGCGCACGATCCGCGCCGAAAGGAGCAGCAGCAGCAGAAATACCATAACGAAGCCCGCCGCAGAGATGCCGATGCTCGTGAGGAGAAAATCGCGGAACGTCGAAAGCTCGCGCTCGCGGTTCAGAAAGATCCACCGCGTTCCGTCGTCCTGCGGCGTGCCGAGGTAGCGGTAGTCGCCCGAAAAGCCGGATGCGCGTCCTCTCTTTGCCGCGGCTTTCGCCATATCCTCCGCCGTCTGCTCGTCCACGGTCACGACGTTTTTCAGATTCGAGCTCAGGACTTCGCCGGACGCCGACAGCGTCACCGAAAAGTAGCGAGACTGATAGGGCCGCTCGCCGGAAAACTCGCGGCGCCGTCCGTGTCCCGTTCCGCTCCCGCGCGGGTCCTGTGCGGTCTTGCCGCCGAACGTAAAGCCGCCGGAGCCGTTCTCCCCGATCTCCGCAAGCGTGGAAAGCGTTTCGTCCGCTTCGGTCACGAGCGTGCGGTAGTTCAGAACGTTGATGAGCCCGATGAGAAGTCCCAGTACGATGAACAGCGACAGCATCGCCGCCAGTACAAATTTTCGCTGCAGTTTCCGGATCATTCCGACACCTCCAGATAGTAGCCGACGCCGCGCTGCGCCTTGATTTTCACATTCGCGCCGACGGCTTCCAGTTTCTTGCGAAGATAGGAGATATAGACCCAGACCACGTTCTGCTCCGCTTCGCTCTCAAAGCCCCAGATGCGGTCCATGAACGCGTCGGTCGACAGAAGCCGCTTCGGGTTCCGCATCAGCATTTCCAGCATCTGAAACTCCTTGCCCGCAAGCTTGAACTGCCCGTCCGGACCGACGAGGTCGTACGTCGCGACGTCCAGCGTGAGATTTCCGACGGCAAGCTTTGTGTCGGTCTGCACCGCGGTCTGCCGCGTCATCACGCGGATGCGCGCCAGAAGCTCCTTGGTGTCGAACGGCTTCGTGAGATAATCGTTTGCGCCGGAATCCAGTCCGAAGACCTTATCGTCGATCTCGGACCGCGCGGTCAGCATCAGCACCGGCGTCCTGTTTCCGGCTTCGCGCATGCGTTTCAATACCGTGAACCCGTCGACCTTCGGCATCATGACGTCGAGAATCACGCCGTCGTAGTTTTCGGTCGCCAGATAATCCAGCGCGTCCGCGCCGTTATAGACCGCGTCGACGGAATAGTTGTTCTTTTTGAGGATCGCGCAGACCGCACGGGAAAGCGATCTTTCATCCTCCGCAAATAACAGGCGCATACCGGTCCTCCCGAACACTGTTTTTTCAATCATATCATATATCTCCGAAAAAAACATCAAAAACTTTTTCCCGATTTAGGTTCGTTTAGGGTTGACGCCGTAAGATAAAGGCAACAAAAAGAGAGGTGAAGAACGATGAAGATTCCCAGATACGGGTTTGCGGTCCTGTTCGGACTTGCGCTCCTGCTGTTTACCGGATATCTCCTTGCCGATACATTTCTGATCAAGCGCGTATACTCGGTCGCGGCGGAACCCGCGTCGCAGACTGCCGCGATACAGACCGCGGCGGAACCGGACGAGATCGTGATCGTTGCGTCGGAATCGGAAGAAGCGGCAGCGGAACCGGTCGATCCCTCCCCGGCAGCGGAACCGGTCACGACCGATACGACCTATTCGGACGAAAACATCTCCGTTCAGCTTTCGACGTACCGGCTCTATGAAACGACGGTCTACGTCGCGGACGTGCAGCTCTCCTCGGCGGACTACCTGAAAACCGCGTTTGCCGAGAACAGCTACGGACGCAACATCACCGCAAAGACCTCTGCGACGGCGTCCGCGGTCAACGCGATCCTTGCGATCAACGGAGACTACTACGGCGCGCAGCGCAGCGGGTACGTGATCCGCAACGGCGTGCTGTATCGCAACACGTCGGGCGGCGGCGAGGACCTTGTGATCTATGCGGACGGCTCGTTCGGCATCATCGACGAAGACGAGATCACGGCGGAAGAGCTGCTCGCGTCCGGCGCATGGAACGTGCTCAGCTTCGGTCCGGCGCTTGTGGAAGACGGCGGGATCTCGGTTTCCGAAAACGACGAGGTCGGCAGAGCGATGGCGAGCAATCCGCGCACGGCGATCGGCGTGATCGACGATCTGCATTATGTGTTCGTCGTGGCGGACGGCCGCACGAGCGACAGCGACGGGCTGTCCCTCTATGAGCTTGCGGCGTTTCTGCAGTCGATCGGATGTCAGACTGCCTACAATCTCGACGGCGGCGGATCGTCCTCGATGGTGTTTCTGGGAACGCTGATCAACAATCCCGCAAACGGAAGAAAATCCAGCGAAAGGAGCGTGAGCGACATTGTCTACATCGGTTACGGCGCGTAAATTGCATCCGCAGCACAAGCTGCTTCTGATCGACCTCTTTGCATCGCTGTTCTGCGTCCTGTTCGGCGCGGTCTATGAATGCTTCAGCCACGGCGTCTATTCCTACGGCATGCTCTATGCCTTCGTGTTTCCGCTCGTGCTCGGCGTGCTGCCGCTTCTACTCATCGCAATGCTGCGCGCGCCGTATCCGAACCGCTTTGTCCGCAACGTCTGTCACGCCGGGATCGCCACGCTGACCGTCGGCAGCCTGGTGTGCGGCGCGCTCGAGATCTACGGCACGACGAACCCGCTGACGCTGATCTACTGGATCGTCGGCGGCGCGCTGTATGCGCTCGGTGCGGCGGTCTGTCTCCGCTCGCTGTTCAAAGGCGGAAAGGAGCGCGCGGCATGAGCGCCGTCGTGCAGAAGGCGTTCCCCGCCATGGGAACGGTACATACGCTCACGGTCGAAGGCGAAGAAGCGCTTTCCGCGGCTGAAGCGATCAAAAGCCAAATCCTTGCGATGGACCGGAACTGGTCGGTCTTTCGCGAGGACAGCGAGATTTCGCTGCTGAATCGCGGCGCAAGGATCCGCCCGGACGAAGACACCCTGCGGATCCTCAAGGAAAGCGTGCGGCTTTCCGAGGAGACCGAAGGCGCATTCGACGTCACGGCGGGACCGCTGACAAGCCTGTGGCGGCAGGCGATGCGCAGCGAACGGATCCCGAACGCCCGCGAGATCGACGAAGCCCTGCGGCACACCGGCGCGCGGCGCATCCGGTTTTCCGGGCAGTCGGTGAAGCTCGGAAGAGGACAATCCGTGGATCTCGGCGGAATCGCAAAGGGCTATGCGCTTGACCGCGCGACAGCGCTTTTGCGGGAAGCGGGCGCCGCGCACGCGATCCTGAACCTCGGCGGCACGGTCGGCGCGATCGGCAGACCGGTCCCGATCGGCATTCGCAACCCGTTCGATCCGGACGGCGAACCGATCGGCACGCTGATCCTGGACAACTGCTGCGCAGTCACCAGCGGCTCGTACGAACGCTTTTCCCGCATCGGCAATCAATCGGTCCACCACATCATCGACCCGCGGACCGGGCATCCTGCCGATTCCGGGCTCGTGTCGGTCACGCTGATCGGCACGGACGCGACCGCATTGGACGCGTTTGCCACCGCGGCGTTCATCCTCGGACCGTTCTGCGCGATGCCGTTTTTGCGGCGTCACGGGATCGACGCGATCTT